>JAJZNI010000072.1 GCA_021847925.1 bacterium
GCGACGACGGTGGGCGCCGGGTCGGGTCCATCGACCGTGAGGTCGACGAGGTTCGCGGCACCGCTCACCGTGGATCCGAAGAGGTCGGCGCTGGGCGTGGCCAGGAGCCGGGCCCCCTGGGTCGCGCGAAAGACCTGGAGCCGGGCTCGGGCGGGCGCCCCCCCGCCCGCGTACGCGACCCCGAGCGCCGGGTCCTCGGCGTTCACATCGCCGTACGGGGTCTCGCTGACCGTCACCTCGCGATAGGGGCGGCGGGCGGTCGCCGACGCGGACGGGGTCGCGGTGCCGGGAGGGGTCGCGTCGAACGCGCCGAGACCGAGCAGCGCGGCGCCGCTCACCACCACCTCGCGGCCTTCGCTCCGGAGTCCCGTGACCATGACGGCGGAAACCGTCGCCCCCGCCGCGCCCACCTCCGTCCCGACGCCGCTCAGGAGGATTGTTGTGGCGGCGGCCAGGAGGAGCACGCGCGCGCTGCCGCGGCGGGCGATCATTCGTGTGCGCGGGCCCCGGTCATCATGGCGACGTCGCGAGCCTACGCGGGGTGGAGATGGGCGGCGGGCGAAGCAACCATTCGTTGACACTCCGTCACCGGCCCGCCACCGCCGCTCCGGGGATCGCGGCTGGGCGCCGGCCCGCCTCGGTGGTCGCACATCCCCTTCCCCACCTGCGCGGACGAGCTGTGGGCGACCGCACAGGCCGGCGTAGGCCGGTGCACAATTTCTGTGAGCGGCCTGTCGCCTTCGTGTAACGCGCGCTTGGAGGAACCCCTGCGCAGCCGCGCTCCCGCCCAAGATGGCGGGACTGTGCGATCCCTCCCCCGAGTCGCCGGCGCGGGTGCCGCTCTGCTGACCCTCCTCGTCGCCCTCGACGCCGCGCCGCCCGCGGCCGTCGCCGCCGGTGGGAGCTCGCAGCCGGCCTCACCGTACGCCGCCGCCGTCCCCGTCATGCCAGGGGAGACCAGCGCCAGCGTCATCTTCGACACCAGCGACCTGCCCCCGGTCCCCGGCGTCGCACCGGGAGCCCCCGCCGAGCCGGCGTCGGTCTCCCCGGGCGGCTCCGCCTCCCCGACGTTCGCGGGGCCCGCCAGCGCCACGTGGAACGGCGGCGCCAGCCTGCCCGCGGGTGAGGTCCTGGGCTTTGCGGAGACGGGCGAGATCACCTCGGGAAGCTGGGCCCAGGATGTCAATTTCAACCTCCTGAGCACCATCGCCTACGCCTTCGTCAACGTCACCGCCAGTGGCACGCTGGTGACGGACGACAGCGGCTACCAGGGCTTCTGGAGCAGCCAGATGACCAGCATGATCAACGCCGCACACGCGGCGGGCGACCGGGTCGTGGTCTCGATCAGTGACCATGGCGCGAGCTGCGGGACGTCCTGCTCCAACGCCCTGCTGGGCAGCGCTTCGGCACGGCAGACGCTGGTCAACTCGATCATCTCGCTGATCGCCGCACGCGGTATCGACGGGGTCAACCTCGACTTCGAGGACGGGACCGACACGGCGGGGTTCACCTCCCTGGTCGAGACGCTGCGCAGCGCCCTCCAGGCGCAGATCCCGCAGAGCGGATACCTGACCGTCGACACCTTCGCGTCCGCGTACCAGGGCGGGGAGCTCTGGGATCTCCCCGCGCTGGTGCCCTACGTCGACGGTATCGACGTGATGGCCTACGACCTCAACTACGGCAACACCCTCCCCAACGCGCCCCTCAATCCCAACCCCGCGTACGCATACACGGACGCGGGGATCGTGCAGGGCTACCTGACCCAGATCCCCGCCAGCGAGCTGATCCTCGGCGTCCCCTACTACGGCTACGTGTACTCCACCACCTCGGCGGCGTTCAACGCGCCGCGCGGCGGCGACAACCAGATGTCGGCGGTCCCCTACGCGGGGGTGCTCGCCGACCTCGCGTGCACCGCGGGATCGCCGGACAACCTGGTGCAGAGCTGGGCGCCGGCGGCGGCGTCTCCCTGGGCGGCATGGTGGAGCCCGCCGTCCGGTGATCCCTGCGGGGGCAACCACGACTCCTACCGCGAGCTCTACTACGACAACGCTCAGTCCCTGCTCGACAAGTACCAGCTCGTGGCGCAGGACGGTCTGCGCGGCATCGGCATCTGGGCCCTGGGCATGGACAGCGGCAGCCACGATCTCTGGAACGCGATCGCGCAGAGCTTCTCCGTGGTCCACGGTCCGGTGGCGAGGATCACCCCGCTGCCCTCGACCGAGAGCGTCTCCACCTTCCCCCTCTGCTGGACGGTGCAGGGCTCCTCCACCCACAGCGTGGTCTGGGCGCGGGCGGGAACCGGGGCGTGGGGCGAGCTCACCGACACCACCCAGACCTGCGCGACGTTCTCCGGCCACCCCGGGCAGAGCTACGGCTTCTTCGTCCAGACCTTCGACGGTCAGGGGCAGAGTTGGGGCGCGCCGGGCACCAGCGCATGGGCGACCACCACCATCAGCGCGTCCGCCGCGCCGCCGGCGCCGTACGCGTCGATGTACGCGGTGGACGGCAGCGGCCTCCTCCATGCGCTCTCGTCGCCGCCCCT
Source organism: bacterium (assembly GCA_021847925.1). GTDB lineage: Bacteria > Chloroflexota > Dormibacteria > Aeolococcales > Aeolococcaceae > JAJZNI01. The sequence continues at coordinate 2,543 of JAJZNI010000072.1, forward strand.
CTCCACCACCGCGTACTGGCCGGGGTGGGACATCGCGCGGGGGGTCGCCCTGAACTCCAGTGGCGAGGGGGGCTACGTGCTGGACGCATACGGGGCGCTCCACCCCTTCGGCGACGCCCCGGCGGTGGGCTCGGGCGTCTACTGGCCCGGCTGGGACATCGCTCGCGGGGTGGTGCTGCGCAGCGACGGGGTGAGCGGCTACGTCCTGGACGCATGGGGCGGCGTCCACGCCTTCGGAGGCGCCCCCCAGGTCCAGGTGACCGGCTACTGGCCGGGGTGGGACATCGCGGTCGGCATCGTGCTTCGCGCCGACGGTCAGAGCGGCTACGTCCTCGACGGCTGGGGCGGCATCCACCCGTTCGGGGTGCCGGGGGACATGCCGCCGGCCGTCTCCCCGACGGGCTACTGGCCGGGCTGGGACATCGCCCGCGCCATCGTGCTGGGGGGCAACGGGGTGAGCGGCTACGTCCTCGACGGATGGGGCGGGGTCCACCCCTTCGGCGGGGCGCCCAGCGTCTCCCAGACCGCGTACTGGCCCGGATGGGACATCGCCCGCGGCCTCACCCTGCTCCCCGGCGGCGGCGGGTACGTCATCGACGGCTTCGGCGCGGCGCATCCCTTTGGGGGGGCACCCAATGTCGTCTCCTCGTTCTACGAGGGGCAGGACGTGATCCACGGCGCCGCGCTGGCCTCATGAGACGGATGCACCCCTCTGCGGCGGTGCGGCCCACCGGCGTCACGGCGCGCCTCGTGGCGATCCTGACGCTGCTCGTGGCCGCGTGCGGCACGGCCGGCGGCTCCGCGCCCGCTCCGTCCACCCCGACCTCCCCCGGGGGCGGGGTCGCACCCGCCAGCTCCTATCACTCCTCCCCACGTGTATCCCTCCTCGACGTCACGCCACCGGCTCAGACGCCCGCGCCACGCGTGCTCACCCCCCACCCCCAGGCGGTGGCCGAGGCGCGGGCGCACCCCGTGGCGAGCTCGGGGGTGCGGATCGCCGGCCCCGGCGTGCCGACCACCGGTCCGGCGGACACCCCGGCTCAGCGCAACGCTGCCCTCACGACCGTGTCCACCGGCTTCGCCGGCACGACCCACGACGAGGACGTCAGCGCCTGGGACGGCGGTGGCACGACCAACGAGGATGCGAGGCCACCCGACGACAACGTGGGGGTGTCGCCGACGACGGTCGCCGAGGTGGTGAACAGTGCCCTCTTCCTGTACACCCGGTCCGGCTCGCTGCGCGCCTCGGCCTCCCTGTACTCGTTGCTTCCGGACTGCTGGCAGCTCGGCTCCCACACGACCATCCTGAGCGACCCGGTCATCGAGTATGACGCGGCCACCTCGCGCTGGTATCTCACGGTGTCGGAGTTCTCCGAGCCCTCCGGCGGCTGGGCCGGGGGGAGCTGCGGGGTGGTCATGACCACCGCGGCCACCAGCGCCGTGTGCAGCTTCGACATCACGGTGTCGGCCTCGTGCTGGTACGGCTACGCCTTCTGGTACAACCAGGGCCTCCTCTACGATCAGCCGAAGCTCGGATACAGCGACGACAAGATCGTGATCGCCTGGAACGACTTCAACTTCTACGGCGGGTACGTCGGCGAGGAGGCGTGGGTGCTGAAGGAGTGCGACGCGATCCAGACCTGCGACCTGTCCGGCGGTGTGCCGGGCACCGCCCCCCTCCACGGCGTCCAGCTCTTCAACGAGGATGCCCGCATCTTTGGCCTGGTGCCGGCCCAATCCCTGAGCTCCACCACGGACGAGTGGGCCGTGTACAACAACTCCGACCCCAACCTCTGGGAGACCACGGCACACCCATCGCTCGGCATGATCCGGATCACGGGTACGTTCGCGGCCAGCAGCATCGGGTGGTCCGAGCAGGACGTTCCGATGGCGGCCACCAGCATTCCCATGCTGGCGCCCCAGCCGGGGAGCAGCGTCCTCATCGACACCGACGACGACCGTCTCCTCGGCGCGTCGTGGAGGGACGGCCTGCTGTGGACCACGGCCAACGACACCTGCGAGCCGGCGCCCGGTGACTACCAGGCCTGCGCGCGCTTCATCGAGGCGATCGCCTCCGGATCGGCCACGGCGGTGCTCCCCGACCAGCAGTGGGACCTCGCCGCCCCCAGCACCGACTACTACTACCCGGCAGCCACCTTCGACACCGCGGGCGACATGGTGGCGTCGGTGACCACGTCGAGCGCATCCGCGCACCCGGCGGTCAGCGTCCTCTCCCAGGCGGCCGGCTACGCGGGCGGCCCCAACGTCACCCAGCAGGTGCAGGTGGGGTCCGTGGACTACCTCGACACCAGGGGCAACGCCTGCTCGCCCGCCGACTGCGCGCGGTGGGGCGACTACGGGGGCGCCGCCTACGACCCCTCGGACCCGCATGGGGCGTGGGTCGTCGGCGAGTACGTCACCGGGGACACGATCCAGGAGGCCACGCAGGAGAACTGGGCGACCTACATACAGGATGTCGAGGCGAGCGGGCCGTCCAGCGGGGTCAGCGCACCGGGCGGTGGCTACGTCCTCGACGACCTCGGCGGGCTCCATCCCTTTGGTGACGCGCCGCCCGTCACCACGGAGCCGGACTTCGGCTTCGACATCGCCCGCGCGGTGGTGCTCGACCCCTGCGACAGCACGGGGCACACCGGGTGGGTGCTGGACGGGTGGGGCGGTCTCACCCCGTTCGCCGTGGGCGGGACCGCGGCCCCCCCCAAGCCGGTCGTCAGCGGCTACTGGCCGGGGTGGGACATCGCCCGCGACACCGTGGCGTGGTGCGCCACCGTCAACGGGAACCCGGTGGCGGAGGGGTGCACGCTCGACGGATGGGGGGGCCTGCATGCGTGGGCGCAGACCGCGGCCGTCCTTCCCGACGTGCCGTGCGACAAGCCGGCCGGGTACTGGCCTGGCTGGGACATCGCCAACCGCATCACGGTGATCCCGGGCACGGACATGGGATACGTGCTGGACGGCTTCGGAGGGCTCTGGCCCTTCAACGGCGCACCCGTCGTGCCCGCGACCAACTACTGGCCGGGGTGGGACATCGCCCGGGACGTCGTCGCCCTCCCGGAGAGCGGCGGCAAGCCCGTCGGAGGCTATGTTCTCGACGGCTATGGCGGTGTCCACCCGTACGGGGGAGCGGCCGCGGTCGCGTCCTCCGACTACCCGGCGGAGGACATCGTGCGGGCCATCGACCTCGCCTCGGGCGGGACGGCGCCCGGCCTGTACACGCTGGACGGCCATGGGGCCGTGTCCCCAGCGCCCCTGACCGGCGGGCCACCCGCGCTGAGCATCAGCGCCTACTGGCCCGGCGCCCTGACCGCGGAGGACATGATCACCCTTCCCTGAGCGGCACCCAGAGGGGGGCGGGGGTGGTCAGCCCAGGGGCAGCGAGGGGATTCCCTCGGCGGAGAGCGACGGCTCGGCTGCGCCCGCA
>JAJZNI010000107.1 GCA_021847925.1 bacterium
GCGCGTCCGCCGCCGTCGCGAGAGCCCGGCTCCGGCTCTGTGGGAGCGCTCTGGCGGCCTCCTCCGTGGTCGGGCAAAGCGATGTAAGTCCGAGTACTTGACAAACTCTCCCGGGTCATTCAGAATCCGGCCGCCGCCTCACCGAGGTCGGGATGCCGCGGCGGCGCGGTCGCCCGTGCGAGGGCGCCGCGAGCAAGGCTGGTTCGCTCTGGAGGGCAAGGTTCATATGCGCACGCAATCGGACATCCGGGGTCAGGGTTCCGGCCGGAGGAGGCGACGGGTCGGCAGGCTGGGCGGGGTCAGCCTGGTCGCCGTCGCAGCCATCACCGCCGCCGCGTGCGGCAGCGCCTCGACGGCCACCTCCTCGTCGTCCTCCTCCACGACCACCACGAGCTGCCACGCCGGCGTCCCATCCGGGCTCAGCATCAGCTCGTACTCCACCGACATCGCGTCGGTGATGGGCACCCTGAAGCCCCTCGCCCAGTGCGTGACCCGGGGCGTCAACCACCTGCTGGTGGGCGCGATCATGCCCGACACGACGTCGTCGGCCCGCTGGGTGGACTTCGACGCCCCGTACCTGACCGACGCCTTCGCGGACGCGGGCTACAGCCAGGTCCAGTTCAACGTCCAGAACGCGGAGGGCAGTGACCCGACCCAGATCGACGACGCCGTCGCCGACATCAACGAGGGCGCCAAGGTCCTGATCGTCACGCCGCTCGACGGGCCGACCGGCCTGACCATCGCGGCGGATGCCGCCGCCCACGGCGTCAAGCTGATCGACTACGACCGGGCCATCTTCCCGTCGTCGGGGAAGACCTACTACGACAGCTTCAACAACTTCGTGGTCGGTCAGGACATCGGCAAGGGCTTCATGAACTGCGTCACGTCCGAGGGGGTGACCAACCCGCAGGTGTTCATCATGGACGGAGGCAAGGACACGGACCCCAACGCCATCTCCTTCGCCCAGGGGTATGACAGCGTCGTGTTCGGCCAGAAGCCGAGCGGCACCAACGTCCTGTCGCCGGGCACCAAGGGAACCGGCAGCGCCTCCAACTACACCGTTGTGGAGGACGAGTACTCGCCGGGCTGGAGCACCAGCGATGCCGAGACCATCTTCCAGCAGGCGTTCACGGCCCATCCCAACATCAACGCCGTGATCACCGCCAACGACGAGATGAACGCCGAGGTCGTCACGGACCTGCACAACGATGGCGTCAAGGCCGGCACCGTCCCGACCACGGGTCAGGACGCCACTCCCCAGGGTCTCGCCAACATCCTTGAGGGCTGGCAGTGCGGCACGGTCTACAAGCCCGTGTACCTCGAGGCCGAGAACGCCGTCACCATGGCGACGATCCTGCTGGCCGGGGACACCATCCCCCCCGCGCTCCTGAACAGCACCACCACGGATCCGTCCAACTCGGCGATCCAGGAGCCGGCGTCGCTGCTCACGCCTGAGTGGATCACGGCCTCCGACATCGCCAGCACGGTCGTCAAGGACGGTTTCGTCAGCGCGTCGACCCTCTGCGGCATGGTTCCCAAGGCCACCGGAGACAAGTACGGGTTGAACTGCTAGTTTCAGCTCCCAGCCGGAGGTCCGGGCCGCCCTCCCGGCGGCCCGGATCTCCACACTCACGCCGGCGTCGCGGAGGGCCGGCGCTGGATCCTCCGGCAATCGCACCCAGCAGGTCAGAGAGATGACGCAAGAGTTGGAGACGAAGGGCGGCCCCCCGCCCCAGGCTGAACCGCTACTGAGACTCCGCGGGATCGACAAGCACTTCGGTCCGGTGCAGGCGCTGTACGGGGTGGACCTGGACCTTCCCGCGGGGCAGGTGACCGGGCTGTGCGGTGACAACGGGGCGGGCAAGTCGGTCCTGACCCGGTGCCTCGCGGGGGTCCATCAGCCCGATCGCGGGCAGATCTACTTCGAAGGCAGGCCGGTGCACATCCAGAGCACCCGCGACGCGGCCGCCCTGGGGATCGAGACCGTGTACCAGGACCTGGCGCTGGCCGACAACCTGGACATCGTGCAGAACATGTTCCTGGGACGGGAACGCCTCCGCCGCGGACTGCTCGACGAGGACTCCATGGAGCGGGCGGCGGCGGAGACCCTGAGCAACCTGCGGGTGACCACGGTCCGATCCATCCGCCAGCCGGTGGCGTCGCTGTCCGGCGGGCAGCGCCAGTCGGTGGCGGTGGCCAAGGCGGTGATGTGGAACTCGAAGGTGGTGCTGCTCGACGAGCCCACGGCGGCGCTGGGCGTGGTCCAGACGCAGATGGTGCTGGACCTGGTGCGCCGCCTCCGCGACCATGGTCTGGCGGTGATGGTCATCTCCCACAACCTCAACGACGTCTTCGAGGTCGCCGACCGCATCGCGGTGCTCCATCTGGGGCGCAAGGTGGCCGAGGGGCCGGTCGCCGAGTTCGACCTCCGCAAGGTGGTGCAGTACATGACGACCGGGAGCAGCGGGCGCGTCCCGGTCGCGAGCGGGAGCGGAGCCTGAGCCATGGCCCGGATCGAGGGAGACCCGGCGCCGGCCGCGACGGGCCACGGCGACGCGGCCGAGACGGGCGTCGACCTGACGGCGGCCGCCGAGGTGGCCACCGTCGAGGTGCCCCCCGAGATCCTCGCCCAATCGCTGCGCGAATACCTGCGCGGCTGGTTCGCCAGGGTGAGGGGAGGGGACAGCGGCGTGCTCCCGGTGGTCGTCGGCCTCGTGGTGGTCGCCATCGCGTTCGAGGTTCTGACCCCTGAGAACGCCTTCCTGCGACCCTCGAACCTGGTGTTCGTCTTCGGGTTGAGCGCCGTCTACATGGTGCTCGCCATGGCCGAGATCGTGGTCCTGCTCCTCGGTGAGATCGACCTCTCGATCGGCGCGGTCGGTCTCCTGGGGGGAACCATCGCCTACAAGCTGGTGCAGCAGCCCGGTCCCGACTGGCCGTGGTGGGCGGCGATCCTGGCCACCCTGCTCTGCTGCGGGTTGATCGGCGCTCTGCAGGGCACCCTGGTCGCCCGGGTGAGGATCCCCTCCTTCGTCGTGACCCTGGGCGGATTCCTGCTCTTCTCGGGGATCCTCGTCCTCGTCCTGGGCGGCGCCGACGCGTCGGTCTCGGTGAGCCCGGCATCGCCGAACCAGAGCGTGCTCTACAACCTGATCCAGGGGGTGATCAACCCTGTGGCCTCCTGGGTCGCGCTGGCCGTGCTCGTGCTCCTGTCCGGTGCCGGGCTCTGGCGGCGCTCCCGCGACCGTCGCCGGAGTGGCCTGGTCGCCCCACCCGGCAGCCTGGTGGCCATACGCGTTGCCATGATCGCGGCGATCGGGGTGGCCACGGTGGCGATCTGCGCCGCCACCTCCACCCCCGGTGTCCCCTGGTCGATCCCGGTCGTCCTGGTCGTGCTGGGGCTCTGGACGGTGCTGCTCCGGCGGTCTCCATTTGGCCGCCACGTCTACGCCATCGGCGGCAGCGCCGAGGCCGCGCGACGCGCCGGGATCGGCCTCGCCGGGGTGCGCACCTGGTGTTTTGTCCTGGCCTCCGCCACCGCCGGCTTCGCGGGCATCCTCCTCGGCTCCTTCTTCAACGGGCAGTACAGCACCAACATCGGGGATCCGAGCCAGCTCCTCCTCTACTCGGTGGCTGCGGCGGTCATCGGCGGCACCAGCCTCTTCGGAGGGCGAGGCAAGCCGATCCACGGCATGCTCGGAGGCCTGCTCATCGGCGGGATCGCCTACGGCACCTCGCTGCTCAGCCTCGGCAACCTCTCGATCCCGCTCGAGTACATCCTGCCCGGCGGCGTCCTCCTCGCCGCCGTGCTCGTCGATGTCCTCTCCCGGCGCGGTGCGCGGACCGGGAGTGTCGTTCGTGTCTGATTGCCTGGGGGAGTGAGCGATGGCTCGCATCGACAGTGACCTGCCGCCGGCCGTCTCCCCGGCGGCGGCGTCCGCGGCCGACCCCGGCGGTGCCGCGATCGATCTGGGCGCGGTCCCGCCGGAGATCCTCGCCCACTCCCTCGCCGAGTACGTGCGGGGCTGGTGGGTCAAGGTCAAGGCCGGCGACAGCGGGGTGCTGCCGGTCGTCCTCGGCATCGTCGTGGTCGCCGTCGTCTTCCAGGTGGTGAACGCGAAGTTCCTGTCGCCTCAGAACCTGGTCAACCTCTTCGAGCAGAGCAGCATCTACATGCTGCTTGCCATGGCGGAGATCTTCGCCCTGCTGCTCGCCGAGATCGACCTCTCGGTGGGCCTGGTCATGGGGCTCGCCGCGGTGGTGGTGGCCGAGCTGGTCCAGCCGTCCGCCCCCGCAAGCTGCCAGTTCTGCACCCACGGCCTGGCCTGGCCCGCCTGGCTGGCCATCGCCGTCACGCTGCTCATCGCCTCCGGGGTGGGCGCCATCCAGGGGACGCTGGTGGCCCGATTCCGGATGCCCTCCTTCATCGTCACCCTCGGCACCCTGCTCGTCCTGGAGGGCGCCGCCATCATCGTGCTCCACGGCAGCGCGGTCGCTGTCAGCAACAAGTACGTGAGCGGCGAACGCACCATCTACGACATCTTCTGGGGGGTGTTCTCCCCGCTCGTGAGCTGGATCCTGCTCATCGTGGTGGTGGCGGTCACCGCCGCCGCGCTCCTCCGCCGCGATCTCAGCAAGCGCCGCCGGGGCCTGGTCACGCCCCCACTCGGCATCACCCTGCTCCGGATCCTGCTTCTCGCCGGCGCGGGCGCTCTGGTGGTGGGGCTCAGCAACGTCAACCGCGCGCACGTGGGGACCATCGAGGGGGTGCCCTTCATCATCGCCATCGTTCTGGCGCTGCTCTTCATCTACACCATCCTCCTCCAGCGCACCCGATTCGGGCGCTACGTCTACGCCATCGGCGGCAACCCGGAGGCTGCGCGCCGTGCCGGCGTCAAGCTGACCAGCGTGCGGATATGGTGCTTCGTCCTGGCCGCGCTGACGTCCGGCGTGGCGGGCATCCTCTTCGCCTCATGGCAGGTGTCGATCACCGTCAACATCATCCAGGCCGCCAACGGCTATGTCCTGCTCGCGGTCGCCGCCGCCGTCATCGGTGGGACCAGCCTCTTCGGCGGCAGGGGCCGGACCATCCATGGGGTCCTGGGCGGCCTGGTGATCGGCGGCATCTACAACGGCCTGTACCTCATCGGCGTGCCCTCGGCGTGGATCGACGTGGCGGTCGCCGGCGTGCTGGTGGCCGCGGGCACCATCGACGTCCTCTCGCGAAGGACCGCGCGATCGCAGGCGTGACCGTTCGACGATGGTCATGCGCAGCCCCCGCTTGCCGGATCGCCGTGTGCGCGCCGGTGTCATGATGGTCGCGTGGAGACGTCCTCGCCCGGGCTCGACGACGCCACCCCGGAGCATCGCGGTGCCCCGCCAACCGCCACCTGTCCCACCGCCACCGCCCGCCGACTCCTGCTGACACCATGAGCCCCACCGCCTCCCCGGAGTCCCTTCGCCGCCACAACCTCAGCCTCCTCCTCCGGGCGCTGCACCGCTCCGGGGCCCTCTCGCGCTCCGATGTCGGGGCGGCTCTGGGCATGACCCGGACCACGGTCAGCGACCTCGTCGTCGACCTGCGCAGCCGGGGCCTGCTCGAGGAGGGCGACCCGGCGCGGCTGGGATCCCCGGGACGGCCGTCGATGGTGGCGGGTCCGAGACCCGAGGGCGCCGCGGCGATCACCGCCGAGATCGCCGTCAACTCACTCTCGGCGGCGGTGGTGGGCCTGGGTGGACGGATCCTGCATCGCGGCCGCACGGCGCACGCGCCCCGCCGCTTCGCGGTGGAGCAGACCGTCGCGGACATCGGCAAGCTCCTGGACGCCGCGCGCAGGGCCATACCCCGCGGCTGCTGGGTCTCCGGTCTCGCGGTCGCCGTGCCCGGGGTGGTGCGGCGCGCCGACGGCCTGGTGCACTTCGCCCCCAACC
>JAJZNI010000140.1 GCA_021847925.1 bacterium
GAGGCCGCACCTCGCTCCGCGCCGCCGGGTCGCCGGGCGGCCCGCGGCGTCGTGCGCTTCGCCATCGTCTCTCCCTGGCCCGGCGGCCGCGCCCGGGGGCCGACCGGCCGGGGCGCCGCCGTGTCCCCCAGGGTACCAACCGGTACCGCCACCCCGGGCCGGCGCGGCCTCAGCCCGACGGCCGGCGCTGCTCGGCGATCACCTCGCGGATCCGCCGGGCCGCCTCCTGCTCCCGTGCGGGGTCGGAGACCGCGGGCAGGAGCTCATGGATCTCCCGCCGGGCCCGGCGGTTGCGGGCGGCTGCGCCCACACGGGCGATGCAGTCGGAGATCGCCCGCTGGAGGGCGACCGGGTCGGGGAGCGGCCCCAGCTCGGGGATGTCGCGAACTGCGAGGCTCGCCGCCAGGCGGCGATCGGGCGCGGAGAGGAGGTGCAGGGCGAGGGCGGCGCCCGGCGGGGACGCGAGCGCGAGCTCCACGAGCCGGCGCGCCGCGGGGCTGCTCAGCTCAGCGAGGTCCAGCCCCATCTGCTCGACCATGACCCCCGCCAGCTCCGGCCGCTGCACGGCGAAGGCCACCAGGTACTCCTCCCAGGAGGGGGGCCGGGGGTCGGGGTCCGCCGCCCCGGAGCCGCCCGCCGGCGCCGTGCCGTCTCCGCCGGAGGGCTCGGCCGCATCGCCCCCCTCCCCGGGGGGCTGGGCGGACGCCGGCGGCGCCGGCCCGGCGGCGCCTTCCGGACGCCGCCCACCGCGCGACCAGGCCGCGGCGGCCTGGGCCACCCGGCGCGGGAAGTCGGAGCCCTCCCAGAGCTCGAGGCGCCGCATCGCCTCGCGGACGTAGGGCTCCCGCACGGCCGGGTCGGGGATGCGGCGGAGCAGCTCGATGGCGCGGTCGCCGGCCGCCCGGCGCTCCTCGGCGCTGCTGCCCACCTCCCCCATCCGCCAGTCGAGGAGCACCAGCCACTCCGGGGAGGCCCCCGCGACCAGCGCCGCGAAGCCGGCCGGGTCGCGGCGGCACATCTCGTCGGGATCCTTGACGCCGGGCGGCATCACCGCGATGCGGGCGGGGAGGCCCTCCGCGTCGCAGAGCTCCACCGCGCGTGCCGCCGCCGCCCGGCCCGCCGCATCCCCGTCGAAGCACAGGACGACCTGATCGGCGTGGCGCGCGAGGACGCGAAGCTGCTCGCGGGTCAGCGCCGTCCCGCTCGCGGCCACCGTGTTCGCCACACCGGCGGAGTGGGCCGCGATCACGTCGAAGTAGCCCTCGACCACGACGGCCACGCGGCGCTCGCGGAGGGTGTCGCGGGCCTGGTCGAGCCCGAAGAGCGCGCTGGTCTTGTGGTACACGGAGGTATCCGGGGTGTTGAGGTACTTGGGACGTGCATCGCCCAGGGCCCGCGCCCCGAATCCCAGCACCTGACCGCGCTCGTCCGCGATCGGGAAGACCAGGCGGTCGCGGAAGAGGTCGCGCCCGGTGGGACCGGCGAGCCCCGCGGTGACGATCTCGGCGAGGGTCGCGCCGTGGGCCACCAGGTAGCGGACCAGCGCGTCGCCCCTCGGCCCGCCCGCCGGGGCGAAGCCCACCTGGAAGCGGTGCGCGACCTCGTCCGCCACCCCCCGCTCGGTCAGGAGCCGGCGTCCCGGCTCGCCTCCGGGCAGGTTCCAGAGCACGTACTCGTAGTAGCGGGTCGACCGGGCGTTGAGCTCCAGGGTGCGCCGGCGCCGGGCGCCGCGCCCGGCCGCGCGGGGGTCGCGCTCCAGCTCCACCCCGGCCCGCTCGGCGAGCAGCTCCAGGGCCCGGGCGAAGTCGACCCGCTCGATCTTCTCGACGAAGGTGAAGATGTCGCCCCCCTCGTGACAGCCGTGGCAGTACCAGCTCTGCTTCTCCTGGCTCACCGAGAAGCTCGGGGTCTTCTCCGCGTGGAATGGGCAGAGACCCACGTGCTGGCGGCCCTGGCGGTGCAGCGACACGCGCCCTCCGACCACCTCCAGGATGTCCAGCCGCGCCTTGACCTGGTCGACGGCGTCCGGGCTGCTCACGTCCCTCTCCGGCGGAGCTCCGGGACCGGCTGCTCCGGACGGACCGGCGCGATCGCGGCGCCGAGCCGGGCCCGAAGATCGCAGCGGGCTGGCGCCGGCCTCACCCGTCCGCCCGACCCCGGAGCGCAGCCGTCACCGCCCGATGACCTCCACGCGGTAGCGCGAGTTGTCGGTCAGCACCACGATGGAGCCGTCGGGCTCGGTGATGATGGCGCGAACCGGCGAGGTGGCGAACACCTCCGGGGCGTCCTCGTGCTCCACCACCGTGCGGCGCACGCTGTACGGCTGGCCCGGGGTGGGGGCCCCCAACTCGTCCCCCTCCACCACGTGGCCGTCGTCGAGCATGGAGGGGCGGCCGTCCCGGGTCGCGACCTTGCGCACCCGCACGTGCTCGCTCACCGCGTCCCGAGCCCCGCGGGCGGGGGCTCCGGCGCCCCCCACGTGTGCGTCATCCCGGACCGAGGATAGCGCGGACCCGAACCCAGGGGCGGCGGGGCGGTCGCGGTGCGGCGGCCCGCGACCCACCGGGGGCGCGGGTCCGCGACCCGCGACCTACCGGTCCCGGTCCCCGTGCATCGCCAGGCTCGCGTGGGCGGCGGCCAGCCGGGCCACCGGAACGCGGTAGGGGGAGCAGGAGACGTAGTTGAGGTTGAGCTTCTCGCAGATGGCGATCGAGTCGGGGTCGCCCCCGTGCTCACCGCAGATGCCCACCTCGAGATCCGGACGGGTCTGCCGGCCCTCTATCACCGCGATGTTCATGAGCCGGCCGACCCCGCCCCGATCCAGCGTCTCGAAGGGGTTGCTGGGGAGGATCTTCTGCTCGACGTAGGGCATGATGATCTTGCCCTCGGCATCGTCGCGGGAGAAACCGAAGGTGGTCTGGGTGAGGTCGTTGGTCCCGAACGAGAAGAACTCGGCCTCCTCGGCGATCTCCGCGGCGGTGAGCGCGGCGCGGGGCAGCTCGATCATGGTGCCGAACTTGTAGTCGATGCGGATGCCCGCCTCGGCGAGGACCTGGTCCACCGTCCGCTGCAGGTAACCCTTGGTGCGGCGCAGCTCCTCGAGCGTGCCCACCAGCGGGATCATGATCTCGGGGTGCACCTCGACACCCTCACGGGTGAGCTGCACGGCCGCCTCCATGATCGCCCGCACCTGCATCTCGATGATCTCGGGGAAGAGCAGGCCGAGCCGGCAGCCGCGCAGGCCGAGCATGGGGTTCTGCTCGCGCAGCGCCCGCACCTCGGCGAGCATGGTCCGCTTGTCGGCGTAGCTCTCCGGGGGCAGCCCCTGAGCCTCCGCCCGCGTGACCTCGACCAGCAAATCCTCGAACGAGGGCAGGAACTCGTGGAGCGGCGGGTCGATGAGCCGGATGACGACGGGCAGGCCCGCCATCGCCTTGAGGATGCCGTGGAAGTCAGCCCGCTGGAAGGGCAGCAACCGGTCCAGCTCGCGGCGGCGCTCCTCGGTCGAACGCGCCAGGATCATCGCCTGCACGATGGGCAGGCGCTCCTGCTCCATGAACATGTGCTCGGTGCGGCAGAGACCGATGCCCTGGGCTCCGAAGCGGCGCGCCAGCTCGGCGTCGCGCGGGTAGTCGCCGTTGGCCCACACCTGGAGGCGGCGGAACTGGTCGGCCCAGCTCAGGACCTTCTCGAGGTCGCCGCTCAGCTCCGGCTCGATCATCGGCACGCGGCCGGAGATCACGCGGCCGGTGGAGCCGTCGATGGTGAACTCCTCCCCCTCGCGCACCACCCGCCCGCCGGCCGTGAACTGACGCTGCTCGAGATCGACCAGCACGGACTCCGCGCCCGCCACGCAGGGCTTGCCCATCCCGCGCGCGACCACCGCCGCGTGCGAGGTGCGTCCGCCCCGCGAGGTGAGCACGCCCTGGGCGGCGATCATCCCGTGCACGTCGTCGGGGTTGGTCTCGATCCGGACCATGATCACCTTCTCGCCCGCCTTGGCCATCTCCTCGGCCCGGTCCGCGTCGAAGACGGCCTTTCCGGTGGCGGCCCCGGGGGAGGCGGCGAGCCCGATGCCCAGCACCTCGACCCGGGCGGCGGGGTCGATGCGGGTGTGGAGGAGCTGGTCCACCTGGGCGGGCTCCACGCGCTGGACGGCCTCCGCGCGGGTGATGAGCCGCTCCCTCACCATGTCGACCGCGATCTTCACGGCCGCCTCGGCGGTGCGCTTGCCCGTGCGCGTCTGGAGCATGAAGAGCTTGCCCCGCTCGATGGTGAACTCCATGTCCTGGACGTCGCGGTAGTGACGCTCCAGGCGCTTGGCGATGCGTTCGAACTGGCGGTACACACCGGGGAGCTCCTGCTCCATGGCGGCGATCGGCTTGGGGGTGCGGATGCCGGCCACCACGTCCTCACCCTGGGCGTTGGTGAGGTACTCGCCGTAGAGCACCTTCTCCCCCGTCGACGGGTCGCGGGTGAAGGCGACGCCGGTCCCCGAGTCCCACCCCATGTTGCCGAACACCATCATCTGCACGTTGACGGCGGTGCCCAGGTCGTGAGGGATCTTGTTGTAGTTGCGGTAGTCGACCGCGCGCTTGCCGTTCCACGAGTCGAACACGGCGCCGATCGCGGCGCGGAGCTGCTCCAGCGGCTCCTCGGGGAACTCCTGGCCACGGCTCTGCTGGCGGACGATATCCCGGAAGGTCTCGATCAGCTCGCGGAGCGCGGCCGGGGTCAGCTCGGCGTCGCTCCCCGCCCCGTGCGTCCTCTTGGCGGAGTCGATGGCGTGCTCGAAGTTCTCCCCGGGGATGCCGAGCACGATCTTGCTGAAGAGCTGGATGAAGCGGCGGTACGAGTCCAGGGCGAAGCGCTCGTCCCCGGTGAGCCGTGCCAGTCCCTGCAGGGTGGTCTCGTTGAGGCCGAGGTTGAGGACGGTGTCCATCATCCCCGGCATGGAGAACTTGGCACCGCTGCGCACGGAGACGAGCAGGGGGTTGCGCGCGTCGCCGAAACCCTTGCCCGCCTGGCGCTCGAGGGTGGAGAGCGCCGCCAGCGCCTGCTCCCACATCCCCTCCGGGAACCGCTTGCCGTTCTCGTAGAAGGCGTTGCAGGCCTGGGTGGTGATGGTGAAGCCGGGGGGCACGGGAAGCCCGGCGCGGGTCATCTCCGCAACCCCGGCGCCCTTGCCGCCGAGGAGGTCGCGCATCTGGGCGTTGCCCTCCTCGAAGAGGTACACCCACTTGGTGGCGCGCCTGGACCGAGCCCCGTTGGTCGCGGAGCGTCCGGCGCGCGCCGGCACGGTCTTCGCGACCGCCGGAGGCTTCGCGGTCGCACGTGTTCTCCTGGGGGATCGGGAAGTGCCGGAGGCGGGCATGTTCGCTCCTCTGAACGATGCTGCAGGCGAGGGAGCCCCCCCGAGAGTATCACCGCACATGGACCAAGCCGCCTCGCCCGCGACCCCCGGGCCGGGGCCGGAGCGCGGCCGCGCCGGCCCCGGGGCACAATGGGGACATGAGCGCCCCCTCCCCCGGCCCCGATCCCCCGACCCCATCCGTCCCCGCGGCCGCGGCGGCCGCCTCCACCCAGACGGCGACCTTCGCGGGCGGCTGCTTCTGGGGCGTGGAGGACGCCTTCCGGCGCATCCCCGGGGTGATCTCCACGCGCGTCGGCT
>JAJZNI010000014.1 GCA_021847925.1 bacterium
ACACCCCATCCGGCAGGCCGGATGGGGGCCCCGGTGGTCGAGAGGGGGGCACTGCGGCCCCCCTCGCCCCTGCGGCGGAGCCGCCTCGGGCTCACCCCCCAGCCGGCGCGACGGCGCGCCGCGGCACGGTGGGTGGCAGCGCCGGCATTGCTCCGCGTGCATGCGGCGGTGGCTGTCACGGCGTGCGTGCGGAGCGCCGCGCGTCGGCACGGTGTCCTCGTGCGTTGCACCGATGCTGCGCGCGGACCCCACTGCGACCGGTGCGCGCCGGGTCCGCGCTGACGCAGAGCGCCGGCGTCCGCACGGGCGAATCGCGTTTCGACGTGAGCGCAGATCCGCGGTTACCATGGGAAGCGAGAAGGCTTCGGCGATGCGGTGGTTCACGCCGTGTCGCGCTTGCACCCGCGATCCGCGCGCTGGCAACCCTGGGGAAGGCGATGCAACGACACCGGCTCGAGGAGCCGCCCCGCCGTCGCTCCGGAGCGACGGCGCGTCCGCAGAGGCGCGGTAACCGCCTCGGTGACCCGCTGCTCTGGGTCGGGGTCATCGGGCTTGCCGCCCTGGGGCTCCTCAACCTGATCGGTCTCCACGACAGGGCCGAGGCCCTCCATCAACTGCTCACCGTCAGCGGCGGCATCGTCGTGGCCGTGATCCTCTGGCGCACCCGAAGCCGCCTATGGGTTCCTCTCGGACGCGCGTTCTACGCGGTCGCAGTCCTTCTCCTCGCGGCCGTGTCGCTCGCCGGGAGCAGCGGGGTGGACGGGGGCCGGCGCTGGCTCGCCATCGGCGGAGCCCTCTTCCAGCCGTCTGAGTTCGCCAAGATCGGACTGCTCCTGGTCCTCGCCGACGTGCTCGGCGACCCCACCCGGAAGCACCGCTACCTGATCGCCCTCGGGCTCGCCGCCCTCCCCATCGGGCTCACGCTCATCGAGCCCGATCTCAGCACCTCCCTCCTCCTCATGATCGTCTTCGCGGCCGTGGCGATCCAGGCCCGGGTTCGAGCCCGAAGCCTCATGGCCACGGCGGCGGCGGCGGCGGCCTTCGTGCCCATCGGTCTCCACCTGCTCCGGCCCTACCAGCTGCAGCGCCTGCACAGCTTCCTGAGCGGCGGGGCGAACGCCCTGGGCTCGGGGTGGACCGTGCTCCAGGCCCACATCGCCGTCGCCTCCGGGGGGCTGCTCGGGAACCACTCCGTGGTGCCGTACTCGCTGCTCTCCCAGTACCTGCCTGCCCGAGAGACGGACCTGGCGCTGGTGAGCCTGGTGGAGCAGCGCGGCCTGATCGCCGGCGCCGCCGTTCTCCTCCTCACCGCGCTGCTCATGTGGCGCCTGGTGATGATCACCCGAGCGGCCCGCACCGAGCGCGCGGGCCTCGTGGGAGGGGGCTTCGCCGTCCTCCTCGGGTGCGAGGTGGCGATCTCGGCGGCCGGTGGCATCGGGCTGCTTCCCCTCGCCGGCGTCCCCTGTCCCCTGATCAGCGCGGGAGGCTCCGCCGCCGTGGCCACCCTGGCCGCCATCGGTGTGGCCCTCAGCATTCGCCGCGATGCCGAGGATCGCGTCCTCTGGCGAGCGCCGCAGCGGCTGCGCCGGACCCCGCGCCTGGCCCGCGTGAGCGCCTTCGGCCTGGTCCTGGCCCTGATGGGCACCGGCGTGGTGATGCTCCAGCTCCAGACGCAGAGCGGCGCGCGGCTCAGGACGGCGGCCCTCGCCGAGGTGACCCGGAGCATCAACCTGCCGGCGCCGCGTGGCGAGATCCTCGACCGCCACGGGGTGCCCCTGGTCACGGAGAAGCTGGCGTGGCATGTGGTCGTCATCCCCGGGCTGCTCGACGGGCATCCGGCCGGAGTCGCTCGCCTCGCGCGGCTCCTGGGTGAGTCCCCCGCCGCGCTCCAGACGAGGCTCAACGCGGCCGTGGCGCAGCTCTCGATCACCCTGCCCGCCACGGTCGGCCCCCAGGCGGAGCGAAGGATCAGCGCGGACCGTCTCCCCGGGGTCATCCTCGATCCCGCCTATCAGATCTCCGACCCCTACGCGAGCCTGCTCGGCCCCCTGCTCGGGACGACCGGCCCCGAATGGGCCGACCAGGTGAGCCAGCTCGGCCTGCTGCCTCCCAACGACGTGGTGGGTCACACGGGGCTGGAGGCCGAGTACGACCGATACCTGCGCGGACAGGACGGTGAGCAGCGCGTCCTGGTCAGCCCCCTCGGCAGCGCCGTCGCCCTCGGCGGCCGGACGGCCCCGGTGGCCGGGGGCGCCCTCCAGACCACCATCGACCTGCCCCTCCAGCAGGAGGCGGCGTCGCTTCTCCGCCTCTCCATGGCCGGCGCCTATCCCCAGAGCCAGACGGGGGACTGGGGATCGATGATCGTGATGGATGCGAACACCGGCGCCATCCTGGCCATGGCCGGCCAGGGGCTGGACGGCGCCGCGAACGCCGTGGCGGGGGAGATGCCCCCGGGCTCGACCTTCAAGCTCGTGGTATCGGCCGCGGACATGGTGTACAACGCCATCCCGCCCGCGAGGGTGATCCCGACGGGCTGCACCTACACCTATCAGGGGATCACCTTCCACAACTGGACCTGCCTGCCGCCTCAGGACCTTCCCGAGGCGATCGCCTGGTCCAACGACGTCTACTTCTACCAGCTTGCGCTCGCCCTGGGGCCGCAGCGGATCGCCACCATCGCCAGGGAGCTGGGAGTCGGCTCCCTGAGCGGTATCGACCTGCCCACGGCCATCCAGAACCCCGGGCAGTTCTACTACCCCGGGCACATGCCCGCGGGGGCCATCTGGTACCCGGGAGTGACCCCGATGATGGGCATCGGCCAGGGCTACACGTCGGTCACGCCGATCCAGGACATCCGCTGGCTCGACGCCGTGGCCACCGGTCACCTCGTGACCCCCCACCTCGGGCTGGCCGTCGCCCGCTCCGGCAGCAGCTCTCCCCTGTCCTTCCCGGCCCCCGCGCTCTCGTTCGCGGCGGGCCTGGGCCCCGTGCAGAGCGGGCTCGCCCTGGAGGTCACCCAGGGCACGGGGACCATGCTGCGCAACCTCCCTCAACCCGCCGGGGGCAAGACCGGGACGGCCCAGGACCCCTCCGCACCGCACCAGGGCCCCGATGCCTGGTATGACGCCGTGTACCCGGTCAACCATCCGCAGGTGGTCGTGGCCTGCGCGGTCCATGGGGGAGGCCAGGGTTACTACGACTGCGAGCCGGCGGTCGACTCCCTCCTCCAGTACTTCGCCGCTCACGAGGCGCAGATCATGTCGGTGACCCCCGTCACCGGCGCGACGCCGGCACCGGTCCCCACCCCGGCTCCGGCCACCTCCGCCGGGGGAGCGTGATCGCATGCGTCGACTCCCGGCCGTGCCGGTCCGGCACCCTCCGCGGGCGGATCAGCGTCCCGAGAACGCGGCGATGACGTTGGGCATCGACACGACCCGCGCGGCACCCTCGGCGACGCAGGTGAGCGGGCGCTGGGCGTGCTGGACGCCGAAGCCGAACTCCTCCTCGAGGCGCTGCTCGAAGCCGGCCAGCAGCGATCCCCCCCCGAAGGCGATGACACCCTCGTGCATGATGTCGCCCACCGCCTGGGGTGGCAGGTCCTCGAGGCACCCGGTGAGCGCATCCACGATCCCATCGACGGTGGGTCGCAGCGCGTCGGCCACCTCCTGGGGATCCAGCGTGATCAGGCGGGGGCGGGAGGTGAGCACGTCGCGGCCCTCGACGACGAGCGGCTGGCCCTCCGCCGTGGCGTCGCGGAGGCGGATCTTGAGGTCCTCGGCCGTCAGCTCGCCGACCACCAGCTGGTGCTCCTGGCGGAGGAAATGGTGGAGGGCCATGGTCATCTCGTCGCCGGCGATGCGGCAGGAGCGCGTGGAGAGGATGCCCCCGAAGCAGAACGCCGACACCTCGGCGGTCCCCCCCCCGACGTCGACCACCATGTGCGCCCGCGGCTGCAGCGGATCGATACCGCAGCCGATCGCTCCGGCGACCGGCTCGGGCACGAGGTCGACACGGCTCACGCCCGCCTCTTCGACCGCTTCCACCAGGGCCCGGCGCTCCAGTGAGGTGGCGCCGGCCGGCACACCCACCGCGGCCCGGGGTCGGATGCGCTCCCAGGGCTGTCGAAGCGCCCGGCGCAGTATCGCGACGATGAAGGTGCGGGCCGACTGGAGGTCGGTGATCACCCCGTCCCGAATGGGCCGGACGGTGGTCAGCCCCACGGGCGTCCGCCCGATCAGCTCACGCGCCTCGCGGCCGATGAGCACGGGCGCGGAGTTGCCCCCGTCGGCGCGCACGGCCATCACCGACGGCTCGTTGAGGACGATCCTGCCGCCGCGGTGGCAGACGACGGTGTTCGCGGTGCCGAGGTCGATGCCGAATCGCGTGGAGAAAGGCATGTGCTCCGTCGCCTCCTGTCGCGCCCGGTCGCCGGCGAGGTGGCGAGCGCTGTGCGGACGATCATCGCGCATCGGTTCCCTGACGAGGGGCGCGTGAGATGACCCCCGGCCTGCGTGAGCGCGACCAGGACGAGGTGGGCGCGCACGATCTGCACCTGCTGGAGCTCCTCGAGGCGTCACCCGACTCGCGCACGTGGCTCGCCGCGGACGGGCATGGGCAGCTCGTCGTGGTGCACCGTCTCGGCGCGATGCCCGCCGGTGCGCGCGCCGCCATGCTCGCCGCCCTGGAGCGTGCCGCGACACTCCGCCACCCCGCCCTCCTCCCGCCCTCGACATCGTGGGAGGAGGGCGGGGCCGTCTGGGTCGCCAGGCCGCATGCCGGTGGCGTCAGCATGCGCCGGCTGGTCGCGGTGGCGCGCCTCACTCCCCAGCACGTTGCGGCGATCGCGCTGGACATGCTGGCCGGTCTCGCCGTGGCTCACGGCGCGGGCGTCGTGCATGGGCGGCTCCACCCGGGGAACGTGCTGATCGGTGTGGACGGACGGGCGAGGATCGCCGACATGGGGCTGGGCCGCGCGGCGAACGCCGCCGCCGGGGTGCCCCAGGGCGCCGCTCCGGAGTCGGGTCCGCCGGGGGCGACCGCGGACATCGAGGCGGTGGCGGCGATCATGGCCGCGGCGCTCGCACCTCCCCCGGGACGCCGCGGCGACGGGTCCATGACCGCCCGGGGTCCGCTCGTCGACCTGATCACCGGGTCCGGCGCCTGGCTGGGTCCGACCGCGGCGGGGGCGCGGGACGCCATCCTCGCGGCCGCCGGCGAACCCTCGTTGCGCACCCACCGCGAGATCGCCGCGCTGGCGGCCCCCCTCAGCGACCGGCGGCTCGCCATCCAGGGCCGGGTCCTCTCACCCGCCCAGCCTCAGCCCGCCCAGCACCCGGTTCGGAGCGTGCGCCCCGGGCTGCGCGCCCGGAGCGGAGAGCGTGCGCGCGCCCTCCTCGCGGAGAGCGTGCGCCGGGCCGGGGCGGCGTGGGCAGGTGCGGGACGGACGATCGTGCCCCTGCCGGCGCGTCTGCGCCGCGCCGCATTCCCCCCCCTCCCGCTGCGCCCCCGGTCGCGAGGTGAGGCAGTGCCGCCGCGGACGGGAGGGTCCGCCTCCCCCGGAGGCGGCCGCCCGGCTCCGCCCGTCCGGACCCACCCCCCTCACGCGGGCGGCGCTCGTGGCGGGGGGGGTGGACGCGGCGCCGGGCGGCGT
>JAJZNI010000045.1 GCA_021847925.1 bacterium
CATACTCGTATCGGACGCACGCGCTCCTGCCCTCCAGACGATCTCCGGACTCAACACCCGAGATCGTACGGAACAGGCCGCGTGCGTCTTCCTATCTCCCCCTCACTTCACCCACAGGAATGGCAGCAGTGCCGTAAATCCTCAGGGGGTCCCTGTCTCACTCCAGCTTGGCAGAGAGGGCGCTCATCTCCGCTGGCGCCCCACACTGGCACGAGATCGCGAGGCTCGGAGGACTTGTTGCTCCACTTTCACGCCGATTGGCGAATCAGGGGTGCGAACTGCCATCGCCGAGTCGCGCCAACCCCGTTTCGATCACTGTCGCGACGGTTCGGGCGTGGCGCCCGTCAAAGTCGAGGTCGGGGTCGAAGATGGTGACATCGGCACCGATAGCACCGGGACAGACGACGCTGAGGAGAGTCGTCAGTTCGCTAACAGACAGTCCGTTTCCGCTCGGGCTGTCGACAGCCGGCATGACAGCAGCGTCGAGGATGTCGACGTCGAGGTGGATCCAGTACCCGTCGACCGGTCCGCAGGAAAGCAAGTCGACCGCGGCGGTTCCAGCGTCGAGGGCACCGCGTGCGCGGATTTCCTCCGAAGTCATCGTGAGGGCAATGGTGGCCATCACTTCGTCCAGGCACGCGTCGTCAGGTCTGCAGCCCAGATGCAGGGCGTGCTCCGGCTCGATGTAGGGACGGCGCTCCTCAAGGTTCGAGATCGCATCCCAGTGCCGCCCAACGACAGCGGCGAGGTCTTCGCCGGCGAGGCTGGCGCAGTCGTCGCTGTTGCCCGGGTGCCGGAAATCGGTGTGCCCATCGAGGTGAACCAACCCGAATCGCCCGCGGCGCGCCAGTGCCAGCCCGGCTGCGACGAGGACGCTGCAGTCACCGCCAAGTACGAGGGGGGTGTGGCCGATGCCGAGGCTGCCTGCGATTCGCCCGGCCAGCCGGGTGGTGTAATCGACGATCGCCTCCTGGTTGCGGAGCCGGGCTCGCCCTGGTCGGTAGTCGTCACGGTACCGTCCGGGCAGGACCACCCCGACGTCTCGGCTTACCCGCGCGAGCCTCTGATGCAATCCGGCTTCGCGCAGGGCTTCAGGGGCTTTCGCGGTGCCCGGGACGCAACCTGCTTCTGGCGGACGGAGCCCCAGGTTCGTCGGCGCGGAGATCAGATCGAGCATCTGCTCAGGATAGCCAGCGACGCATGATCCATCGGTCCAGTGTGACAGGTCCTGGGCCAGCGGAGATCGGCGGCGAGCTGCGGACGGCGCACATCTTCTGCGCCCGGCTGGCCCACTCCACCCGCGACGTGGTGGTGGCGTACAGCCAGAAGGACCGGGCGGCGTGGCTGGACGGCCCCGTCGCCGCCTTCACCAGATGGGGTGGAGCCCCGGCGGCGTGCTGGTACGACAACGCCAGCGAGCTGGGCCGGCTGGTCGGCGGCCAGTTCAAGGCCTGCGAGGAATTACTGGCCCTGCAGAGCGCGTACCGCTTCCGGGCCCACCACTGCAACCCCGGCGAGGGCCATGAGAAGGGGCTCGTCGAAAACCTCGTCGGGTACTTCCGCCGGGCCTACATGGTGCCGATCCCCACGGCAGACAGCCGGGAGGACCTCAACGACGTGCTGGCCTTCCGGTGCCAGACCGAGGAGCAGCGGCGGCGCCGCGGCCAAGTGCAGACGGTGGGCGAGCGCTTCCTTGCTGAGCGGCCCCTCCTGGCCCCGGTGCCGGAGCATCCCTTCCTGCCCTGCACCCGCCACCCGGTGCGGGTGAGTCTGCAGCAGCTGGTCACCTTCAAGCAGCGCCGCTACTCGGTCCCGCTCGAGCACGTGTTCCCCGGCAACACCGCCGACGCTGGCACCGTCCAGCGGGTCAAGGACGACCTGCGGGGCTGGCGCCTCAACCGGGTGGTGTTCGTGGCCGATCGCGGCTTCGCCGGGGAGGAGAGCCTGCGCTACCTGCAGCGGGGCGGCGGCCACGACATCATCGGCGAGCGGATGCGGGCGGGGCTGCCGGCGGTGGAGGCGGCGCTCTCCCGGCAGGGGCGCTACCGGGTGGTGCGCGACAACCTGGAGGTCAAGGAGGTCACCGTCGGCAACGGGGAGGCCCGCCACCGCTACGTCATCTGCCGCAACCCTCTCGAGGCCGATCGGGATCGGGAGCAGCGCGAGCAGCTGGTGCGAGACCTGGAGGCGGAGCTTCGAGGGCTCAACCAGACCCGAGGGGTGCATGCCAAGCGAGCCTGTGCGCTCCGGATCAGCCGGATCTGGTCCGCCGCGAGTTCAGCACCGGCCCCGGCCGCATAGTACGCGTCGACGGTGACCGCGACGATCAGCTCGGCGAGCGACTACCGCACTGCCGTCATCTGGCAGCGCCGCCACGCCGGCGTGGTCGCCCTCGGCGGCTCTTCACAACGAGTTCACCCGCAAACGGCGGCCCTCCGTCGGGGAGACTGACCAGGTGCCCAGACTGGTTGAGCAACCCGATGATGTCCCCGTAATGGGTGGCGACACGGTCGCGCGCCGTCCACTCCGGTCCGTCGATCCACAGGACGCGACAGCCCTTCCGTACCGAGCCGCTGCGCAGGTCGGCATCGAAGGTGACGATCACCAGGTCATTGGCGAGGGCATAGTCGACGATGACCGCATCGCTCTCAGCACTCAGCAAGGCGGCCGCCGCCCTGACCACCCTGTGCCCGCGGCCCTGGAGGTAGTTCGCCACGCGGGCGTCCAGATTCTGGTCGGCGAAGAAGCTCAGCCGGCGGCGGCGTGGTCGCGGGGACGCGTCGAGCTCTCCTGGCGGACGGCGGCGATGTCGGCAGGTTCGAGGTCAGGATAGGCAGCCCTGATCTCGTCGGCCCGCAGGCCGGCAGCCACCATGCGCCTGACCGAGTCGACCAGGATGCGCGTGCCAGCGAAGACCTCTTTGGAGCCGAGAGTGCCGCGTCGCCGTTCGAACTGACCGGCCGGGCGGTGCCGCATCTCCACGATGCCTGCCTCGAGGCTCTCAACGATCTTCTGGATCGGCACAGTGTAGAGCGCCACGATCTGCTCCGGGCGCCTGCCAGCACGCACCGTCTCCGCCTCCTCGAAGTAGAGCCGTCCATCGGTGACGAAGAACTGGAGCTCCGCGAGAGGCTGTGAGTAGTCGAGGGCACGAAGGTGGCGGTCCACCTTGCGGATCTCCTGGAGGCTGATCCCCTGGCGGCGCAACTCGGCCGCCACACGGAGGGCGACGAGGTCGCGGAAGCTGTAGAGGCGCGGGTGGCCGCGGCCCCTACCAGCGGACAGGCTGGGCCGGAGGAACCTCCTCTCGTCCCAGTACTGGAGCTGCCGCTTGCTGAGGCCCGTGAGCCGGCGCACGCGCTCCCAGGTGAAGGCTCGCTCCACCCGCTCCTCGGACGCTGTGCTGGCTTCCATCGACATGCCTGAAGGATAGAACATTCGTGTTCTTCGTTGTCCCGTTCAGGCGGCGGCAACTGCCACCAGCGGTACCACCCTGGCAACGGCATGAGGCGGTACGAGGCAACACGAAACCACCACAGAATTGTCTTGATTCGTATTCATGACGACACACCCCACGGCACTCCATAACACGCCAATCGCCGCACTTGAAAACCGCAAGGGCCGCCAAGCCCTCGGGGGTTCGAATCCCTCTCCCTCCGCTGGATGTCGTTGGTCAGGGAAGCGGGCATCGGGTGAGGGGAACGCGTACCCGACGCGTATCCGTCTTACTTAGTGGTACTCTTGACTCGTGCGAACCACGGACACTGTGACGATCTCGCTTCCGCCGGAGCTGGCGGGCGAGGTCGACCGCTTGGCGCGCCAGGAGGGGCGCACCCGCAGTGAGCTCTTCCGTGAGGCGTTCCGCCAGTACGCGGAGAGGCGGCATCGGTGGGAGCAGCTGTTCGCCTACGGAGAGGCCCGAGCGGCTGCCAGCTCGCTGGCGGAGGAGGCGATCGCCACGGCGGTCAAGCGGCGCCGCCAGGCGCGCCGGCCCGTCCGGGGCTGAGTGCGCGTCGTACTCGACACCAATGTCCTCGTGTCCGCCCTCCACTTCGGTGGACGGCCGCGCCGTCTTCTCGAGTCGGTGCTGCGGGGTGAGCACCTCCTGATCACCGGAGACGCCATCCTCGCCGAGTTGGAGGCGGTCCTCGTGGAGGTCTGTGGATGGAGCCCGGACCGGGCACACGCCGCCCGCGGCGAGCTGGAGGCGCTGTCCGAGGTGGTCTCCCCGACCGACGTGCCCTGCGTCTGTCGAGACCCCGATGACGACGAGGTCCTGGCGATCGCCTCAGCAGGGCGCGCCGAGGTACTGGTGACCGGCGATGCCGACCTGCTCACCCTGTCCACCCACGGCGGAGCGCGCATCGTTACCGTTGCTGAATTCGAGGGGGGAGGCGCACCGCCCTGGATGAGATCCCCTCGCTGACCCCGAGCCAGGCGTCGCGGGCCGGTCAGGGACGGCTGTGGAGGAACCGGTGCTTCCGGCCGCGGAGAGTGCGTGCGTGCTGTCGGAGGAAGATCCCCGAACCCGCAAGAGTGTTCTCCGCCAGCAGCATCTGCTCGCACGCGACCCAATATGCCGCCTCCAGATCCCGGGGTGGCCGATCCACGACCATCTGAACGATGGTCCCCCGCATGGTGACTGGCTCAGCGCCGAAGCTCTCGAACCATCTGCGCGCTATGGCAACCACTAGATCGTCTCCATACCAGGAGGCGTCCACTCGGAGTCGTTCGAGATCACGTCTGCACCCCATCGAGATGCCAGCGCACGATCCTGAAGCCGTGGCGGATCGCGGTCTCGAGAGGGGCCCTCTGCAAGCGGCCGTCGCCACCGGTGGGGATGCCGACGAATGCCCGAACGCGCGGGTTGGCGGCGATCATCAGCGCGAGAAGCCGGTCCACCTCCTCGATGTCCCCGACGAGCTCCGGGCGCGCGGTGACATCCCGCCCGCGGAGCCGGATGCGCACGGGCTGTCCGTCCGTGAGATTCAACTTCCACCTGCCCCCGCCGGGGGTCAGCAGCGTCGCCGCCCCCTGACGCACATAGCTGACCGGCTGCCGGTACGCTCGCCCCGTTCTGCGGCCGCGGAACGAGAGGAGCATCAACCGGCCGCTCAACGGCGTCGCGAACGGCAGACCGAGGACGATCCGCATGGGGACGTTGACGGCCCGCATGGCGCGCGCCTGGATCCGTCGGCGGAGGGGGCGTCTCGACTGCTCAGGCACCGCTGGTCACCGGGTGCGTGGCCGGCGGGGCCATCGACTCACCGCGGCGATACATCTGCGGGGGCTTGTTTCCGGCCGACTGGCCACCGTCGATGGGGATCACCACGCCGGTGACGAACGAGGCGCGCTCGGACAGGAGCCAGAGCACGACCTCGGCGACCTCCGCCGCGGTGCCGACCCTCCGCATGGGGGTGGACAGCCCGGCGAGACGCTGCGCCTCGGCACCGGCAGCCTCGAGGTGATGGGTGAGAATGGGCCCGGGTGCGACGACGTTGACCCGAATCCCCTGATCGGCGTAGTCGAGGGCGGCCACCTTGCTGAGGCCGATGATGCCCGCCTTGCCGGCGACGTAGGCGGCGAGGTTGGAGGTGCCGTTGATCCCGGCGATGGAGGCCATGTTCACGATCGCCCCTCCCCCGCTCCGCAGCATGGCGGCGATCTCGAACTTCATGCTGAGGAACGTCCCCCGGGTGTTGGTGGCGATGCCCCGGTCGAACTCCAGGGGGTCCATGTCGGCGAGCGGCACCGGCAGGGGGCCGTCGCTCGCGTTGTTGAACGCCACGTCGAGCCGGCCGAACGTCGCCACCGCCTGATCCACGAAGTCACGCATCGAGCCCGCGTCGGTGACGTCCACGCGGAGGGCGACCGCGTGGCCTCCGCCACCCTCGATGCGCCCCGCGACCGCCTCGAGCGCCGCGAGGTCGCGCCCTCCGAGAACGACGCAGGCGCCGGCGCCGGCGAGGGCCTCCGCCGCGGCGGCGCCGATGCCCCTGCTGGCTCCGCCCACCAGGGCCACGCGGCCCTGCAGCGGGCGAACCGGGCCGCCTCCGATCGCGGGTCGGGGGAGCGGCTGCGTCGAATCCGGTTGTCGTGTGGAAGGTGGGATCTCCATGGGGAGTAGGTTAGACCACTTACCCTTTGATGTCAAATAATTAGATCACGAGACCTCCTGCTATGCTGCCCGGCGTGAGACCGCTCCAGGTTCCCATCGGCCTTCGCCTGAGCCATACGGCGCGCGTGGTCAGCAGGGCGTTCGATGACGCCCTTGCAGCGAGCGGGGGGTCCGTACCCATCTGGCTCGTCCTTCTCAACCTGAAGATTCAGCGCCCGGCCAACCAGCGCCAGCTCGCCCAGGCGGTGGGCGTGCGCGAGGCCACCCTCACCCACCACCTGAACGCCATGGAGACACTCGGGCTGGTCAGCCGCAGGCGCGACCCGGCGAACCATCGCGTCCAGCAGGTGGAGCTGACCGAGGCGGGTGATGCCCTCTTCGTGCGGCTGCGCCAGGCGGCCGTCGAGTTCGACAGCAGACTCCGCGACGGTCTTTCGGGAAGCGATCTCGGGAGCCTCGACCTCCTTCTCGCTCGCCTCGCCGGCAATGTGGGAGACGATGACGCCGCGGCTCCAGCGTGGGAGGGGCTGGCGGACACCCCGCGGACCCTGCCTCGCGTCTCCAACGATCCGCCGGGCCGGCAGCCACCGTCGGCGTGATGCGCCGCGCTCCCCGCCGAGTGGCCTCCGAGCCAACGCCCATGGGGCAATGTGGATAGCCGCACGAGGCGTGCCCTGTGCAGCCCCATGCGCCTGACCCACGCAACGGGCGATCGGAGGCTCAGGTCCTTGGCGACGACGTGGCCATCGGCTGGCCCAGGTCATGGGCAATCCAGCCCGGCGTGTCGAAACGTATCGCCGAAACACCCACCAGCGCAGCGAGGCGGGATTCAAGGCACGGTCGCGGACCTCGAGGGGGACGCGCCGCCACCCCAGGGCGATGGCCACACGGTCGCGCACCCCCTCGCGTGGGGTGGCCCACCGCGATACCATGGGGAGCACGGGAGTCCGGCGGGACCGGGCTGAGAGGGCGGCTGAGGGCCGCCGACCGTTGAACCTGATCCGTGGTCATGCCGGCGCAGGGAATCCGCCGCTTCGCAGCGCGGGGCCACCCCTGCGCCGAAGGAGGTGGTGATGACTGAGTTGATTGACCGGCTGACCGGGACTTCCGCGACGGCAGACTTCCCCGGCAGCCAGAAGACCTACGTGCAGGGGTCGCGGCCGGACCTACGCGTCCCCTTCCGCGAGGTGCACCAGGCGCCGTCCCAGGGGGCGGCCGGCCCGGTGGACAACCCGCCGCTGCGCCTCTACGACACGAGCGGTCCCCATACCGACCCGGCGATCAAGGTCGTTCCGGAGCGCGGCATCCCGCCGCTCCGGCGTCCGTGGATCCTCGAGCGCGGTGACGTCGAGCCCGCCCCGGCCTCCTCCGGCACGCGGCTGCGCGCCCGTCCCGGGCGCGCTCCCACCCAGCTCCGCTACGCGCGCGACGGCGTCATCACGCCGGAGCTGGAGTTTGTCGCCATCCGCGAGCAGGTGCCCACCGAGGTGGTGCGCGAGGAGCTCGCGGCGGGCCGGGCAATAATCCCCGCCAACATCAACCACCCGGAGCTGGAGCCGATGATCATCGGCGCGCGGTTCCTGGTGAAGGTGAACGCCAATATTGGCAACTCCGCGCTGGTCTCCTCCATCGACGCCGAGGTGGAGAAGATGCGATGGGCGACGCGCTGGGGCGCCGACACCGTCATGGACCTCTCCACCGGCAAGGAGATCCACACCACCCGGGAGTGGATCATCCGCAACTCCCCGGTGCCGGTCGGGACCGTGCCCATCTACCAGGCCCTGGAGAAGGTGGGCGGGAAGCCGGAGGAGCTGACCTGGGAGGTGTACCGCGACACCGTGATCGAGCAGGCCGAGCAGGGGGTCGACTACTTCACCGTCCACGCGGGAGTGCTGCTCCGCTACGTGCCGCTCACCGCCCGCCGGGTCACCGGCATCGTGTCGCGGGGTGGCTCCATCATGGCCGCCTGGTGCCTCGCCCACCACCAGGAGAACTTCCTCTACACGCACTTCGAGGAGCTCTGCGAGATCCTGCGCACCTACGACGTCTCCTTCTCGCTGGGCGACGGCCTGCGACCGGGGAGCATCGCCGACGCCAATGACGAGGCGCAGTTCGCCGAGCTGCGCACCCTCGGTGAGCTCACCAGGGTTGCGTGGGATCACGACGTCCAGGTGATGATCGAGGGTCCAGGGCACGTGCCGATGCACCGGATCAAGGAGAACGTCGAGCTGCAGAAGGAGCTCTGCCAGGACGCTCCCTTCTACACCCTGGGACCGCTCACCACCGACGTCGCTCCCGGCTATGACCACATCACCTCGGCGATCGGCGCGGCGATGATCGGCTGGTATGGGACGGCGATGCTCTGCTACGTCACCCCCAAGGAGCACCTTGGTCTCCCCAACCGGGATGACGTCAAGGCTGGGGTCATCG
Source organism: bacterium (assembly GCA_021847925.1). Taxonomy (GTDB): domain Bacteria; phylum Chloroflexota; class Dormibacteria; order Aeolococcales; family Aeolococcaceae; genus JAJZNI01. Next base: position 8,549 of record JAJZNI010000045.1, read on the forward strand.
CTTACAAGATCGCGGCCCATGCCGCCGACGTCGCCAAGGGTCATCCGGGAGCGCAGCTCTGGGACGACACCCTCTCGTTGGCACGCTTCGAGTTCCGGTGGGAGGACCAGTTCAACCTCAGTGTCGACCCCGTGACCGCGCGCTCGATGCACGACGAGACGCTCCCGGCCCAGGGGGCGAAGCTCGCCCACTTCTGTTCGATGTGCGGGCCGAAGTTCTGCAGCATGAGGATCACCCGAGAGGTCCGCGATTACGCCGCCGCCCACGGCATCGCCGCCGACGAGGCGATCCGGCTGGGGATGAAGGAGAAGTCACACGAGTTCCTGGAGCGCGGGGGCAGCATCGAGGTGACCGCCGCGGGTGGCCGCGACCCCGCACCCCTCGAGCGGCAGCCGTGACGCTCGCTCCGGGATGCGGCCGACAACCAGGTCCTGCCGGCTGGGGCCCCCCTTTCCCAACGGTGCGGGAGAGGGGGGCTGAACAATGGCGGACAGTGTGCAGAACCACTGGAGTCAGCCCGGTGCCGCGTGACCGGCGAGATGTTCATCATCGGCACCGGTGAACCTTCCGCACTGGCCTGACCCCCTCTTAACCGTCCGCGTACGGGCGCTTCTCTTGATCTGGCGGCCTGTTCCGAAGACGGTTCCCCGGTGTCGTCAGGTAGCCTTCATGAATCGTCCCCGCCAACTCGCCCCGCGACACTTGCGCCACTTGCGGGCGCCTGACGGACAGGCGCAAGCCGTGCCACGACGACCATGATCAGCCTCACGACTCAACACCGGAAAAGCGATCCCGACTCATGAGAGGTAGACGTTCGACAAATGGGTCGGTCATGACACTGCATCCTCCCGTGCTCCAAGAGATGACCGTGGGGTTCTCCCGTCCATACGGCGGCCACTCAGGGCCGCCTGGTATCGATGGCGTTCCGGCGCCGATGAAGGACACCACAGCTCCGTGCACCGCATTCGCCAAGTCCGGATCGGCCACGCGGTGTATGGGCGGAACGTTGGGATCCTTCACGCGCCGGCTCCACCACTCATAGCCGGCGTCCTCACCATGCCGAGCCGATCCACTCCCGTCGAAGACGGCCTTGTACACCGTAGCATGTGGTGCCTGGGCGAACGCCAGCCGGCAGCCGGCAAGCTGGAACATGAGGTCCCCAATGAGGACGGTCAGGGCAGCCCTGGGTTCGCGAACCTCTGAGCAGTGGCGATAGTAGGCCTTGACCTCAGCCGGATCGCCAAAGGGCCACCTCACTCGCTCCGACACCACCCGACCGTAGGCCTCCCAGTCGAGGTCCTTGTAGATAGACGTGTGCGTGAGTGCTTCCTGGCTCGTGCTTGTGATCATCAGGGGGACGCCTGCCGCACTGCCCTCAGCGACTGCCGTTCCCGGTGGAGCAGGGAGGACACCTCCGTCGACGACCATCTGAAATGGTAGACCGAGTATCGCGGCCGCACCGAACGTGCCATAGTCATGACGCGTGTAGCACTCGTCGCAGAGCAACTTCTGGGCTTCCAGCAAGGCCGTCATCGGAACATTGGCCAGGGCGCGGGCCGTCGGTGCCGCAAGCCCGAGGTGACCCGCAACAAGTCGGGCAACGTGCTCCGCTTCATTCCAAAGCAGGTATGCGTTGCCGAAACCGCTGTTCAGCACCGCGCGATGAAAGAGACCTCGTGCAGTGGGGGACGCCAGCAGTCCGGCAACGGAGAAGCCGCCCCCCGAGCGCCCCCCTATGGTAACTCGCGCGGGGTCTCCGCCGAAGGCCGCAATATTGTCGTGGACCCACTGCAGCGCGGCGATCTGATCCAGCAGGCCGCGGTTGGCAGGCGCTGTGCCGTCAGCGACGGGCATGAATCCAACGAGGCCGAGGCGGTAGTTGATCGTCACCTCGACGACGCCGCTCTGCGCGAACGCTCCCCGGGTCAGATAGGGCTCCCCCCCTGAGCCGAGGGCAAGGCCACCTCCGTGCAGCCAGACCAGTACCGGCCACCTGCCATCCAGGCTCGGCGTGCGCACATTGAGGCAGAGGCAGGTCTCAGCCTGGCTGAGGGCCGACAGGGCGCCGCTGCCCACTGGACCGTACGTCTCGATCTGGGGGCACGCGGGCGACAGGTGCGTACATGCGCGCGTTCCTTTCCAGGGTTGCACCGGGCCGGGAGGTGCGAATCTCGCCTCGCGCAGCGGCGCCGCCGCGTACGGGATGCCCAGGAACTCGATGCCCCATGAGGTGCGGCGGCCGGACACGCGGCCAGCCGCCATCATAGTGACGGATTCGGATTCGCCAGCGTCCATCTCGCTCCTCTGACACGGTCCCGTGAGGCCGTCTGTGGGCGTCACGCCCCCCCGCACCCGCGGGCTTCGGCCGCCGTGATGGCCGCCCGGAAATTACCAGGCTTCGCCACAGGCCACGGCGAAACGGAACAGCCGGGGGCCAGGATCAACCCTTCAGGATCCGCCGCTGCAAGGCACTGCCGAACCTCGGCTTCCACGTCGCTCGGCTGGCCGTCCCGAAGGTTGGTGTACCGGTGCAGGCCGCCCACCACTGCTGCTCCGGTCCGCTGCCGGACCTCGGCGAGTGTCGGTGAGGCGACGCCGTGTATCGACCAGCTGATCGCAGGGGGTCGCAGCGCGTCCACGAACCGCCATGCGAAACCATCGCCGCAGATGTGGACGATATTGAACCAGCCGCGGTCACGAATGAAGCTCCAGACCGCCTCGTCACTCGCACCCGCCACTCGCATGTAAAGGTCCTCGCCGACCACCTGGGGCACGGCGTAGGGAAGAAGCGCGTAGTAGATGCCGTCGCTTCCGGCGGACAGAGATTGCTCCGTGAAGGTCAGAAGCGCCGCCGCGATAGCGTCCAGAGCCTCGGCGACACCCTTCGGCTCCTCCTGGAAGACGGCAGTGAGGGCAGAGGCATCATGACCCACCAGCTGCGCAAGGATGGAGGCCGGGCTGAATACGGTCTGGAGGAGGGGCAGGCTCTGGGGAAGCTGCCCTCGCACCAGACGCAGACACTCGACCTGCTCGTCGAGAACGACGAGTGAGGGGGCTGTTCGGGCGATCGCACCCACCCCCCTGATCGCTCCGACCGGCGCCCCGATGAGCTCCGGCTGCTCGCCGGAGGCAGCCCTCGTCCGATACACATTGCCGAAGGCCTCTGCGAAGCAGGTCGAGCGCAGCTGCAGCTTCACGAAGTCCACGCCGGCTGCCACTGCGGTGCTCACCGTGGCGTCCGCGAGTGTGCGAGTCTGCCATTCCACGTCGAACAGGTGGCCCCAAGCCCCAAATGGCACGCGGTCGATACATCTCGATTCCAAGGCGGCGGCGATCCGGTCACGGCCGGTGACCTGGGTCATACGCACCTCCTCCCCATGAAGCTTCCGTGACAAGACGTGACACGAACATCAGGCCAACGGGTCAACCCATCGCCAACGGCCGGTCCCAGATGCCCTACCAGCAGACCTGCGTGGCTAGTCATGGAGAGCACTCATGAGCACGCGCTCCGCGTTGCCATGTGCAACGGCTCTCACCTGCTCGGGTGTCCAGCCGCGGCGCACCAGGTCCACGACGATGTTCCGCACTTCCCCTGGCCCGCCAATCCCTGCCGGGTGGATCTTGGTGACATCGAGGTCCTCCGCCACGAGACCAATCTCGGGGAACCGTCGGCGCACGCCTTCAGCAAAGTCCCGGGTGTACTTGCGCTCATCACCGATATCGGTGCCGATCACCGCATGCTCGACGCCCACCAATTGAACGATGTGCTCTAGATGGCGCACATAGTCGGAGACGTCCGTACCCTTGTCCGCGCCCCCCGCAGCGAGAAAGCCGGACTTCGCGGCTATCCCGATGAAGCCACCAGTCGCGGCAATAGCGCGTATCTCGTCGTCCGTCTTGTTCCGCACCACATCCACCAGGACGCGACATCCGACGTGGGTGGCCGCAATCGGCGCTCTGCTCATCCGCGCCACCTCCAGCGTCGTCGGAGCGCTGCAGTGTGACACATCCAACAAAATGCCGACGTCATTGCACTGTCGTACTAGCTCCCGCCCCAGGTTGCTCAGTCCCGCGGGCTCCGTCTCGCCACACCCGTCGCCGAACGCATTGCGACGTTGATAGGTCACCTGCAGGCATGTGACCCCCAATGCCTTGAGCGGACCGACGAAGGAAACGCTCTCCCCTACCGCCAAGCTGTCCTCGAAGCCCAGGAAGACCCCTATCCGGCCCGCGGAACGCACGCTCCGGTAGTCGGCGATGGAGGCCACGACCGCCAACTTCGGAAACGCGTGAATGGCATGCACGAAGGTCGCCAGGGATGCGAGCGCCGCCGCCTGCGGCTGCGATACGGACACGGCCAAGATCAGTCCACACGTGTTCGAGGCCGACAGCTTATCCACGTATGAAGCATCGATCTGACCGATGCTCGTGCTGTCCAAAGCGTTGAATACCGGCGTCTCACTCACGTCTTCCATCGTTACTCCGTCCACTTTAGACTGCAACCCAAGTTGTACCCCCTCACATCCCAAGATATGCCTTGCGGACCTCTTCGCTATCCTTGAGCTGAGCGCATGGCCCTTCCCCAACGACCACTCCAGTCTGCAGGAGGTACGCACGATCTGCAAACTCGAGGGCTCGGTGCACCTGCTGCTCGACGAGCAGCATGGTGGTACCAGATTCGCGTATCCTCGCCAAGACTTCGTACGTTGCCGAGACCGCTGCAGGGGCAAGTCCGACTGAAGGTTCATCCAGCATCAGCAGTGACGGCTTACTCATCAGCGCGCGCGCGATTGCAAGCATCTGCTGCTCCCCTCCGGATAACGTCCCCGCAACCTGGCTGGATCGCTCTCGGAGAATAGGGAAGATGGCTAGAACCTCGTCGAGGTGCTGACGCTCATCCCGCTGGCGCCCGAGCGCGTGCTCCCCGAGTAGCAGGTTGGCACGAACGCTGAGCCGGGGGAAGACGTGCCGACCCTCCGGAACGAGAACCAGGCCGGCACGCACCCGGCGTCCCGTCGGCCAGGCCGTCATATCCTGATCACCCCAGCAGAGCGACCCGGACGTCGGCTGCTTGACACCCGCCAGGACGTTCATCAAGGTGCTCTTACCAGCACCATTACTGCCAATTACCGCCACAGCATCACCCTTGTCCAGCCTCATGCTGACGCGGTCGAGCGCCCGGACGTGCCCGTATGCCGCACTCACACTTCGAACCTCAAGGAGTGACATGCGCGTCCCCCAGGTAGGCGGCCAGCACCGTCGGGTCTCGCGCGACCTCGGCGGGCGGTCCAACTGCTATGAGCACACCGTGGTCGAGCACCAACACGGTATGGGCGATGGGCATCACGAGCTCCATGACGTGCTCGGTGATGAGGACGCAGATATCGCGGCTGGGGAGAGCAGAGATCAGTTGAACAAGTTCCCCCGCCTCGGTGGCGGTCAGACCGGCCAGGGCCTCGTCCAAGAGGAGCAGCGACGGTCCAAGTGCGAGCGCTCGAGCAATCTCCATGCGCCTCTGTTGACCTAATGGCAGCTCCCTGGCGAGTCGGTGCTGCACGTCCGAGAGGCCGACACTTCCGCACAGCTCGGCTGCCCGTGCACGTGCCGCGCCGCGACTCTCGCCGCTGGCCACCGCTGCAAGCTCAACGTGCTCCATGACGGTGAGGGATCGCCATGCCCTTGTGATCTGGAAGGTTCGGGCCACCCCGCTTCGGGCCGCCTCCCAGGGCTTCCACCCCAGAACCTGCCGGTCCCCGAACCAAAGCTGGCCTGACGTGGCGCGGACGCCTCCTGAGATCACGCCGAAGAGCGTGGTCTTTCCCGCACCATTCGGCCCGATGAGAGCGTATATCCCTGGCCCTCCGAGCTCGAAAGTGACGTCGCGCAGAGCCTGCACTCCACCGAACCGCACACTCACGCCCTGCGCCCTGAGCATCACCATGGCCGCACCCCCTTTACCCGTGCGCCGGCCCGACGCAAGGCCGTCGCCACAATGGGGCGTGCCGCGAGAATTCCTTGGCTGAAGAACATCCCGACCAGGATGATGACGATCCCGTAGATCACGGGCTCGAGGCCGCTGGCCTGACCCGGCAGATCGAGCGCCAGGTTCTGCTGCAGCGTGATCACCAAGGCCGCCCCGACCACCGGCCCCCAGAGGGTGCCGAGCCCGCCGAGTACAGCGACCAGCACGATCAGGACGGAGAAGGGAATGCTGAGCACGGTATTGGGGTCGACAAACAGGGCCGCCATGGCGTAAAGACCACCCGCCACAGGTGCAGGAATGCACGACACCACCGCTGCCACGGCCTTCCACCACGTGGTGCGAATGCCAAAAGCCTCCGCCGCAACCGGGTCGTCGCGGATAGCCCGCAGGTAGAGGCCGGTCCGAGTCCTGAGGATCCACCACACGCCGAGGAGGGTGACCCCGAGGAGCCCGAGGCCCAGCTCGAAGAAGGGGGTTGCGTTGAGCGGTGAGAACTCCAGAGAGCCGAGGCCATAGGGGGTGATCGGGATCTCGAGGCCCCCGCTCGCGCCAAGCGGTGACGCTGCCGAGACAACCAGTGACGTGACCTCGAGTATGGCCAGGGTGGCGATGGAGTAGTAGTGGGTACGCAGGCGGAACAAAGGCAGACCGGTGATCAGTGCGATGAGGCATGCGATGGCGACGCCGGCGCCAATACCCACCCAGGGAGATGCGTGAAACGACGTCACCGAGACGCCTGCACCGTATGCTCCCGCGGCGAAGTACACGGCATACGAAAACGAGATCTGGCCACCGTAGCCCCCGAGCAGGTTCCAGCCCAGGGAGGTCGCCGCAAAGACCGTGACCTGGAAGCTCACGGTCTCCCATCCCAGGCCGCCCACCACCAGGGGCGACAATCCCGCGACCACGAACGCTAGGCCCACGAGCACAGGCCTGTTCCGCCGAGCGAGCAGCCACCTCACCGGGCCCACAATCCCGGATGCAGACGATTGGTTCTCGCCCCTGACGACGGCCGGCCTGGGCCGGCGGGCGCCCGGCATCAGCACCGGCGTCACGACGTCCCCCGCAGCCCCATCGGCCTGACCACCAAAATGACAAGAAACACCGCGAAGGCAACGGCGAGACCATACTCCGAAAGATAGGTGGTGCCCAGCGACTCGGCCACACCCATGATCAGGCTGGCAAAGAAGGCACCCCAGATGGACCCGAAGCCACCGAGGATGACCACGACAAACCCAAAGATTGCAAACGTGATGCCCACCGTTGGATCTACGGCATACGTCTGCATGAAGAGCGCGCCGGCCACACCGATCGTGATCCCGGAGATGCCCCAGGCGAGCATGAACACGCGCCGGGGTCTGATCCCGACGAGCTGCGCCGCATACGGGTCCTGGGCGACCGCCTGGAGGCTCGCGCCCATCCGAGTGTGATGAACCAAATATGACACGAGGGCGATGCACACCACCGCTCCGAACGCGGCGATCGCCTCGGGGGCAGTCACGGTGACTGCCCCCGCCGTGAGACGAAATCCGCTGACGACCGTATTCGGGATCCCTTCCGTGTTGGGTCCGAGCCACAGCTGTGCACCCCCCTCGAGAGCCGCCGAAGCGCCCAGGGTCACCACCATCTGCGCGATGACCGGCTTCCCCGTCAACGGCCGGATCAGCCCCTCGTACGTCAGTATCCCGATCGCGATCCCTGCAACCGCCGCAATGGGGAGCGACAGCAGCGGGTCGAAATGGGCACCGGACCAGAGGAAGAATACGAGGTACATGGCCACCATGACCAGGTCGCCCTGCGCGAAGTTCACCAACTCCATGGTGCCAAATATCAATGTGAGACCCACCCCGACCAGGGCATACTCGCAGCCCACGAGCAGCCCGGACACCACACCGCTCTCGAACAGCCCCATGATTTCGGTCTTCCTAGGCTCCCTACCCCAAACGCCTCACACCTAGCGCGAGCTGAACGCCGGAGCGGGCCACACGGCGGACGCCTGTGCCACACTCCCCGGATACACGGCCTTGAATTCGCCCGCCTGCATCTGGACGATGGCCGCCGATGCCAGCGCGTTCTGCCCGCTGCTGTCGAACTTGATCCCGGCCCAGGGCATGATCGTCTTGGTTATGTTCAGCTTGGCGAGCGCATCGCGCACCGCTTGCGGTGTGACGTTCCCGGTAACACTGTTGATGGCGTCGCCCAGTGCGATCATGCCCTGAAATGCGAGGGCCGAGGTGGGATCCATCGCCTTTCCGAACAGCGCCTGGTACTCGCTCGCCACCTGGGCGGCGAGATGGTTGGTCGCCGTCATCCCGGAGAACCACGGGTAAACATTGTACATGTAGTTGGCAAGGTTGCCTAGCGACGTGGCGAGCGTCGGGTCGTCGGATCCACCACCGTTGGTCAGCAGCGCTGGAGGAGTGTAGCCAATGCTTCCGAGCGTGTGCATGAAGAGAAGCGTGCTCGGGGTCAGTCCGTAAAAGAAGACTTCGTCCGGGTGGTACGACTCCGCCAACGTCGCCTCGGTGGTCAGAGACGTCGGCGATGGGCTGAACGGAATGGTCTTGACGATGTTGATGCCGTGCGCAGCGGCCGTGCTCTGGATGAGGCTCGCGAATGGGCCACCGAACGCGTCGTTGCGATAGACGATGACCGCTGTACCAACCGGGTGGCTCGACGCCATCTGCTTGAGGAACGAGTAGTAGGCATCCACCTCGACGGCCTCATCCGCCGCCGTGCGGAAGAAGTACGTGTAACCGCGTGTCGTCAGACTGTCGAGGTTCGAGCTGTCGGTGACAAACGGAACCCGCAACCGATTGGCCTCCTCGCTGGCCGACGCGGTCACGCCGGACTCGAAGGCGCCCATGATCCCGACGACGTGATCCGAGGCGTCGAGCGTCTGGACCTCGGTGGCCGCAGTGGACGGGTTGGATTCTGTATCGAGGCTCGTGAGGTTGATCTTCTTGCCTGTCAGCGCCGGAAGGCCGATACTCGGGTACTGTCCGTTGAGTACGTCGACCGCGAGCTGCACCCCATGGAGTTCATCTTGCCCGTTCAGGGCCTCGGTCCCCGTCAGGGGGTACACAGCCCCAACGTTGACCGTGATGGTCTTGCTGGGACCAGACGAGGTCGAAGGGGAGCCTGCACTCTGTGCGCCGCTCGTGCCCCCGCATGCCGCGATAAGTCCGGCCACGGTCAGTAGACCAAGTGCCGGAGCGAACTTGTTTGTCATCGCAATCTCCTTCTGTTGTTGGTCACGCCACACTGCGCGACAAAGGAAGCCAGCCCAAGGTTGCGCATTCTGCACGAGGCCGCGGACCACCTCTGCTCAGATAGTCATTCGCATCTTCGCCTGATGTCACCACGCACCCGGATCGACCCCCCTTTAGCTCGCGGGCGTGTCTGCCCCTGCCCCTCTGGGCTCGGGCAACCCCGAATGGTGCTTCACACGGCGTGGCCGCGAATTGATGGATGCTTATACCTGCCATGCTGACTTCATCGCAGAGGTCCGGTACCCACGCTGGCACGTGCGGTCCGGCAACGCGGCGGGCCGTAGCTTGTCGGTACGCCTCGCGCGTGGGTGGCGGAGGCAGCGTCGCCCTTCTCCGCACTCACTATGAACTCTCGCCCCCGCCCGGGTGCGACCACGACAGGGGAAAGTGCACGCGCGGGACGGCGCGCGGGTCGGGTGACGGTCCGTAGTCTCCCGTGGATGGATCTAGCCTATACGTCCATCTAGGTCCATGGTTAGCGACGGAGGCTATCGCCTCAGCCATGGCATCAATGTCAGCAGCAGAGCTTCCCAGCCCAAGGCTCATCCTCACCGCTCCGGGAATTCGTGCATGTTGGCCGTCGCGCAGCTGATCACGCGCCCGGCGCACTTCTGCGTCAGATATGCGCAGGAGGCTCAGCATCAGCGGGTGCGCGCAGAAACACCCGTGCCTCACTCCGATGCCGTGCTCGGCGCTCAGTATGGCCGCTACGAGGCTGTGGTCGAAGCCTCTCACGTTGAAGGTGACGAGGCCAAGGCGATCGGCCTCCTCCGGCCATAGGCGGTACATGTCTACAGCAGCGATAGCGCCCAAGCGCTGGCGCGCATAGGCCCCGAGTTCCCGCTCGTGCTGGCCGATGCGGTCCATGCCGTAGGCCTGCAAGGTCTGCGCCGCCACGCCGAGTGCAACTGCTCCGATGACATTCGGCGAGCCCGCCTCCTGGCGGTCGGGAAGGCTAGTCCATAAGACTTCGTCAGTGGTCACAAAGTCCACCGCTCCACCCCCTCGCATGTAGGGAGCGCCTTGCCCAAGCCAGTCCGGCCGGCCGATCAGCACGCCCGCACCAAAGGGGGCGTACATCTTGTGACCCGACGCGGCCAAATAGTCCACGTCGAGGCCGCGGATACTCACGGGAAGGTGCGGGGCCAACTGCGCCGCGTCCAGCACCACTCGGGCACCGTACTGATGAGCAAGAGCTGTGATCTCGGCGACCGGCCAGACCTCGCCCGTGACGTTGGAGATGCCGGTCACGGCTACTAGATCCGTCCGCTCGGAGCGCATATGCCGCTCTAGGGCTTCAAGTGCCTCCCCCGGGGTGGCTGGGCAGCCAAGGTACCGAACCGTGTGAATCCTTTGCCAGGGGAGGAGGTTCGCGTGGTGCTCCGAGGAGAAGGCGACCACGGACGAGTCGCGGGGTAGAGACTCGGCTAGGAGGTTCATGGCATCCGTGGTGTTGCGGACGAAGACGACACAGTCGTCGTGCCTTGCATCGAAGAACCCATGCACCGCGACTCGCGCACCTTCATACGCTGCCGTGGAGAGCTGCGATTTGTATCCAGCTCCCCGATGAACACTGCTATAGAGCGGGAGGAGCTCCGTCACGGCCTCTGCCACCGTGGCGAGAGCCGGCGCACTTGCCGCGTAGTCAAGATTCTTGTATCGCGTGGCACCACCGGTGATCAGCGGCACCTCGGTGGTCTCACCTATGAGAGAGAGGTCACCCAGCGCGGGCAGGGAGCCTGCCGTGCTCATCCCTCGGGCACCGGTCGGCCCGGAAGGCTGGACATCCGACGTGCCGGAATCCTCAGTGGCATGGCGAGAACCTCCTCTCTGGATACGAGGGCGTCGATGACCATGTGCTGCGAGGAGCGCACCTGCTGAATGGCCTCTGCCCGAGCCCTGTCCGGATCCCCGGCGACTATCGCCTGCACGAGTGTCCGATGCTCATGCACGATCTCATCGGCTCGCGAGCTCAGCATCAGACCGACACGAAACAGCCGCTCCATCTGGACGAGCGTGAGCTCCAACGCCGTAGCCAAACGGTCATTGCCCGAGACGCGCCCGATCAGAACGTGGAACCTGGTGTTCGCTTCCAGGAAGGCGTCCACCGACTCCGGGCTGCTGGTGTCATAGCTGGTGGCCTGGAGCGCCTCCAGGGCCTTGAGGTCACCCAGTCCGAGGGCCTGGCCGGCCGCCAGGGCTGCGGCCTCCCCCTCGAGAAGCACACGCATTCCAAACAGGTCCCGGGTGTCCTTGATGGTGACGGGAGATGCCCGGTAGTGGGACTTGGCATCACTGAGGACGAAGCCGTCCTGACGCAACCGTCCGAGGGCCTCGCGAACAGGTGTCTTGCTCAGGCCGAGCTCGGCCGCCAGCTGCGCCTCGGTGAGCGGCTCTCCCGGTGGAATCTCAAGTTTGGTTATTTGTGATCGCAATCTACCGTAGGCCATATCGGCGAGAGATCGGCCGTAGATCCGTTGCATGGGGTCGTGGTATATCACATCGTCATGCTCGGCGCATCGGATCTCCCAAGAGCAGATCGCGCGCTGGTGCCGTTGAGATCCTCGCTCCGCTCAGGCGCCTAAGGGCCCGCGAGCGCCACCCTGTCGCCGAAGACCCCGACATCCCGCAGGTGGCCTGTTTTTGTGCGACGGCCGGTCCGCGACCCGAGCACCCACCGAGCACGCGGGAGGGCACGCACCCGCACTCGCACCGGAGGCGCGGAGCGATGAGGGGACGCTCCGCGGCACGTTGAAGGGCGCCGCGGCCGCCGCTGCCACACCGCTGACCGATGGCGGTGAAGAGGTGGACGCCGACGGGTTCGGCAGGGTCGTCGACCTCTGCGCCCGCAGCGGGCTGTCTTCCCTCGGGATCAGCGACGCCACCGGATCCGGGTGCGCGGCCGCGTGGGGGGCTCTCCCATCACCGGGGCCGGCACCGCCGCGCCCCCCGGCGCGCCGCGCCTCACCTCGCGGGGGGCGCGTGCGGGGTCGAGAGCGTGGAAGGCGGGGGACACGAGGAGCTTGCGGAGCAGCCGGGTCAGCCGCTCCCGCTCGGCGGCGGTGAGCCCTGCCAGCAAACGCTCCTCATTGGCGAGGTGGTCCAGATGGGCCGCGTCGCAGACGCGCATGCCCTCTCGGGTGAGCCCGACCAGGGTCCCCCGTCGGTCTCCCGGATCGGGACGCCGCTGGATCAGCCCAGCAGCCTCGAGGCGGTTGAGCCGGTTGGTGAGCGCCCCGGAAGAGAGCACCAGCTCGCTGTAGACCTCGGTCGGCTTCAGCTCGTGGGGGGGGCCGGACCGGCGCAGGATGGCGAGCACCTCCCATTCGCCGAACGTGAGCCCGTAGCGAGCAAAAAGGGTCGCGAAGCTGGCCGTCTGGAGCAGATAGAGGCGAGTGATGCGCTGGATGACATGGGTCGCCGACACGTCGAGCCCGGGAAGCTCCCGGTTCCACTGCCCAACGATCCTGTCGATCACGTCGCGCAGCTCAGGCACGACAGCAGATGGTAGCTCGACCTCAAGAGACTTGACAAGATATATCTATGTAAAGTAAATTGATATCAATCTACAGGAGCCACGAGGTGCGCATGATGACGACACCGAACCTGGACGGCGAAGGCCGGAGCACCGCGCCGCCGGCGCGGGGCAGTCCCCCGACCCAGGGCCATGAGACGGATGGGACGCGAGCCAAGGGGAAGGGGAGGGGCGTCATGGGACCGCCTGCAGCGATGGGTCCTGCACCGGTCTTCGGACCACCGGAGGCGACCGGGGTGGGGGACGTGATGGGCGGGGCCGACACCGGCCGTGGAGGACCAGGTGTCTTCGGCGGGCCCGAGGTGCTCACGGGCACCACCGTGTTCGGACCTCCGGGTGCACACGGGTTCGCCCCCGTGATGGGACGCGCCGACGCGCCGCCCGACCCGGCAGGGGCCGCGTGAGCTCACCGTGAGGCCGGGCCGGGCCCCCCGAGCCCCCGCGACCGGGGCGCGCTCAGCCGCGGCACGAGTGGACGCGCCGAGCCGCCACCAGGACGCCCAGGCCAGCGAGGAGGAGGGCCCCGGCGAGCGGCAGGGGGGGTGATCCCCCCCCGGCCCCGGTGTCCGGTACGGGTACCGGCGCGTGAGCCGGGGCCGAGGGGGAGGCCGGGGCCGAGGGGGAGGCCGGCGCCGCCGTCACCGTGAGCGTGAACGCCTGGGTGGCGTCGGGGGACACCCCATTGGACGCGGTGATGGTGAACTGGAAGGTGCCGCCGGTCCCTGCGGCGGGCGTCCCGGAGAGGGTGGCGGTGCCGTCGCCGTTGTCGCGAAAGGTCACCCCGGCGGGGAGGATCGCGCCGCCATCGGAGAGTGTGAGCATCGGTCCGCCGGGGACCCCCGAAGCGGTCACCGTGAAGGTCCCCGGGCTCCCGGCCGTGAAGGCGGCGGAGCTGGCGCTGGTGATCACCGGGGCCTCCAGCGCATAGGAGATCGTGACCCGGGCGTCGCCGGCGGCGGTCCCCGCCACCGTCTCGATGCCCTGACCGGGGGCCACGGAGCAGCCGATCACCGCGCCGGAGCAGAAGTCGGAGCCGCCGCCACCGCCGGCCCCACTGCCGAGATTGACGCTCTGGCTCCCCGCGCCACCGCCCCCTCCGCCGTAGTACCCGGCACCGCCGCCACCCCCGCCGAGGGTGCTCGACCCTCCCTCTCCCGCGCCGCCGCCACCCGGGCCGGCGGCGCTCCAGGAGCTGCCCGCGGAGCCTCCGATTCCATAGCCCGCGCCCAGCGAGCCGCCGCCCGACGCGGTCCCCCCTCCCCCACCGGGCACCGTCCCCGAGCTCGCCCCGCCGATGCCCTCGGGGAAACCGGCCTCGCCGCCCGCGCCGCCCTCCGCGGTCAGGGAGGCCCCGCCCCCACCACCGCCTCCCGCGAGCAGCGCCGGGGAGGCGAAGGTCGACCCGACGGCGACCCCGGAGGCGCCACCACCCGACCCGCCGTTCTCGGCGGCGCCGGCCGGGCTCGACGCCGGGCTCTGACCTCCCGCTCCACCCCCCTGGTCCACGCAGACATCCAGGCTCTCACCGCCCGTCAGCCCGGTGAGGTCGCCGCTCACGCCATCCCCATCACCACCCGCACCTCCCCCCACGCCCGCCCCGCCCGCCGCGCCCACGGCCTCGACGTGCACGTCGGTCACGCCCGGGGGCACCGTCCAGGTGCTGCACCCCGCCCGCGGTGAAGCTCACGGTGGCGCTCGTGGCGGCGGCGGGGACGGGGCCCGCCACCCAGAGCCCGCCGGTGACCAACAGGGCGGCGACGGTCCCGAGAACGGCGGCGCGACGGACCACGAGGGCTCCTCTCGGTGCAATGGCGCGGCATCGACACCCGCGCGGGCGGCTGTGGGCGGCGCGAGTATAGGCGGCCCCGCGCCCCGCGGCAAGGTCTCACCTGCGCGGCGGGGTCGATGGTGAGGCGGTGGTGACCGGGCCCACCCGGGGCGGCACCGGCCGGCGGCCGTGTAACCTAACGATGAATGTAGCGTTGTACTACATGAACACCAACATGGGAGGCCAGTGACGATGACATGGATGTGGAACCTGGTGAGGGGGCTCTGGGAGGGACGGCCGGCATTCGGCTGGGACGCCGGCTCGGGCCGCTCCTGCCGCGTGTGCGGCCAGGGAATCGGCCTGAACGACGGCTTCGGGATGAGCGAGGGCGTCTGCCCGGCCTGCCGGGCCGACGCGGGCTGATCGTGGCCCTCGAGCTGACCACCGAGCGGATGCGGCAGGGCGCCCGCGTGGCGCGGCGCGCGGCGGGCCCACCCGCGGCGGGCGGCGCCGGGGCGGCCGGGCTGGCGGCGGCACGGCTGATCCTGGAGAGCCCGACCATCGCCGCAAGGACCCGGCCTCACGTGAGCGACGGTGCGGTCGACTGGCCCGCCCTCCTCGCGGAGACGGCGACGTTGTCCGGTGGCGAGGGGGTCCTGGTCCGCGTGGCTCACGACCTGGTCGCCCCGGGTGGCGAGGCGGGCGGCTGGGAGGTCGCGTACCGCCTGGGACCGGGGAGCTTCGAGCGCGTGATCACCGCGCTGCGGCTGGCGAGGGGAGAGGTGGCCCGGGCGACGGACGGTCAGGCCGGCGCCGTCTGAGGCCGGCCCGGGTTCAGGCGGCCCCGCCGGCGGCGTTCACCAGCCAGCCGGTCGCCTCCTCGAGGTGGCGCCGGACCGCGCTCTCCGCGGCCGCCACGTCACCCGCCGCGATGGCCCGGAGGATGCCGGTGTGCTCGGCGGTGAGCGTGCGGAGCGATGCGTACTCCTCGCGCAGCTGGGCGAGGCAGAGGCGGATCTCGGTCTCCATCTCGGCATGGGCGCGCGTGAGCCGCGCGTTCCCCGCACCCGCCACCACCGATCGGTGGAAGGCGAGGTCGGCATCCACCTGCTCGCTGCGCGGCGAGCGCGCGGTGAGGCGGCCCAGCCGGGCGAGCGCGCCCTCGGCCTCCGGGGGCACCAGGCGGCGGGCCGCCAGGCGGACCGCCGCCTGGACCTCGAGCGCCGTCCGCAGCTCGTAGACGTCGGCGAGGTCCCGGGCCGTCAGCACCCGGACGGAGACCCCTCGATGCCGGGACCTGGCCAGGAGGCCGCGATGGACGAGCCCGTCGAAGGCCGCCCGGAGCGTGTTCCGCCCCACCCGGTACTGCTCGGAGAGGTCGATCTCACCGAGGTGCTCACCGGGGCGGAGGTCGCCCTCGAGGATGCGCCGCTCCAGCTCCTCCTGGAGGGCGTCGACGGTTGACACCGTCCCCAGCGGGCGCGTCCCCCTGCGCTCCATGTTCACGTGTCGCATTGTTGTGCAAAGCGCGGCCGCCGGCCACGGTCGGCGCTGCGCCGACCGCGCGCGACGCCTCATTCTGCCGAGCATCGAGGCGCGAACCGGCCCGCCTGCCGCTCGACGTGCACGTGAGCGGGCCGCGCTGCACCCGCCGGGCGCGGTGGAGAACCAGCCCCCGGCCGGGGTCGCGCCGCTACCTGATCGCCGCCAGAACGCGGTCGTCCCAGTGCTGCCAGAGCGACCCGACCTCGCGGAAGCCGGCCGCACGCAGCGCCTCCTCATGGTCGCGCAGGGTGGGCGGGTCGGACCGGTGCGGGTGGTCGTGGTGCCGGAGCCGGCGCTCCTCGACCGCGACCGCGAAGGCCGGCTCCTCCTCCACCGCGCCCCACCATGTCTCCCAGGTCTCGGCCGCCACGCCGGCAGCCGGGGTGGGAGGCGCCGCCCCGCCCTCCGGGCCCGGCGTGGACCCCGAGGAAGCGTGCCCGCCCCCCCGGTCGAGCTCCGCGTCGGCGGCCCGGCGGACCTCCGTGCACAGCTCCTCCAGCTCCGATCCCGCGCTGGCGTGCTGGCGGTCGCCGTTCAGGAGGATGGCGCCCGGCCGGAGCATGGCCGCGAGGTTCCGGTACAGCTCGCGCAGCGCTGTGAGGTCCAACCAGTGCAGCGCCGTGGTCGAGACGGCGGCGTCGAAGCCGGCCCCGAGCTCGCGCAGCCGGGGGTCCCCGAGGTCGGCGTCGGCGAAGCTCAGCCCGGGCCGGCCTCCGAGCGCCTCCCGACCGAGGCGCAGGAGCACCGGGTCGCGGTCGATCGCCACCACCTCCGCCCCGGGCAGGGCGGCGAGGATCCTCACGGCGAGCGAGCCCGGACCGCAGCCGAGGTCGAGCACACGCGGGCGGTCGCCGGAGCGGGCCCGGAGGCCCGCGATGATCACCTGGAAGCGCTCCTCCCGGCGCGGCATGTGGTGGCCCTGCTGCGCCTCCCAGCGCCGCAGCCACTCACCCCAGTCCGTCTCGACCCCGGCCACCGCCCGATGATACGGAGGCGGCCCACACCGGCCGCGGGCACGGCCCCCTACCTGTAGGGGTGCCCCGTGCCGGTGGTGACGAGGCTCGGCAGGCTGTGGTGCAGCAGGGACCCCCAGGCGTCGGAGCAGACGTCGAAGCACTCGTACCGCTTGGTGAGCCCGCGGTGCGTGAAGGTCACCTCGGTCCGGCCACCCCGGTCGACGATGTCGAAGATGATCGTGGTGCCCACCCACTCCGTCTGATCTCGGACGAAGTTCATCCGGTTCTCGAGGACCAGCCATGCCACCCTCCGACCCGGAACCAGCTCGACGACGCGCAGTCTCGAGCGATGGATGTCCTGGACCCGGTAGGTGAACTCGTCGCCGACCCTGGCATTGCTCCCCTGCACGTCCACGCCCCACCATCCCCGCACGTCGTTGATGGCGGCGAAGACATCCTGTGGCGGTCGGTCGATGGTGACGGACGTCGTGTAGTCGGTCATGGCGGCGCTCTCCCGTGACGCCCCCTCGGGGCGTGGCCGGTGGGGACCGGGGGCCTCCATCCCCACCGCGCTCTCGTCCTCGGCGGCCCCCTCGTACAGACCAGCCGGCGAGCCGGAAGTCGTCGCGCTCCCGCCGTCAGGTCGGGACCGAGCCCTGCGCCGCGGGCAGGCCGAACAGGCGGAACAGGGAGGGGTCGGCGAAGGCGACCATCCCCGCGATCCCGCGCCCGGTGAGGGCGGGCGCGATCACCGCATGCGCGTGGTGCGCGCCGTCCTGCCCGAGCTCGTAGACGGCGAAGACGCTCTGCGCGTTGGCCGCGGCCGGAACCAGGCGGAGCCGTCCCGGTGCGGTGAGGAATCGCTCTGCCAGGAAGCGGACCACCGCGGGCAGCCCGCGGAACCAGGTGAGAGCGGGAGGCATCTCCAGGGTGACGTCGTCGCGCAGGAGCCGTGCCAGCGCGCTCACGTCGGCGTTCTCGACGGCGGCGGCGAAGCGCTCCAGCAGGTCGCGCCGCTCCGGCTCCGGGGGCTCGGCGAGATCCTCCTCCGCGGGGAGCACGCGGGCCAGCCGGGCACGCGCTCGCAGCAGCGCGCTGTTGACGGCGGCGGTCGTGGTGCCCAGCAGCACCGCCGTCTCGGCCGCCGACCAGTCCAGCACGTCGCGCAGGATGAGCACGGCGCGCTGGCGGGCGGAGAGGTGCTGCAGCGCCGCGACGAACGCCAGCCGGATGCCCGCGCGCGCCGCGACCAGGGTGGCCGGGTCCTGGCGCTCCGCGGCAATGAGCCACTCCGGGAGCGGCTGGAGCCACGCCACGTCGGATGCGCCGACCAGCGGGGCCTCGGGGTCGGTGCTCGGAGCTCCCAACCCCGAGGGCAGCGGGCGGCGCCCCCGGCGCTCGATGGCGGTGAGGCAGACGTTGGTCGCGATGCGGTACAGCCACGTGCGCACCGACGAGCGACCCTCGAACCCGGGGTAGGAGCGCCACGCCCTGAGGTAGGTCTCCTGGACCAGGTCCTCGGCCTCGTCGGCGGCTCCCACCATCCGGTAGCAGTGGGCGAGCAGCTCGCCCCGCAGCGGGGTCGTGAGATCCGTGAAGCCCTCCGTGACGCTCATCGCCCACCCGTCGGATGCCGGACACCGGACGGCACCAGGCCCCTCCCGCGGGAACCGGTGCTCCGGGCCACATCGTAGAGCGCGCGAGCAGCGGCCGCGGCAGGCTCGGGGCGTCCCCGTCCTGCCCCCCTCCGGTCGAACCCTGCTAACCTCGCCGGCGTCCGTGGCGCGTGGGGAGAGAGCATGGCGGGGCGGCAGTGGGATCCCGAGCAGTACAACCGCTTCGCGGCGGAGCGCGAGCAGCCCTTCTGGGACCTCGCCTCGCTGCTCGACCCGGTCCCCGCACCCCGCGTGGCGGACCTCGGCTGCGGCGACGGCCGGCTGACATCCGCGCTGCACCACCGCATCGGCGCCCGCATGACCACCGGCGTCGACCTCTCGGAGGAGATGCTGGCGGCCGCCGGCCCCCACGCGGAGCCCGATGTCCGCTTCATCAGGGCGGATATCGCCGCTTGGACCGGTCCCGCCGTGGACGTCGTGATGAGCAACGCCGCGCTGCAGTGGGTTCCCGACCATCGCGCGGTCCTCGAGCGGTGGCGGCAGGGCCTGGCGGCCGGGGGTCAGCTCGCCGTCCAGGTGCCGGCCAACGCCGATCACCCCTCGCACCGGGTCGCTCGCGAGCTTGCCGACGAGTGGCTGGGCCCGGACGCACCCCCGGACCCCGTGGCTGTGAACGTGCTCCGGCCGGTGGACTACGCGGAGCTCCTGGACTCCCTCGGCTTCGTGCGCCAGCATGTGCGTCTCCAGGTCTACGTCCACCGCCTGCGACACCCCGCCGAGGTGGTGGAGTGGACAAAGGGCACGTCGCTCACCCGGTTGCGCGGCGCTCTCGGCCCGGAGAGGCACGCCCGTTTCGTCGACGAGTACCGGCGGCGGCTGATCGAGGTCCTGGGCGAGCGCGCCCCCTACCTGTACACCTTCCAGCGCATCCTTCTCTGGGGCCGGCTGCCGTAGGCGGAGGGCGCGGCCGTCACCGCGGAGCGTCGAACCGCCCGCGAGATTCGGCCCCCGCGGAGCCGTCCCGCCGCAACGGGATCCGGGAGTGCGGCGCTCACCGAGGGCGGGCCTTCGTACACTTGGGCATCAGCCGATCGGCGCGGCGCGCGGCCGCCGGCCCGGTCCCCGCCGATGGCCGAGACGCTCATGCCACCAGGACTCACAGGTCCCGACCCGCACGGACTGACGGTCAAGTACGTTCGCGATCAGGCCTGCGCCGACGACGGGCGGCGCATCCTGGTCGACCGCCTCTGGCCGCGCGGGGTATCCAGGGAGCGCGCTCAGCTCTCCGAGTGGCGGCAGGACCTCGCCCCCAGCACCGAGCTGCGCAGGTGGTTCCAGCATGATCCGGCCCGCTGGGAGGAGTTCCGCCGCCGGTACCGTCGCGAGCTGGAGGAGCGGGGTCGTCTGGAGTCGCTGCGCGAGCTTCGCCATCAGGCCAGCCGGGAGCGGATCACCCTGGTGTTCGGGGCCAGCGATCGCGAGCACAACGACGCGGTCGCCCTCCTCGAGCTGGCGAGCGAGCTGTAGCGGGCACCCCGGGTGCGCGTCACCGCCGGGCCGGCGGCACAAGGACGGGGGTGCGCGGGCCGCCGCCGGCCGGCGACGGCCTCAGCTCGCGAGACGGGCGATGCAGAGGGTGGGGGTCACCAGCGGCTCCAGGGTGACGTTCTCGGCAGAAACGCCGAGCTCTTCCAGGGCACCCTTGACGATGCCGAGGTGCGCGGAGCAGACGACCGAGCCATGCTCGGTGGCCAGGTCGAGGAAGGGGCAGCGGTGCAGCAGCACCCGCCTCCTGCCCCGGGCGCCCGCCAGCTCGGGCTCGAACCCCAGCCGGTCGAACAGATCGGCGACGCGCTCCTCGGCCTCTCTCCGGGGCAGGCGCTCGAGGGGGCGCGGGCGCTCGATCAGCGAGTGGCCCCAGGCCACTCCCGCGGTCTCGGCTGCCTCCGCGGGCCGCCGGATCGACGCCTCGACCATCGATGCCAGGATGTCGGCGAGCAGGCGATAGCCATCGCCACCGCGGGCGTCGGGCTCGCCGCTCGACCGGTAGATGACCCGGGGGCGGCCGCGCACGCTCCGTTCCTCCGCCGAGCGAACCACCAGCCCCGCCTCGACCAGCATCTCGAGATGCTGGCGTGCGGTCGCCTGGTGAAGGCCAACCTCGGCGCCCGCCTCGGCGGCACTCAGCCCCTCGCGATGGGCGCGGACGACCTCGAGCAGGCGGAGCCGGCTCACCTCGGCAAGAGCCTGGTGCGCCCGGGCGACGTCCCGGGGCCGGGCGGAGTACCTCATCTCGCGCCCATAGTATAGACTTCATATTATAAATGTCCAACTAGGTATAAAATGACGGAGCCGGCCATGACCACCCGAGCTGCGGCACCTCTCACCGACGCCATCGCGGCCCACCACGCCGAGATGGAGACCGAGCTCCGCCAGCGCGTCGACGACCTGATCACGGTCGTGGCCCGGGGCGAGCCCCACGCGGAGGCCACCGGTCGCGTGGGCCACCGCTCGGCCATGGACAGCTCCGCCGTCTCCGCTGCCACGGGACAGCCGGCACGGTGTCCCCCCAGCTCGCCGCACTCTGGGCAGATGATGCGAGCCCAGCATGCGGGGTCGCCCGGCTGATCGTCCCCGTCGCCCGGCTGATCGGCTCCGACCAGCGGACGGCGGTCCCCCTCAGCAGGCGGAGGATCATCGCGGACCCGCTGTGCACCCGCCATCGTCATGGCTCCCAGGCGGCGGGCGGGCCACCCGCCCACGCCCCGCTCAGCATACCCGGCACGCGTCGCGCTCGCCACCCCTGGCTCCTCGGGCCGGTCCGATGCAGCCATCTCAACTTATGTAGAATCGCATTTCAATGATTAACACAATCCAAAATGGCCCGCCCCGACGGGTGGGACCGGCTCCGCTGCGCGGTCGGGCGACCTCGGCTATCCTCCGGCACGGAGATGCGACCGCGAAGCGTGCAGCGGCAGCCGGGCATCGTCGGCGCGGTGATGCGGCTTGCCGGCACCGTCCCGCCCGGAGGCGGGGCGGTGGTGATGGGCGTGGGAATCGTCTCGATCGACCTCCACCTCGCCGGAGCGGAAGCCCTCTCGCGGGTGCTGCTCGGGATCGCGGCCGCCGCCTGGGTCCTTCTCGGCCTGCTCCTCACCGCAAGGCTGGTCGGCGACCGCCCCCGGTTCGCCGCCGAGGCCCGGCTGCCCGCCTCCCTCACCGGGGTGGCGGGAACGGCCGTCCTCGGCACCCGACTTGCGCTCCTCGGCTGGAGCGGGGCCGGCCTGGTCCTGCTGGCCGTCGCCGGCCTCCTCTGGCCGGCCCTGCTCGGCGGGGTGCTGCGCCACTGGGTGACGCCGACCGTGGGGGTCTCCTTCATGGCCACGGTGTCGACCGAGTCCCTGGCGGTCCTGCTCGCGATGCTCAGCCTCGCCACCCGGACCGGCTGGGCGGTGGTGCTGGCGGTGGTCCTCCTCGCCATGGGGACCGGGATCTATGCGACCGTCGTCGCGCGCTTCGACCTGCACCAGCTCGTGCGCGGGCGAGGTGATCACTGGGTCGCCGGTGGGGCTCTCGCCATCTGCGCGCTGGCCTGCGGCACGGTGACCCTGGCCGCCCGGGACCTGCACCTCCTGGGGGGTGGCGCCGCCCTGAGAGGTGCCACCGCCGCCCTCTGGGTCGCAGCCGTCGCCTGGCTCCCCCTCCTCGTGGCGACCGAGCT
>JAJZNI010000060.1 GCA_021847925.1 bacterium
CAGATCCTCGGGACCCCATAGCGGTCGGCCTGACGCCATACCGTCTCCGACTGCGGCTCCACGCCGGCGACCGCGTCGAAGACGGCGACGGCACCGTCCAGCACGCGCAGGCTGCGCTCCACCTCCACGGTGAAGTCCACGTGCCCGGGGGTGTCGATGATGTTGATCCGGTGCCCCCGCCACTCGGCGGCCGTTGCGGCCGAGGTGATGGTGATCCCGCGCTCCTGCTCCTGGACCATCCAATCCATGGTCGCGGCGCCCTCGTGGACCTCACCCATCTTGTGGATGCGCCCCGTGTAGAAGAGCACGCGCTCGGTCGTCGTGGTCTTGCCCGCGTCGATGTGGGCCATGATCCCGATGTTCCGGTAGCGCTCCAGGGCGACGGCGCGCCGGGTCACGCCGCCGGACACCTTCTCCTCGACTGCCATGGCCATCGCTAATAGCGGAAGTGGGAGAAGGCCTTGTTCGACTCGGCCATCTTGTGGGTGTCCTCCTTCCGCTTGACGGAGGCCCCCACCCCGTTGGCCGCGTCCATCAGCTCCGCCGCCAGCCGGTCGGCCATGCTCTTGCCGCCGCGCGCCCTGGCGTAGCGGATGATCCAGCGCCGCGCCAGCGCCTGGCGGCGATCGTGGCGGATCTCGACCGGGACCTGGTAGGTGGCTCCCCCGACCCGCTTGGGCTTGACCTCGATGATCGGGGTCACGTTGCGCATGGCCTGGTCGAACACGTCGAGCGGCTCGCGGCGCGCCGAGCGCCGCACCTTCTCGAAGGCGTCGTAGACGAGCCCCTGGGCGACCGACTTCTTGCCCTCGAGCATCACGCAGTTGATGAACTTGGCGAGAGCCGGGCTCCCGTAGATCGGGTCGGGGAGGACGGTGCGTCTCTGGACGCGGGCGCGGCGTGGCATGCTCTCTCCCGGCCTACTTGGCGGCTTTCTCGCGCTTGGCGCCGTACTTGCTGCGCCCCTGCTTGCGGTTCTTGGTGCCCGCCGTGTCCAGGGTGCCGCGGATGATGTGGTAGCGGACGCCGGGGAGGTCCTTGACGCGGCCGCCCCGGATCAGCACCACGGAGTGCTCCTGGAGGTTGTGGCCGATCCCCGGGATGTAGGCGGTGACCTCCGCCTTGCTGGTCAGCCGGACGCGGGCCACCTTGCGGAGCGCCGAGTTGGGCTTCTTGGGCGTGGTCGTGTAGACGCGCACGCACACCCCGCGGCGCTGGGGCGACCCCCGGAGCGCGGGGGCCTTGGTCTTCCGGGCGGTCCGGGCGCGACCCTGGCGGACCAGTTGCTGGATGGTGGGCACGTTACTCCGTCGGAACTGAACAGCGCCCCAGGCGAGGCGCACGGACACGGCCGCATCCGAGAGGGATGCGCGAGGGAGCATCCTACCAGCGCCGGGGCCCTCACGTCAATTCGAGGAGGCGGCCCGCCCCCTCCCCCCCCGGGAACCAGCGGAGGCACCCGGGCCCGGGTGTCCTAGGTGAACTTGGGGTAGGTGCTCATCCCGCCGTCGACCACCAGGGTGGTGCCGGTCACGTAGCCGGCCTGGTCGCTCGCGGCCCAGGCCACGGCGGCGGCGATCTCCTCCGGCCGGCCGAAGCGACCCAGCGGGATCTCGGCCTCAACCCGGTGGCGGGCCTCGGCGTCGTCGAGGACGAAGTCGTTGATCGGGGTGGCGATCGCCCCGGGCGCGATGGCGAGCACGCGGATGCCGAGCGGCGCCCACTCCCGGGCCACCGTCTGCGTCAGCAGCTTCATCCCCCCCTTGGAGGCGCAGTAGTGGGCGAAGCCGGGCCAGGGGATGAACTCGTGCACGGAGCTCATGTTCACGATCACCCCCCCCTTCTGGGCGGCCATCAGCCTGCCGGCCTCGCGCAGGCACAGGAAGGCGCCGGTGAGGTTGGTGCGCAGGACCGCCTCCCAGAGGTCGAGCGGCATCTCCAGGGTGGGGACCTCCTTCTCGATGCCGGCATTGTTCACGAGGATGTCGAGGCCCCCGAGGCGCTTCTGGCACTCCCCCACCATCCCGACCACGTCCGGCTCGCTCCCCACGTCGGCCTTGATGGCGAAGGCGTTCGCCCCGCCCGGGTCGATCTGGGCGGCGACCGCCTCGGCGTCGGGGCGCTCCTTGTCCGAGTAGTAGTTGACCGCCACCCGGGCGCCCTCCGCTCCCAGGCGGAGAGCGGTCGCCTTGCCGATCCCGCTCGATGCCCCCGTCACCAGCGCGCGCCGTCCCTCGAGAAGCATGGCCAGGCCCTCCTGTGTCGTGTGAGGCCCATGGTGCCAGCCGGGGACGCCCTCCCGGGGCCGCGCCGGCTCAGGAGCCCGCCGAGCGCGACCATGACCGGGGCCACGCCGCCGCCGACCTGGTCAGGAGGAGGAGGTCTGGTATCCTCGCCGTCTCACGGACCCACAGGCCCGCGTTCTCGCCCGAGACCCCAGGCGGGGAGCTTCCCCTCAATCTCCTGGGCAGGTGGGATCGGCCGTCCGGCCCGGCGTCGCGACGCCGGCCTGCCGCCGCCCCCGTCGGGAGGGTGCGGCGCCGCAGGAGGAAGGCTCATGCCCCAGGCAGGCACCCCGGAGGTGGCGGCGCAGCGCGCCGGCCCGCGCAAGCAGGGGACGGTGGCCAGGCTCATCGAGCGGTTCAGCCGCGCCACGTCGGTCATCGTGACCGACTACCGCGGCCTCACGGTCAAGCAGCTCGAGGAGCTGCGCGCGCAGCTGCGCGCGCAGCGCATCGACTATGCGGTGGTGAAGAACACGCTGGCGCGCCGCGCCGCCCGGGAGGCGGGGATGGGCGCGTTCGGGGACGCGCTGACGGGCCCGGTGGGGCTGGCCTTCGGCTTCGAGGAGCTCTCCGTCCCCGCCAGGATGCTCGGCGACTACTTCCGGCTCAACCGCCGCCTCCCCGTCGT
This sequence comes from bacterium, assembly GCA_021847925.1. GTDB lineage: Bacteria > Chloroflexota > Dormibacteria > Aeolococcales > Aeolococcaceae > JAJZNI01. Next base: position 2,914 of record JAJZNI010000060.1, read on the forward strand.
CGCCGGCCTGGTCGAGGGCCGCGTGCTGGACGCCCGTGGCGTCCAGACCCTCGCCGAGCTCCCACCCCGGGACGCGCTGCTGGCCCAGCTCGCCGGGACCCTCCAGTCCCCGCTCACCCACCTGGCCGGCACCCTCGACTCCATCCTCTCGACCCTCGCCGCCACCCTCGACGCGTACCGCGCGCAGCTCGAGGCGGCCTAGGCGGCACGCGACCCCCATCCGATCGGCAGTCAGGAGACCAGAGCAATGGCCACCACATCCATCACCCCCGAGGAGTTCGTCGACGCCCTGCAGAGCTGGAGCGTCCTCGACGTCGTCAACGCCGTGAAGCTCATGGAGGAGAAGCTCGGCGTGAAGGCCGCGGCACCGGTCGCGGTCGCCGCGGTGCCCGCGGCCGCGGCCGCGGAGGCGGCCCCCGCCGAGGAGCAGACCGAGTTCGCCGTCGTCCTCACCGCCGCCGGCGACGCCAAGATCAACGTGATCAAGGCGGTGCGCGAGATCACCGGGCTGGGCCTGAAGGAGGCCAAGGACCTGGTCGACGCCGCGCCCAAGCCGGTGCGCGAGGGTGTCTCGCGCGAGGAGGCCGACCAGGTCAAGGGCAGGCTCGAGGAGGCCGGCGCCAGCGTCGAGGTCCGCTAGAGCCGGCCCTCCGCCCGCCGCGACGAGCGGCTGGTGGTGCCGGCCCCGGCGGGGCCGGCACCACCAGCCCAAGGTGTGGGGAGACCCCCGGCGCGGTAGACTTGTCGGAGATCGTGGCGGGCGGCGAGACCGGACATCTGTTCGCAGGGCAAGCCCGCGCTGACGGCGGCCGATCGGCCGGCGGGGCGCGGGCGGTGCCAGCTTTGGTATGCTGTCAGATTGTGCCCGTCGCCGCCGGTATCCGCGCGTAGCCGCTTGTCAGGGGAACTGTAGCACATGGTCCTTTCTGCTTCCACGCCCTCCAGCCGCCGCAACTTTGGACAGATCGCCGACAAGCTGGAGGTGGGGAACCTCATCCAGACGCAGTTGGATTCCTTCGCGTGGTTCTGCAGGGAGGGTCTTCGCGAGCTCTTCGACGAGATCAACCCGATCACCGACTACACCGGCAAGAACTACGAGCTGCGCTTCCTCGACTACGAGTTCGGGGCGCCCAAGTTCGATGAGGAGGAGTGCCGGCAGCGGGACATGACCTTCAGCGCCCCGCTGCGGATCGACACGCGGCTCCACATCAAGACCGGGGAGAACGCCGGGGAGATCAAGGAGGCCGAGGTCTTCATGGGCGACTTCGCCATGATGACCCCGCAGGGCACCTTCATCGTCAACGGCACCGAGCGTGTCGTGGTCAGCCAGCTGGTGCGCTCGCCCGGCGTGTACTTCACGGCCGCGGAGGATCGCACCACCGGGCGCCTGCTCTACGCCGCCAAGCTGATCCCCAACCGGGGCGCCTGGCTGGAGATCGAGACCTCGAGCCGCGACGTTCTCACCGTGAAGATCGATCGCAAGCGCAAGGTGCCCGTGACCACCCTGATCCGGGCCCTCGGGTACGCCGGCAACGACGACATCCGCGCCTTCTTCGCCGACGTCGACAACGACCCCGAGCACGCCTACGTCCAGGCGACCCTGGACAAGGACGCGACGACCACGGTCGAGGAGGCGCTGATCGAGCTCTACCGCAAGATCCGTCCCGGCGACCCGCCGACCGTGGAGAACGCCCGCAACCTGCTGAGCTCGCTCTTCTTCAACCCGCGCCGCTTCGACCTCAGCAAGGTGGGCCGCTTCAAGCTCGACAAGAACCTGGGCACCCCCGAGGAGGAGGCCCGCGAGCGAGCCCTCGACAAGGAGCGGCGGGTGCTCGACAACCAGGACTTCATCTCCATCGTGCGCAAGCTCATCGCTCTCAACAACGGTGCCGGCGAGCCCGATGACATCGACCACCTCGGCAACCGCCGGGTGCGCGCCGTGGGAGAGCTTCTGCAGAACCAGTTCCGCATGGGCCTGATCCGGATGGAGCGCATCATCAAGGAGCGCATGACCATCTGCGACGCGGCCACCGTGACCGCGGCCAGCCTGATCAACGCGCGCCCGGTGGTGGCCGCCATCAAGGAGTTCTTCGGCTCCTCCCAGCTCTCGCAGTTCATGGACCAGACCAATCCCCTGGCCGAGCTCACCCACAAGCGCCGCCTCTCGGCGCTGGGCCCGGGAGGGCTCTCCCGAGAGCGGGCCGGGTTCGACGTCCGCGACGTCCACTACAGCCACTACGGCCGGATCTGCCCCATCGAGACCCCCGAGGGTCCCAACATCGGCCTGATCGGCTCCCTGGCCACCTTCGCGCGCGTCAACGAGTTCGGCTTCATCGAGGCGCCCTTCCGCCGCGTGTACCGGGAGGTCGCCACGGCGGACCCCCGGGCGGCCGGCATCCTGGAGGGGCGC
>JAJZNI010000093.1 GCA_021847925.1 bacterium
GAAGAGCCATGCGATTCTCGCGGAGCAGGTTGGGCAGCGCAGCGACCGGCATCGCCACCCTGGTGGTGGCGGCTGCCGCCGTCACGACGTCGCTCCAGTCGGGAGGGGCAGCAACCCCAACGCCCCAGGCCGGCATTCCGACCCCCACCGGCTCTCCGGTGACGGCACCCTCCGTCACCCACCTCACCCTCCCGACCAAACCATCGGAGCCCTCCACCTCCACCCCGGTTGCCACTCCGTGGGCCACCCCCGCGACCGTGAGCTACGTGAACCCGGCTTCGGTGAGCTTCCCCACCGCGGCCGATGGGTGGGTGCTCGGCGACGGCTGCGACGCGCAGGGGGCATGCGAGGTGGTGATGGCCAGGACCACCGATGACGGTGCCAACTGGACCCTGGTCAGCCCTCCGGTCGACCCGCGCCAGAGCGCCTGGGGCCTTCAGGTGCTCGCCGGCTCCGCCCAGGATGCATGGGTCTGGGGATATGAGGGTCAGGGGTCTGGACCCGCGGTGTTCGTCGCGACGCACGACGGCGGCGCCACCTGGGAACCCATCGACACCGGCTCGGCGGTCGTGACCAGCCTCGCACTCGGCGGAGGGACGGTCTGGGCGGTGACCGGCTGCCCTTCGGGCACCTCGGGGTGCGCCGCCCACCTTCTGTCGTCGTCGACGAACGGCGGTCCCTGGACGGATGTCGGGCCGTTGCCCCTCGTGACGACGGTCGAGCCCCCGTCGAGCGTCCTCTTTCCAAGGACGGAGCTGGTCCGCGCCGGGGGCCGAGCCTGGGTGCTCGTCACGGCCGGTGGCGTCGGGGGCGGTTGGGGCTTGGTCCGCAGCGATGACAGTGGCTCCACCTGGACGCACCTCAGCGTTCCCTGCGAGGGCCGCATGGCCCCGCTGGCAATGGCGGCGTCGTCCCCGACGGCGCTCATGCTGATGTGCGGGATAGGGGGAGCCTGGCCCGCACCCCAGGAGATCTGGGGCTCCGCCGACGGCGGATCCAGCTGGCAGCTCCGCAGCCGCTCGTCCGCCATCCTCCTGCAGCCCCCGCTTCCCAGTGTGGGCCATCTGGAGAGCCAGGGTCTCCCGACGGGACTTGTCATGCTCGACGCGCAGACGGCGTGGATCTGGGGGGACCGCGAGCAGGACATGGTCACCCGCGACGGCGGTGTCAGCTGGACCGCTCCCTCCCAGCTCCCCTACGACAACGCCGGCGGCGCCGAGGGTCTTGGCTTCAGCGATCCACTCCACGGCTGGACCTTCGGCTCGGACGGCCTCTGGACGACCGCCGACGGAGGACGAACCTGGAGGTATACGCCGATCTTCGGACCCGTCCCCGGCTTCCCCCACCCCGGTTGACCCTCCACCTCCTCACACCGTGCCCGGCCGCACGAGGCGCACAGGGCGATGTGACGGGGGTCGTGCCGACCATCACCGAGCCTCCGGTCAGCAGCGCCACCGATCAGGGAGAGGGGCGGATCTGCAGGTCACCCTCGATCGAGGGGCACCGGCCTCGGTACATCGGAGAGTGGCGGGCCCACCACCGGCTCGCTCGAGCGCCGATCCGACCACCGTGGCCCGATCGTCGGAGGTGCCGCCGCCCGATCTTCCCCCCCATGCCGGCGGGCGGAGACCGTCGCGCAGCGGGTACGCTGGCCGGATGCAGGATGCGGTTCCCGCGCCCACGCGCCTCTCCCGGCCGGACAAGCAGCTCTACTTCCTTCTCCTCGCCATCGCCGCGCGGACCCGGGCCGACTGCCTGGGGCGGCGGGTGGGGGCCGTGATCACCCGCGAGGACCGCGTCATCAGCACGGGCTACAACGGGACGCCCTTCGGGATGCCCAACTGCACCGAGGGCGGATGCCTGCGCTGCGCCCGGCGCGACCTGGACACCAGCCTGCGCGGCGGCGCCTACGACGTCTGCATCTGCGTCCACGCGGAGCAGAACGCCCTGATCACGGCCGCCCGCTTCGGGCAGCGGACGCTGGGAGCCTCGATCACCTCGACCATGCAGCCCTGCTTCGGCTGCCTGAAGGAGCTGCTCCAGGCGGGGATCGAGGAGGTGCGCTTCCTCCACCCCTGGGACCCGCTGGAGGCGTACCACGACCCCGGGCTCGCCCAGCAGTACGCGGCTCTCCGAGCCCGCTTCCGCGCGTTCGCCCAGGTGGGAGACCCGGCGATGGACACGCCGGACCTGTTCGGGGCGTTCATCGCCCACTGAGGAGCGGCCAGCTCGCCACCCACCCCGGATGGTAGGGTGACATCGCGCGCACGGGCAGCCGCCGCGCCGGGGTGAGCGGACCGGGAGACGGACATGCGGATGGACGACGAAGAGGACGAGTAGGGCGCGGCTCGGGCGGCGTGGCGACCCGCCGGGACGTCAGGGCCGGACGGCGATGCGCGGCCCCGCGGGCATCTCGGGACCCTCGGTCGCCGCGAAGTTCCGCTTGCTGATCTCCGCGGCGATCCTCTCCGCGACGCCGCGGAAGACCAGCCCGGCGGGTGAGGCGGGAGCCGCGGCCATCAGGGGCTGACCATCGCCACCGCCCGTGCGCACCCGTGGATCCAGGGGAACCTCGCCGAGCAGGGGAAGCCCGTACCGCTCGGCGAGCTGCCGGCCGCCCCCGGACCCGAACACATCGGTGCGCTCGCCGCAGTGAGCGCAGATGAACCCGCTCATGTTCTCGACGATGCCGAGGACGGGCAGGCGGAGCTGCGTGAACATCTCGATCCCCCGGCTGACATCGGCGATCGAGACGTCCTGGGGGGTGGTGACCACCACCGCCCCGCTGAGCGGGATCGACTGGGCGAGGCTGAGCTGGATGTCGCCGGTCCCCGGGGGGAGGTCGATGATCAGGTAGTCCAGGAGGCCCCATTCGACCTCGTAGAGGAACTCGCGCACCGCCTTCGCCAGCAGGGGGCCGCGCCACACCACCGGCTGGCCCGGCTTGAGGATGGTGCCGAAGCTCACGACCTCGACGCCGCACGCGCTGAGGGGGAGCATCTTCCCGGACGCCCCCGCCCGCGGCTGCTCGCTGATCCCCATCATGATCGGCACGTTCGGGCCGTAGATGTCGGCGTCGAGGAGGCCGACGTGGGCCCCCGACTGGGCCAGCGCCACCGCGACGTTCACGCTCACCGTGGTCTTGCCCACACCGCCCTTCCCGGCGCTGACGGCCACCGTGTTCCTCACCCCGGGGACCTCCTGGCGGCCGGGGAGACCCCGCGCGGAGGTCACGTCGCTGTCCCAGCTCACCCGGACCGCTGCCACGCCCGGAACCTTGCCCTCCAGCGCCGAGCGGATGTCGCCCTCGATCCGGTCCTTGAGGGGGCAGGCCGGGGTCGTCAGCACCAGGCGCAGGGAGACCACGCCGTCCTCGGCCCTCAGGTCGCGGACCATGTTGAGGCTGATGATGTCGCGGTGGAGTTCGGGCTCCATCACGGCGGTGAGCGCCCGCCGGACCGCGTCCAGCGCCACAGGTTCGGCCATCTCGTGGTCGAGTATAGGCGCGGCCCGGACGCGGGCCTCGCCGCCCCCCCGGCGCGGCGCCGCGAGCGCCGCACGCCGGTGCGCCGGGACGCGGCCCGTCAGCCGTAGGCGGCCAGCAGCGAGGCGGGAAAGTCGATCTCCTGGATGACGGCCGCCAGCTCACGGTCCGCGGTGTCGGCATCCATGGCCGCCTCGTACACGAAGCTGTAGACGTTGCCGAGGGTCCAGTCCCCGAAGCCGAGGTCGGCGAGGGCCCGCGCCAGCCGTGGATCGGCCGCCCCCGCCTCGAGCGTCTCCCGGGCCGCGCGGTGCAGCGCCACCAGGTTGCGCAGCTCCGCCTCGTACTCGTCGATCACGCGCGGCTCCGCCTCCTCCGCGCGCAGGCGCACCAGGGTTCCCTCCAGGGTGGCGATCTCCTCCTCGTACTCGTCCACACCCTGGAGTCTGGCATCGGCCCCCGCGGGACCGTGCGAGCCGCCCCGTCGCGGCTAGAAGAAGACGTGGTGGGCGGCGATGACCGGTGCCAGGAGGATCGAGATGATGTTGATCACCTTGATCATGGGGTTGATCGCGGGCCCCGCGGTGTCCTTGTTGGGGTCGCCCACCGTGTCCCCGGTGACCGCGGCGGCGTGGGTCTCGCTCCCCTTGCCACCGTAGTGACCATCCTCGATGTACTTCTTCGCGTTGTCCCAGGCACCGCCCCCAGTGGTCATCTGGAGGGCGAGGAAGATACCCACCACGATCACCCCGAGGAGCATGGCGCCCAGCGCCTCAGGCCCGAGGACGAATCCCACCACGATGGGTGCGACGACGGGGAGCAGCCCGGGGATGATCATCTCCCGCTGGGCCGCGGCCGTGACCAGGGCGACGCAGCGCCCGTAGAGCGGCCGCGCCGTCCCCTCCATGATCCCCGGGATGTCGCGGAACTGGCGGCGCACCTCCTCGACGATCTGCCCCGCCGCCCGCCCCACCGCGAGCATGGCGAGGGCCCCGAAGATGAACGGCATGATGCCGCCGAGGAGCAGGCCGACGATGACCGGCGCCTGGGTGAGGCTGAAGTTCAGGTGCTGCCCCGCGGGCAGCTTGGGCTGGACCACGTAGTAGTAGGACGCGAAGAGGACCAGCGCGCCCAGCCCGGCGGAGCCGATCGCGTACCCCTTGGTCACCGCCTTGGTGGTGTTGCCCACCGCGTCCAGGGGGTCGGTCACCGCCCGAACCTGCTCGGGAAGATCGGCCATCTCCGCGATGCCCCCCGCGTTGTCGGTGATGGGGCCGTAGGAGTCGATGGCCACGATGATCCCGGTCATGGACAGCATCGCCATGGCCGCGATGCCGATGCCGTACAGGCCGCCGAGAACGGAGGCCACCAGGATGCCCACCGCGATGGTGAAGACGGGGATCGCCGTCCCCTCCATGCCGATCGCCTGGCCGGTGATGATGTTGGTGGCGTGGCCGGTCCGCGAGGCCCGCGCGATGGCCCGCACCGGCCAGAACTGGGCGCCGGTGAAGAACTCGGTGGAGGCGACGATCACCACGGTGATCGCGATCCCGATCACCGCGCACCAGAAGAGGTTGTACACCGGGTGCGTGAAGGCCGGGGAGCTGGAGAGGTCGCCCTCCAGCATGTGGGTGGCGAGGAAGAAGAGCGGGATGGCGACGATGACCGAGGCGAACAGGCCGCGATAGAGGGCCCCCATGATCCAGGTGCCCTTGCCCATGTGGACGAAGAGGGAGCCGATCAGCGACCCCACGATGCTGCATCCCCCCAGGATCAGCGGGTAGACGATGAAGGCGAAGCTGTTGGGGTAGAGGAGGTGACCGAGCAGCATGGTGGCGACCGCCGTGACGGCGTAGGTCTCGAAGAGGTCGGCCGCCATGCCGGCGCAGTCGCCGACGTTGTCCCCGACGTTGTCGGCGATCACCGCCGGGTTGCGGGGGTCGTCCTCGGGGATGCCCGCCTCCACCTTGCCCACCAGGTCGGCGCCGACGTCGGCCGCCTTGGTGTAGATCCCACCGCCGAGGCGGGCGAAGACCGAGATCAGCGAGGCACCGAACGCGAAACCGACGATGGCGTTGAAGTCCCGGAAGGCGACGTAGGCGATGGTGACCCCGATCAGGCCGAACCCGACGACGAAGAGGCCGGTGACGGCACCGCCTCGAAAGGCGACGCGCAGAGCGGGGTTGATGCCGCCCCGAGCCGCCTCGGCGGTCCGCAGATTGGCCCTCACCGAGACGTTCATCCCGATGTAGCCGGCCGAGCCCGAGAGGACCGCGCCGAGCACGAAGAGGACCGAGGCCTGCCAGGAGACGATGGGCACGAGGACGATCGCGATCACGAGGCCGATGCCCGCGATGATCATGTACTGGCGGTTGAGGTAGGCCTGCGCCCCTTCCTGGATGGCGCGCGCGATCTCGCGCACGCGCTCGTTGCCCTGCGGCTGGCGCAGCACCCAGAGGGTGAGGCCCACGCCCCACGCCAGGGCCATGACGCCGACCGCGGCGACCGGTATGAGGACGTTCTCGGAGACCATACCCAGCATCGCGACATCCCAGTGAGCCCGGGTCGGTTGTCAGGTCCTCCCGCCCCGGAGACGGCGTGGCCCCCGGATTGTAGCCAGACCACGAGATTTGTCCGGCTCCTCTGACAACCGGCCGGGGTGGGCGGTGACCTCGGTCACGCCGTGGGCGCGACCGAGGGTCACGCCGGCGCTGCCCGGCAGGGCCGGGGCTCGTGACCGGGCACCCCGCGGCTCGAGACCCCGCGCCGGGGGCCGCCGGACTGGGCCTAGCGGGGCAGGGAGCCGGAGGGGAGCCCGCGGCTCTCCTCCAGGTCGGCGAGGAGCGGGCCGATCGCCGGCTCCCAGAGCGCCGCGTAGAAGCGCTCGCGCTGGGCCGAGTCGTCGGACGGCGCGAGCGGCGGGAGCCCCTGGCGGCGCCGCTCAATCCAGGGGGGGACGGCCTGGGAGACGACGTGGCGCCCCACCCGCACCAGGACCTCGGGGTCGCGGCTCTCGTCCACCTCCACCGAGACCTTCGCCTGCACCCCGGTGTGGTCGTACAGCTTCCAGGTGCGGTCCCAGCGCCGCGCGCCACCCGCCGTGGGATGGATGACGTGCACGGGCTCGGCCGCCACCTGGTCGTAGCTGCCGGGGCGCCGAAGGCCGACCAGGAAGTCGAGGATGCGCGGTTCCAGGGCGTCGCCCACGTAGTCCGCGAGTGACGGCGAGCGGTTCTCGAGGTCGGGCAGCGCCTGGCCGCCCTGGAACTCGTCGCTCGCGGCCGACGCCGTGATCCGGGCGTGCCGCCGGCAGTGGGGGAGCCCGCTCACCAGGATCTGATGGTCGGGGCACCAGGCGGTGGGGCAGGGGCGCCGGCGCCGGTCGACATAGGCGCAGGCGACGGCGTCGTGACGCTCACAGCCGTGCTCCGAGCAGGGCAGGCTCCCCTGGACGCCGGGGGCAGGCACCCCAGCAACGACCGGGGGTGGCGGGGGCGGGGGCGGGGGCGGAGCTGAGGAGGACGGCCGGGCCGGCTCCTCCCTCTTCCAGAAGGGCATGGCTACGCTCGATTCTTGGGGGTGATCCGCGCCACGGGGGAACGAACCTGTCGCAGTCCTGCCACGCACCGCGCGGCGGAGCCCGCCGGCGCCGCTCCGGGTCCGCCCGGCAACCGCCCCCTGCGGCGCCGCCTGCCCCCCGCCGGATCCGCGGGACGGGCGGGGCGGGTGGGGCGCCGGACCCTACGAGACCTTGCGCAGGTTGCGGACGCGGGGGCCCTTGGGGCTCTCCACCACGTCGAAGGTCACCTGCTCCCCCTCCTCGAGGGAGTCGAAATCGACCAGGGTGACCTCGGTGCGATGAAAGAACGCCTCCGCGCCATCGTCGGCGCGCACGAAACCGAAGCCACGATCGGGGATGATCTTCTTGATCCTGCCAGCGGGCACTTCCGGGTCCCTCCAAGGACGTCGCTGACAGTCGAGCAGTCGAACCCACGCTGAGGCCTCAGGCGGATCCCCGTGTCAGCGCCAGGGACTGCGGTCGCAGGTGGAGCGGGACGGGGGATGTGAACGCCTCACGCCTCGCCGCGATCGAGGATAGCAGGGTGGTCCGCTTGCTCGCGGCCCCACATGGCGGCGAGATCGAGCAGGCTTCCCGGAAGGCCGGCGTAGAAATCCTCCACGTCGAGGCGCGGCGGCCAGGGCCGCGGCGAGACGGCGTGCGGATCGGCTCGGGCCGCGCGTGACCACGGTGACAGGAGCGGCTTCGCCTCCCCCGCGGCGCGGATCAACCCGCCCCGCAGCAGCCAGGGCGCCCGGTCGAAGGGGGCCCGCTCCCCGAGCCGCGCCACCAGGTCGGTCCAGGCGGCGGCCCGCAGCCCGGCCAGCCCGCTCTCGGAGCGCCGCGCCAGAAGCTGGTCCGCCACGCTCGCGGCGAGGCGCTCGTCGATGCCGGTCCCGCCCTCGCGCGGAGAGGGGAGCGCCACCGCGAGCCCGACCGGGATGGTGCGATCCCCGACGAGGCGCTGGGCCAGCTCCCCGAGCAGGAGGCAGGCGGACGCCTCCGTGAGGCCGAGATCCCGGAGCCGCTCGGGACGCACTGCGATGTCGATGCGATCCACGTGGGGAGCGAGGGCACTGAGCCGGACCCCCCGAGGCACGCGGAGGTCGTCCGCCCCGAGCGTGATGACGAGGCGGTCGCCCCTCTCGCGCAGGGGGGCACCGGCGATCTCGGCCCAGGAGCCGAGGTCGGCGATGCGGCGCGGGCGGACCGCGGACGCCGGGTCGTCACCGAGGTCCCAGGCCGCGATGGCGGGGTGGCCGGCGAGCTCCTCGGCCATCCTCCTCGCCCAGCGGTCGGCCAGCTCCAGCATCAGGGTGTCGGTCCAGGGGTCGCGCGGCCCGCCCGGCTCCGGCAGACCGTCGCTCAGGACGCGCAGCCCTGGCCTCGCCCGGTCGCGAAGCACCGCCCGGCGCGGCAGCAGCACGCAGTCCCCGTGGGCCTGGAGGAAGAGGACCGGGATGATCCGCAGGCTGCGCTCGGCGGCGGCCCGAAGGAGGAGGCCCAGCTCGGCGATCCGCCGAGGGTCCACGGCACGCGCGTCGGGCATGAAGCTGTCCCAGGCCAGACCGACCCTGATGAGCCGGATGCCGGCCCGGGAGATCGCCTCCAGGTCGGCGCTCACCCGGGCGGCGTCGAAGGCCTGCCAGAGGAAGGGCCCGGTGGCGGCCGGCTGGTAGTCGACGGCGACCTGTGGCTCGTCGATCAAAAGACGAAGAGGTCGATCCCGCCGGCGACCTGGATCACCTGGCCGGTGATGTAGCGCGCCTCGGGGGAGGCGAGGAAGACCACGGTATGGGCGATGTCGTCGGGGTCGCCCGCGCTGCGCATCGCGGTGCGCAGGACCATCCGCTCGTTCATCCTCGGGTTGCCGGCGCTGAAGGCCTCGGTGGCGATGATGCCGGGGGCGATGACGTTGCTGGTGATCCCGAAGCGCGCCCCCTCCAGGGCCATCGACTTTCCGAAGCCGATCAGGCCCGCCTTGGTGGCGGAGTACGACGCCTGGCCAAAGCCACCGAGAGTTCCGGCCACCGATGACATGAAGATGATGCGTCCCCAGTTGCGCTCGCGCATGTGGGGCCAGGCCGCCTTGGTGCAGTTGTAGGCACCGGTGAGGTTGACGCGCAGGTCGCGCTCCCACAGGTCGTCGCTCTGGCTCTCGATCTGCCCCAGGTGGTCGAGCGTGCCGGCATTGTTCACCAGGATGTCCAGGGAGCCCATCTCCGCGACCACCTGGGCAAAGGTCTGGACGACCTGCTCGCGGTCGGTCACATCCATCTTGAGGGCGACGGAGCGGCGGCCCATGGCCCGGATCTCGGCGCTCGTCCTCTCGGCGTAGACGACGCCCTGGGAGGTGAAGAGCTGGGCGAGCGGCGACTGCGCCGCCTCCGCCTGCCGCTGCAGGGTCGGATCGGACTCCAGGAGGATGTCCGTCACCACGACGTCGGCGCCGGCGCGGGCGAGGGCCAGGCAGTCGGCCCTCCCCAGGCCGCGCGAGCCCCCTGTCACCACGGCCACCTTGCCGGTCAGGTCGAACATCGGCGCCTCCCGCTGGGTCAGGTCAGCCTGCTCTCGCCCATTATCCCCGTGCCCGGTCGGGTGCCGCCGGGCCGGGGCGCTCCAGCGGCCGGCGCTCGCCGAGGAGGTAGCGGGAGATGACCAGACGCTGGATCTCGGCGGTTCCCTCCCAGATCTGGTAGATCTTGGCGTCGCGCATGAAGCGCTCCACCGGGTACTCCTTGATGTAGCCGTAGCCGCCCAGGACCTGGACCGCCTCGGTGGTGACCCGCATCGCCACGTCCCCGGCGAAGAGCTTGGCCATCGACCCCTCGCCCCGGGCCAGGGGGATGCCCTGGGCGATCATCCATCCCGCCCGCCAGGTGAGCAGCCGGGCCGCGTCGATCTCGGTGGCCATGTCGGCGAGCTTGAAGGCGATGGCCTCGTGGCGCGCGATCGGCCGGCCGAAGGCGTGGCGCTCGAGCGCGTAGTCACGGGCGAACTCGAAGGCCGCCCGGGCGATGCCGATGGCCCCGACCGCGACGTGGGGGCGGGTGGCCTCCAGCGTCATCAGCGCCCCGAGAGCCCCGGGACCGGTCTCGGTGCCGTCCGCCTCGAAGCCGAGGCGGGCGTCCTCGGGCACCCGGCACTCCTCCAGCACCACCTGGGCGGTGTGGGAGGCGCGCACCCCCATCTTTCTCTCCTTGCGCCCCTGGCGCATGCCGGGGTTGCCCTTCTCGATCGCGAAGGCGGCGATCCCGGCGGGTCCGAGAGAGCGATCGGTGGTGGCGAACACCACCTGGACGTCGGCGATCCCGCCGTTGGTGCAGAACTGCTTGGTCCCGTTGAGGACCCAGCCCCCCTCCACCCTCCGCGCCGTGGTCTCGAGCGACAGGGCGTCCGATCCCGAGCCCGGCTCGGTCAGCCCCATGGCACCGATCCTCAGCTCGTCGGGGTCGGAGAGCATCCCCACGTAGCGGCGCCTCTGGGCCTCGGTGCCCATGGCCAGGATGGCGGCGCCGCAGAGGCCGGTGGCGGAGATCGAGACGGCGATGCCGGCGTCCCCCCAGGCCAGCTCCTCGCCGAGGATCAGGTTGCCGACCATGTCGAGGCCCCCGCCCCCGTACTCGGCGGGGAACCCCGCGGAGGCGTCGAGGCCGAGCCGGTGCGCCGCTCGCATCACCTCCCAGGGGGTCTCCTCGTGCTCGTCGTAGTCGGCGGCACGGGGCCGCATCTCGCCCACCGCGAAGTCGTGGGCGAGGCGGCGTATCTCCTCCTGCTCATCGGTCAAACCAAAGTCGAGCGGCATGGCGTGCTCCCCAAAGGTCAGGTCTCGACCCGGACGACGGCCCGCCCACCGCTGAGGACGCGGTCACCGCGACCGGACGTCGCCTGGACCTCGAGGGTGGCCGTCCCGGGGGGGGCACCGACCGCGACCACGCGACCGGTGCAGGTGATCTCGTCACCGGGGAAAAGCGGCTTGGAGAAGCGGCAGCGCAGCTCCAACAGCCGGTCGTAGCCGCCCGCCCAACGGCTCACCGCCTCGGCCAGCACAGCCATCTCCAGCATGCCGTGGGCGATGGTCCCCGGAAGCCCGACACGGCGGGCGAACTCAGGGTCGAGGTGGATCGGGTTGCGGTCCCCCGAGGCCTCGGCGTACGCCGCGATCTGCTCCTGGGTCACGCGCCGCGTCATCGCGGTCATCTCGGAGCCGACCGCCGGCGTGGGGCGGCTCACCCCTCGCCTCCCCGCAGGAGCAGCAGGGAGCGCCCGCGGCAGACCGTGCGGCCCTCGCGGGTGACGGCCTCCAGGCTCACCGTGACGAAGACGAGCCCGCGCCTGCGCTCCACCGAGGCGATCTCAGCGGACGAATCGATGACATCACCCACGCGGACCGGCTCCGGCCACTCGAAGCTCTGCTCGGCGTGGATGAGGCCGGCAAGCTCGATCCCCAGGGCGGGGTCGGCGAAGAGCTGGGCCAGCGTCGGCATGAGGCAGTACACCGCGGCGAAGGTCGGGGGCACGGATCCGGGCTCGTGGGCCCCGCCGCCGCCACCGACGGCGGCCGCGAAGCGGGCGACGCGCTCGGCATCGACGCTCTGCGAGCTGGCGAGAAAGCGGCGTCCGACGTGGCTGGCGTCCGGCATGGGGCTGGCCCTCATCATCGCAGGTCCCCGCGCGCCCGGGCGGGGGGACGGGTGCGCGGCCGGGGCCGAGGTGAGGCGGAGGGCCGGCCCCTTTGACGGGGCCCCTCCCGGTCTGCTAGCGTCCCCGGGCTGACGAGCTCGTGGAACGTTCCACACCGGGCTCCCACCGGGGTAGCGAGGGTAGCGCCATACGGGGTCTGCGTCACCGGCTGCTTCGCCACGCGTGGGTGCTGCTCGTCGCGTTCCTCCTCGCGGTGGTCGCCCCGCACCTTCCGGCGGTCTCGACGGCCGCCTCCCGCACTGCGGCGACCACCGTGATCAGCGCCGTGATCGAGGGGACCACCACCGGCTCCACGGTGCCCACCGGGCCGGCTCTCACCGTGATCGCCCCGCGGGGAGCCACGGTGGCCTCGCTGGCCGCCGCCTACAACCGCGACGCCTCGGCGATCCAGTGGGCCAACGGCCTCATCGCCGGGTCCAACCCCCAGGCCGGTTCCGAGCTGCTGCTGCCCCCGGGGCCGGGCGCCCTGGTCCAGGTCGGCCCGGGGGAGCTCCCCAGCCAGCTCGCCCAGTCCGTCGGGATCAGCACCGCGACCCTGCTCGCCTACAACCGGCTGCAGACCGACTCGCCGCCTCCGGCGGGCACGTACCTGCAGGTGCCGCTCGCCGCGGCGCCGGCCGGGGCCCTGAACGCGGCCGCCTTCGTGCCCGGGGCGGCGGGCGTCCCCGAGGTTCCCCCCAGCCAGGGCCCGGACCACTTCCCCTACGGCCAGTGCACCTACTGGGTGGCGCTCCACCGCGACGTCTCGTGGGGCGGCAACGCGGACCAGTGGTGGGCCCACGCGAGCGGGGTGGTCCCCGAGGGTCACGTCCCGGTCGCGGGCGCCATCGCCGTCTTCGACTACTGGCCGCTCGGGCACGTGGCCCTCGTCGAGAGGGTGAACCCCGACGGCAGCTTCGTGATCTCGGAGATGAACTACGAGGGCTGGGCGCGCGTCGATCAGCGGACGATCTCGCCCACCGACCGCTCCCTGGTCGGCTTCATCTACTGACACCCCGCCGCGCGCCGGCACGCCCGCAGGGGCGGCCGGGGCCGCTCGGTCTCCCCCGGGTTGCGGGCCCGCCGAGGCTAACCGCTGAAGCGGTACCCGATCCCGGGAACGGAGTGGATGTAGGTCGGCTTCTCGGCGTCGGGCTCGATCTTGCGGCGCAGCCGGTAGACGTGGGCGTCGACGGTGCGGGTCTCGATCTCGACCTCGTATCCCCAGACCCGGCGGAGGAGCTCGCCGCGGCTCATCACCTGGCCCGGCCGGGAGGCCAGCAGCGCCAGGAGGTTGAACTCGGTGAGGGTGAGGTTGATCTCCTCGCCGTCGCGGAAGACCTGGCGCCGGCCGAGGTCGATGGTGAGGCCGGGGAACTCGAACCGGTCCCGCGGCTGCTCCTGGGAGGAGATCTCGCTGCGGCGCAGGTGGGCCCCGATGCGGGCCATCAGCTCGCGGACCTCGAAGGGCTTGGTGACGTAGTCGTCGGCGCCCAGCTCCAGGCCCACCACCACGTCGATGGTGTCGGTCTTGGCGGTGAGCATGATGATGGGGACGCGAGACCCCTCCGATCGGAGCCTCCGGCAGACGTCGAGGCCGCTCATCCCGGGCAGGTTGACGTCCAGGATGATCAGGTCGGGGGCCTGCTCGCGGGCCGTCTGCAACCCCTCCGGACCGGTGCCCGCCTCCAGGAGGGTGTGGTTCTGGGCGCTCACCGCCAGGCGGACCACCTCGCGGCTGGGGGGGTCGTCCTCGACGATGAGGATGGTCTTGCCGCCGGCGCTCATGACGCTGCCGGCTCCAGGTAGGTGGCTATGCGTTGCACGAAGCTGGCTACCTCGATGGGTTTGCTGATGTATCCGGAGCAGCCGGCGGCGAGCGCCTCCTGCTCGTCGCCCTTCATGGCGTTGGCGGTCAGGGCGACGACGGGAACGTCCGCCGTCTTGGGGTCGGACTTTAGCATCCGCGTGACGGTGAGTCCGTCCATGCCGGGCAGCTCGACGTCCATCAGGACCAGGTCGTAGAGCGTCGAGCGGGCCTTCTGCAGCCCCTCCGCCCCGTCCGCGGCGACGTCCACGTCGAAGCCGCTCCCGTTCAGCACCATCTTGGCGAGCTGGCGGCTGCTGGCGTTGTCCTCGACCAGGAGGATGCGGTTGTGGACCCGGCCGTTCTGGGGCTCGGTGCCGAGGAGGGGGAGCTGGAAGGTGAAGACCGAGCCCCGACCCACCTCCGACTCCACCCGGATGTCGCCCCCGTGCAGCTCCACCAGGCGCCGGGTCAGGGAGAGCCCGAGACCCGTCCCCTCGACCTGGCGCGTGGTGGCGCTGTCGAGCTGGTAGAACTCGTCGAAGATCCGCTCGTGGTACTCGCGGGGAATGCCCACCCCGGTGTCCCCGACATCGACGACGAGCCAGCCGTTCTCGGGCCGTGCCGCCACCCAGACCCTCCCGCCCTGGGCGGTGAACTTGATGGCGTTGGAGAGCAGGTTGTAGAGGATCTGCTTGAACTTGCTCTTGTCGGCACGAGCCTCCAGGTCCTCGGGCTCGACGGTGATCGAGAGGTCGATGTCGCGGCGCTCGCTCAGGGAGCGGATGACGTTGTGGACCTCCTTGACGGCACTCACCACGACGAAGCGGTCGTAACCGAGCTCCATGCGCCCCGCCTCGATCTTGGAGAGGTCGAGGACATCGTTGACCAGCTCCAGGAGGTGCTTCCCGCTCGCGTGAATGTTCTCCAGGCACTCGTGGCGCTGATCCTCGGAGAGTTGAACCAGGTTGTCCTTGAGGATCTCGCTGAAGCCCAGGATGGCGTTCAGGGGCGTGCGCAGCTCGTGGCTCATGTTGGCGAGGAACTCGCTCTTGAGCCGGGAGATCTCGGCGATGTGGGCGTTGGCCACCTCCAGCTCCCGGGTGCGGTCGGCGATCTCCTTGAGCTGGCGCTTCTGGGCGGTGTAGAGGCGGGCGTTGTCGATGGAGATGGCCGCCTGGCTGGCGATGATCTGCATCAGGGCCTGCTCGATGGACGTGAAGGGCCGCACCTCGCGGCGGGCGATGGTCAGCGCGCCCACCAGGCGGCGCGGCGACTCCAGGGGCAGGATCAGGACCGAGCGCGGCGAGTAGCCCATCTCCAGGTTCTTGAAGCGGCTGTCCTGGGTCGCGTCCCCGACCGAGACCAGCTTCCGCTGCTTGGCCGCCCAGCCCACGATCCCCTCGCCGAGCTTGAACCTCGCCACCTTGCCCACGGACTCCGCGAAGGGGAAGGTGGCGATGGCCGAGAGGCTGCGCTCGTCCTGGTCCACGAGGAAGACGGTGGCGGCATCACAGGCGACCAGGTCGCTGGCGGCCTTGAGCATGAAGTCGATCGTCTCCTTCAGCTCGAGGCTGGACGTGAAGAGATTGCCCACCTGGCCAAGGAGGTCGACGATGACCTTGTCGTCCATCCGCGGCGAGTATAGGCCAGTCCCGCCATCTGCAATCACCCTTTGTTGCAATCCAGTCACCGTCCCATGACGACGGACGCGCCGATGTGACGAACATCCGTGTGGAAGCGGGCGCCGTCCCCGCGGACGGCGCCGGCACCGCGGCGGCGGGCGCGACCGCCTACGCCGCGCCGTGCGGCGGCTGCCCGGCCCCGGGCGCACCCCCCAGCTCGGCGATGAGCCGGGAGACCACCTCCGCCGCGTCACCCACGATCCCCAGGTCGGCGAGCTTGAAGATGGGAGCCTGCGGGTCCCGGTTGATGGCGACGATGTGGCGGGAGCCCTTCATCCCGACCGTGTGCTGCATCGCCCCGCTGATCCCGCAGGCGATGTACACGTTCGGCTTGACGGTCTTGCCGGTCTGCCCGACCTGGAGCGCGTACGGCACCCAGCCGGCATCGACGACCGCCCGGCTGGCGCCAACCGCCCCGTGGAGCAGCTCCGCAAGCTGGCGGAGCAGGTCGAAGTTCCGCGGGTCCTGGAGACCGCGGCCCCCGCTCACCACCACCTGGGCCTCCTCGAGCCCGGGCCCCGCGGCGACCTCGCGGGAGCGCTCGACGATGCGGGCGGCCCGGTGGCGGGGATCGATCGACGCCGGCACCTCGACCACCTGGGGAGCCGCGCCGCCGGCCGGCTCGGCGGCGAAGGACCGGGGCCGGAAGAGCGCCAGCCACGGCCGCCGCCCGCGGAACTCGGTGCGCACCAGCTGGGTGGCGCCGAAGACCGAGCTGGTGACCGTGACGGCCTCCGCCGCCTCGATGTCGAGAGCATTGGCGATCACCGGGACGCCGAGCTTGGCGGAGACCCTGCCGGCGACATCGCGCCCGCCGCAGCTCCCCGGGAAGAGGATGAGGTCCGGGTGGTGCTCCGCGACGAGGGCGGCCACTGTGTCCGCGGCCGGGCCGCCGGGGAGCAGCTCGGCGAAGGCGGGGTCGCCGGACGCGTACACGGTGCCCGCGCCGTGGCGGCCGAGGTCGCCGGCCGCCTCGGCGGATCCGGGCCCCAGGCAGACCGCCGCGACGGAGCCGGCGCCGAGGGAACGGGCCTTGGTGAGCAGCTCCAGGGCCGACGGGGCCAGCCCGCCCTGGTCCAGCTCGGCGTAGACCCAGACCGCCGTCAGCATCAGATCACCTTTGCCTGCCGGAGCAGCTCGAGGATGCGCTGGGCGCCGGTGCCGTCATCCGCAACCACCTCGCCGCCCTTGCGCTGGGGCGCGGGCTCCACCCTCACGATCTCCTGGTCCACCTCTCCAAGCTGCACGTCGAGGTCGTTCAGGGAGAGACGGTCGAGGGGTTTGGACCGCGCCGCCATGATGCCCCGCAGCGAGGGATAGCGCGGCGCGTTCACGCCCGCCGTGACCGAGAGCACGCAGGGGAGACCGGCCTCGACGGTCTCGGTCCCGTTCTCGGTCTGGCGGCGGACGGTGAGGGTGGAGCCGTCGAAGCTCACCGACCGGGCGAAGGTGACGGCGGGGATGCCGAGGAGCTCGGCGATCGCCTGGGGCACCACACCGGTGTAGCCGTCGGTGGACTCGGTGCTGGTGATGACGAGATCGAAGGGGCCGCGGCGGATCGCCGCGGCCAGGACGCGGGCCGTGGTGAGGGCGTCGGCGCCGACCAGCGCCGGGTCGGCGACCAGCACGCCGCCTGCCGCCCCCATCGCCAGAGCCTTGCGGATCGCCTCCACGCTGCGCTCCGGGCCCATCGAGACCACCCGCACCTCGCCGCCGTGGGCTTCCGCCAGCGCGAGCCCCGCCTCGATGCCGAACTCGTCGCCGGGATCGAGGACCGCGTCCACCCCCTCGCGCCGGAGGCGATGGGTGGTCGGGTCCAGCTCGCCGGGGGTGTTGGGATCGGGGATCTGCTTGACGCACACCGCGATGTCCATTCGCCTGCAGCCCTCAGCGGCCGGGCCGTCCATACCCGCCGCACCCCGACTCTAGCCGCTTCGCCCGCCGCAACGCCGCGGGGGCCGCCGGACCGCCCGGCGGCCCGCACCCCAGCCGCTACACTGCGCCCATGAGCGGAGGCGACGGGCATGGCCGTGAGGGACTGCGCCTGCTTGCG
This sequence comes from bacterium, assembly GCA_021847925.1. Taxonomy (GTDB): domain Bacteria; phylum Chloroflexota; class Dormibacteria; order Aeolococcales; family Aeolococcaceae; genus JAJZNI01. The sequence goes on from JAJZNI010000093.1 coordinate 17,272, forward strand.
GTGCACGCCCATCCCGACGACGAGACCATCACCATGGGCGGACTGCTCGCCCAGTGCTCCGACCGGGGGATCGCGACGTCGGTGATCTGCTGCACCGACGGCAGGGTGGCGACCATCTTCGACCCCGAGTACGCGGCCGACGAGGCCACGATCCGGCCGCGGCTCAAGGAGATCCGCGAGGCGGAGCTGCGCAGCGCCTGCGCGATCCTGGGGGTGGACGAGCTGCACTTCCTGGAGTACGGGGACTCCGGGATGCCGGGCAGCGACACCAATGGCCTGCCGGGGTCCTTCTGGAAGGCTGACGTGGATGAGGCCGTGCGCCGGGTGGTGGCCCACATCCGCCGCTTCCGCCCGCACGTTGTAGTCACCTATGACGGTAACGGCGGGTACGGTCACCCCGACCACATCCAGGCCCATCGGGTCACCCTGCTGGCGGTGGAGGCCGCCTACCACGCGCTGTACCCGGAGCTGGGGGACGGGTGGCGGGTCAGCAAGCTCTACTACACCGCCTTCCCGCTGTCGGAGGCGCGCCGCGCCGCGGAGATCGCGCGGCAGGCGGGGCTCAAGCCGCCCTTCGGGGACACCGACCCCGAGGCCCTGGCGTTCGTGACCCCGGACGAGCGGGTGACCACGGTGATCGACTGCCGCGACCAGCTCCTCCGCAAGCGCGAGGCGCTGCGCGCCCATCGCAGCCAGCTCAGCGACGACTTCGCCCTGCTCAGCGTCCCTGAGGACCTGCTCCGGGAGCACTTCTTCACCGAGCACTTCCAGCTCGTCGTCTCGCGGGTCACGACCTCCCTCCCGGAGACCGACGTCTTCGCCGGCCTCTGACCCTCAGGGCGCGGTGATCACCGCGCCGAAGCACTCGGCGAAGCGGGCGGCGAACGCGGCGCGGCTGAAATGGTGCCCCTGCGGTCCGTGCTGCTCGAGCACGTACGTCGCCGCCAGGGCGCCCATGCGGCCCGCGGCGCCCGGCTCCAGGCCCCGGCGCAGGCCCGCGAGAAGCCCGGCGATGTACGCGTCGCCGGCGCCCGTGGGGTCGACGAGCTGCCGGGGGGACACCACCGGCACCGGGATCACCGCGCCGTCCACCCAGAGCTCGCTGCCCCGGCTCCCGCGGGTGACGGCGACCATGCAGCGGCGCGCCTGGGCCGCGACGTCGATCCCGGTGCGGTTGCGGACGAGCTCGAACTCGTAGTCGTTGCCCGCCACGAGCCAGGCGGCCTCCAGCCCCGCCCGCAGCGTCTCGTCGGGGATGGCGGGGATCTGGTGGGCCGGCGCGAAGACGAGGCGGGCGCCCATCTCCTGGGCCTGGGCGATGTGCGCGCTCATCGCATCCGGCGCATCGGGCGCCACCACCACGTGCTCCACCCCCTCCGTGGCCCGCAGGTCGATGTCCGCGGCTCGAGCCATCGCCCCGGGGAAGAAGGCGGTGATCTGGTTGTCCTCCTCGTCGGTGGTGATGAAGCCGGAGGCGCTGGGAAGGTCGTCGCAGCCCAGCGCCGACGAGGTGTCCACACCGGCCCGGCTGAGGGCGGCCCCGTACTCGGCGAAATCGCTCCCCACCGCGGCGCAGAGGAGGGGTCGCTCACCCAGCAGGGCGAGGGTGTAGGCGATGTTGGCGGCGGCCCCGCCGCGCCGCCGCTCGAGGCGGTTGACCAGGAAGGAGACGTTGATGAGGTGCGTCTTGTCGGGCAGGATGTGGTCCCCAAACCGTCCGGGGAAGACCATGATGGTGTCGAACGCCACGGAGCCCGTGACCGCGATGCGTCCCATCACCGCCTCGCCGGAGAGCGCGCGGGCGGGTGCCCGGGGTGGGACGGGCCACCACCCCCTGACCCCGCCGAGCGGGCGGTCCGCCCGGCGACGCCGTGCGGCGCCGGCGAACCCGCCGGAGGGGTGCCTTCCTCCACGGGACCAAGCATAGCGGGCGGGCGAGCGGGGCCCGCGGGACGGCCGCGGCGCCGCCGGGCACCGGAGCTGCCGAGCGCGGCACAGAATAGGCGTCATGAGCCCCCGCCGGCTGAGCGCCTCGCCCCCGCCCCTCGCCGCCCGCCAGCCGGCGCTCACCGGCGCCGAGGCCACCGTGGCGGAGGCGGTCGAGCTCTACCACCGCACCTACACGACCGTGCTCCGCTCCACCGGCGAGACGCGGCTTCGCGTGCTCGAGGCGTCGCACCGGGCCATGGGCTCGAGCCTGCACGGGCTGGCCAACTCTCCGGAGCCCGACCTCGGCGCCTTCCTCTATGCGGTGCGCCGCCTTCCCGCGTCCGTCATGACCGCCCAGCGCGTGGTCATGGCACAGTCGGCGGAGGTCTTCGCCAAGGCCGGTCTCCACCTCCGTGACTGGAGCGAGGCGTCGGCGCCCGGTCGCCGCCGCCGCTGGTACGACGATGGGCACGGCACCCTCGCCGTGCTCATCGCATCCGCGTCCGACGTGGACGACCTGGTGCCCACCCTGGTGGCCTTTCAGATCGAGTGGAACAAGCTGAGGGCCGCGCTGGATGGGGCCCCGGGAGCGCTGGCCGATCCGACCTCCGAACGGCTGGCCCGATCAGCGGGCGGGCGTGAGGACGACTGGACCCAGCTGCGCGAGGTCTGGGGTGAATCCTTCACGGATGGGCTGGAGCTGATCACCCGGCGGAGGATGGCGCTGCGCGTACGCCTCTTCGGCGGCAGCCAGGTGGGCTATGCGCGGGTGACGCGGCGCTGGTGGCAGCAGGTCACCGGGACGATGCGCAGCCAGTCCCTGCTCGACCGGCCCATCTACTTCGTGAGCAGCAACTCCCACAGCCTGGCCAACCTGCTGACCGGGATCGCCCGCGAGCACGAGGGCGAGCTGGTGGCGATGGTGGAGCGCGACGGACCCGAGGACCTCCGCCAGGAGCTGCAGCGCTTTGGCGCCGGCCTGGCCGAGGGGGACTGGAACAACTTCCTCTACTACGCCAGCCGGATCCACACCGGCAGCATCGCCACCGATGAGCGCGGCCGGCCGCGCCGCGAGGAGCGCGCCCGCGGCGTCTTCGGCGTGGCCAGCCGCACCGCGCTCGACGTCGCCGCGCAGGTCATCCCCCTCGACCGTCTGGACCCCGCGGGGTTCGACCCGCGCCTCGGCAAGGTCGACGCGGCGCGCCTGCGCGGCAGTCCCGCAGTGATCGTCAACATCGATTACCCGCTCGGCCTGGCCGCCTACAACATCCTGCGCGAGGTCGCCGAGACCGCCGCGGAGCTGCGCGGCGTCTACGTGCTGGGAAAGGCCGCCACGCTGAACGCCGACGTCGGGGACGTGATGATCCCGAGCGCCGTCCACGATGAGCACAGCGGCTGCACCTACTGGCTCGACAACGCCTTCACGGTCGCCGATATCGCGCCTCACCTGCGCTTCGGGAGCGGGCTCGACAACCAGCGCGCGGTCTCCGTCAAGGGGACCTTCCTGCAGAACCGCGGCTACCTGGACTTCTACTACCGGGAGGCCTTCACCGTCGTGGAGATGGAGGCCGGCCCGTACTGCAACGCCATCTACGAGATGAGCGAGCCGAGCCGCCACCCCATCGACGAGCCGGTGAGCTTTGCCAAGCTGCCCATCGACTTCGGGGTCATCCATTACGCCTCGGACACGCCGCTCACCCAGGCGCGCACCCTGGGCGCGCGCGGCCTCTCCTACTTCGGGATGGACTCCACCTACGCGGCGTCGGTGGCGATCCTGCGCCGGATCCTGCGCCGCGAGGGAGCGCTGGCGGCGCCCGCGAGCTGCGACGAGCCCGCCGCGCGGGCGGAGCTGGAGCAGACCGGCTAGGCCAGATGCCGTTTGCCTGGGAGCCCGTTGCACAGGCGCTTGAGTCGGGTGACTGGTTTGGCCCGGCGGTGCCTCGGATGGATGCCGGCTGGCGGCGCGTCTGGACGCGTTCCGGAGCCCGTGGGCGGTGCGTGCGTATGCGATAATGTCATTACTGACGGTAACCTGCCGAGGGGAGGGTGACCCGGGCTCCGCGGGCGGTCAGGGATCCCCCCGGGCCTGCGCGACGTCCGCATAGCGGGCGACGGTGAAGGCGATGTTCAGGGGCACCGCGATCGCGAAGAGGAGGAGCGAGATGGTCGCGATCGCGAGCATCGGGCCACGGGCTCCGTCGAGGATGACCACGGCCTCGATCACCCCGCCGATGATCGCGTAGACCAGCAGCGTCCAGCGGCTGACCTGGAAGAAGCGGGCCCACGCGAACGGCCGCACCCGGCTCAGCATGACGGCCGCCGAGACCAGGAGGGCGAAGGAGACGCCCAGCAGGGCGGCGGCGGGCGCGAGCGGGGCCGCCTCGGGCACGGGGACGACCAGATAGATGCCGGCGGCGAGGACCAGCACCAGCGACGTCACGGCCATGACGCCGACGGGAGGCAGCCGCCGGCTCATGAGGAGCTCGGGCACGGCGTGCCCGTCCTGAGCCGCCGCGCCGGAGGAGACGCCGTCTCCGGCGGCCCCCGCGCTCACAGGGTCGCCAGCCGGGTCATGATCACGAGCGTCGCCACCTGGAGCACTCCGATGATCCCGGCGGTGGCGATGAAGCGGCGCATCAGCCGGCCGATCAGCTCGCCGTTGGGCCGGGGCTTGCGCAGCTCGAAGAGCACCGCCAGGTTGGCGGGCTCCAGGATGCCGAGGGCGATCACCCCCATCACCGAGATGACGACCAGGGCGGCGACGATCCAGGGATGGGTGGTGGCGGCGGTGAAGTCCCCGAGGTGCCGGGCGAGCTGCACCCCCGCGGAGAGGGTGACCGTCACCAGGGTGGGCATGATCAGCAGCATCGCCGGCATGAAGCGCTTGGAGAACTCGATCCGGGCGGGGACGGAGAGACGGCCGAGGATGGGCCCGATGATCAGCCCGACGAAGAGGTCGATGCTGGTCCAGAGGGCGCCGCCCGTCACGTGGGCGAAGTCCAGCGCCCACAGCCAGTTGCCGACCAGGGCGACCACCAGGAGGACGAGGACGGCCGCGACGACGGGGAGCCCGCGGAGTGGCACCACCCGGCGCAGCGGCGCCCCCACTCCCGATGCGGGACCGGCGGCCCCGGGCGGCGCCCCCGCGGCCTCCCGCTCCTTCACCTCGCTCACCGGTGGTGATGGTGACAGAGCCCACGGTCCTCCGCAAGGTCGGGACCTCCGGCTCGGCCGGCGTGCCGCCCCGGACCGGGCGGGCCGCGAGCGTGTGCCAGCATTGGCCGCGTCATGCCGCTCCTCACCCTCTCGAACCTCGGCGTCGCCTACGGCTCGGAGACCGTCTTCTCCGCCCTGGAGCTTCGCCTGGAGCGGCGCGATCGCCTGGCCGTGGTCGGGGCAAACGGCGCCGGCAAGTCGTCGCTCCTGCGCATCATGGCGGGCGAGCAGGAGCCCACCGAGGGGAGCGTGGAGCGGGAGCGCGGCTTGCGGGTGGCCCATCTGCCGCAGGACGCCCCAGCGCCCCGCGCGGCCACCGTGATCGAGGAGGTGATGGCCTCGCGGACCGACCTGGCCGCGCTGCGCCACGAGCTCACCGAGCTGGAGCGGGCGATGTCGGCGGGAGGGCCGGAGCTGGAGAGCCAGCTCACCCGCTACGGCGACCTCCAGCATCGCTACGAGACCGGGTCCGGCTACGAGCTCGAGGCCAACGCGCGCGCGGCGCTCCAGGGGCTGGGCCTCGGCGAGGAGACGCAGCGGCGCCCCCCCGACCAGCTCTCCATCGGCCAGCAGCGCCGCCTGGAGCTCGCCAAGCTCCTGGTCGCCGACGCCGACCTCCTCCTGATCGACGAGCCCACCAACCACCTCGACCTGCAGGGGATCGAGTGGCTCGAGGAGTTCATGGCCGGGGTCTCCACCGCCTTTGTCCTCGTGTCCCACGATCGCCGCTTCCTGGACAACGTCTGCACCGCGGTGCTGGAGATCAGCCACGGGGCGGGCGAGCGCTACCCCGGCAATTACAGCGCCTACGTCCGGCTGCGGCAGGAGCGGCGCACCCGCCGCCTCAGGGAGTACGAGGAGCAGCAGGCCCACATCCACCACGAGGAGGACTTCATCCGCCGTTACAGGGCGGGGCAGCGGGCGCGCGAGGCGCGGGGCCGGCAGACGCGATTGGACCGTCTAGCGCGCGTCGCCGCGCCGGCCGAGGACCGGCGGCCGCGCCTGCGCTTCGCCACCGCGCCCTCGTCACGGGTCGCGCTCAAGATCTCCGGCCTGGTCGTGGGACGCGGCTCGCCGCTCGTGACCCTGCCCCCGGTGACCCTGAGCCCCGGCGACCGGATCGCCGTGGCCGGGCCCAACGGGAGCGGCAAGTCAACGCTGCTCGGCACCCTCGCCGGGGAGGTGCCGCCGCTCGCGGGCCGCGTCGATCGGGGACCGCGGAGCGTGCTGCGCCTCTACCGCCAGGACCTCGGTCGCGGGCGGGTGACGGGCGGGGAGAGCTTCGCCAGCGACGAATCGCGGACGGTGCTCGAGGACCTCCTCGCCGACCACCCCATCGGCAGCGAGCGCGGCCGGACCATGCTGGGCGCCCTGCTCTTCTCCGGCGACGACGTGCACCGCCGGGTGGGCGATCTCTCCGGGGGCGAGCGCGCCCGGCTCCTGATGGGCAAGCTCGCGCTCGAGCCGACCAACGTCCTGCTCCTCGACGAGCCCACCAACCACCTGGACCTCCCCGCCCAGGAGGTGCTGGAGGCGGCTCTCCTCGCCTACCCGGGAACCCTGGTGCTGGTCACCCACGACCGTGCGCTCATCGACGCGGTGGCGACGGAGACCTGGGGCATCGAGGAGGGTGGAGCCGTCCGCCGGGTCCTGGGGGGGTACACGGACCTGCTCGCCGACCGCCGGCGCGACCCCCGCCCGGGCGGAGGCGGCGAGGCCCTCGCGCCGGCGCAGCATCTCCCGGCGCCGGTGACCGGGGCGGGCGGCGGACGCGCGGCGCGCGGGTCACGCGGCGGCGCGGAGCGACGGGAGCGCGGCCGGGAGAGGGAGAGGCCCGTCCACCACCAGCAGGCTCGTCCCGCGGAGCGGGCGCGCGCTGCGCGGGACACCGTCGCGGGCGGCGCTCGGCGGGAGCGTGCCGCGTCGCGCTCGAGGGCCGCGCAGGCGCGCGGGCTCGAAGCGGAGATCGCGACGGTCGAGGCGGAGCTCACCGAGGCCCGCCAGCGCCTCCTCGACCCGGCGACCTTCCGCGACCCGGACGTGGGCGCGGAGGCGGGCAGGGAGTACGAGCGGCTGAGCCGAGCTCTCGCCGACCTCTACGACCGCTGGGCCGCGGCGGGCGGCGCGTGAGCCGGGCGACCGGGATCGGCGGCGGATACCTACGATGAGCGGGAGCAGGATCGCGCCGGAGCGAGGGGAGACCATGACCAGCGTGGATGACCGTGTGTCGCGTCGCAGCGAGCCGTGGGTCGGCGAGGTGATCGTCGACCGGGAGAGCATCCGCCGGCGGGTGGCCGAGCTGGCGGTGGAGATCGACGCGGCGTCCGCGGGGTGCGAGCGCCCATTGGTGCTGATCTGCGTGCTCAAGGGCTCGCTGGTCTTCACCGCCGACCTGGCCCGTGCCCTCACGGTCCCCGTGGAGATCGACTTCGTGGCCTGCCGCTCCTACGGCGATGGTGCGACCTCGTCGGGCAGCGTCGAGCTGGTCAAGGACGTGAGCACGCCGCTGCGCGACCGCGACGTCCTGATGGTGGAGGACATCATCGACACCGGGCTCACCACCGCCTTCCTGCGCGAGCACCTGGCCAGCCACCGTCCCCACTCTCTCCGCCTCGTCGCGCTGCTCGACAAGACGGCGCGCCGCCGCCGGCAGGTCGCCCTCGACTTCCGCGGCTTCGAGATCCCCGACCGCTTCGTGGTCGGCTACGGCCTGGACCTGGCGGAGCGGTACCGCAACCTCCCCGACGTCCACCTCCTCGAGGGAGTGTGAGGCACCGCGGGGCAGCGCGATGAGCCGGGGCGCCCTCCGTCACGGGGCCGCGCTGGTGGCCGTGCGCGGCGCGTCCGACGCGACGCCGGAGGGGATCGCCACCCGCGGACACCGGCTCGGCCGTGACCTGGGTCATGGACAGGCTCTGAGGGCCGCGGAGGCGCACCATTCGGCCCCGGCCCCGCACCGACCGTCGCAAACGGAAAACGGCCGCGCGGACACCCGGCGTTTGGCGGTACCTTGGACCGCATGGCGAACAAGCGCTCGGAGAGCGGTTCGCGCGGCCGCGACCTCTTCCGCAGCGAGGTGGCCTCCTTCCTGGCGGATCTCGGTGACCTCGCCGAGGAGCTGAGCTCCACCCCGCGCCGTGACGGCGGGCCTCCGGCCACGGCCCCGCCGGGCGCCGGCGAGCCCGAGGCCGCCGAGCCCGAGGGCGTCTCGGAGAGGGGGAGCGCGCCCCCGCTCGCGGAGGCCGTGGATGCGGCGCCGGCCGGGGCGGCCGCGAGCACGGGATCGGAGCCGCCGCCCACCGCGGCCACGAGCGCGGGCGCGCCCAACCCCGGCGGTGCGGCCGGACCCTCCGATCCCCCCTGGTACGGGCCCCCCGAGGCGGAGACCGCAGCCGTCCCCCCCGAGGCGGGTTGGGCGGCGGGGGGTGACCCAGAGGGCCCCGGGCCGCAGGCGGTCGAGGTCGGCGCCGCGGCGGCCGCCTGGCCGGCTCCCCCCGCGCCGGCCCCGGCCTTGCCGGAGGGCGACGAGGACGTGGAAGCCCTGGCCGAGCACGGGGTGTCCGGGGACCCGGAGGCGGACACGGCGGCACCGGTGCGGTGGAGCCCGGACCCCGGGGCCGACCCGGAGGCCGAGGGGAGGGCCGAGCTCCTCACCGACATCGAGAGCCTCCCCTCCTACTCCCCGAGCTACCTGCCGCCCCTGCCCGAGCCCGCGGAGCCGGGCGCCGCCGGCGCTCCGGCCCCGGAGCGGGGGGAAGGGCCGCCCCTCGAGCCGCGGGGCGGCTGGTCACCCGGGTGGGAGCCCACCTGGGAGGAGGAGGCGGCGGCCCGGGAGAGCGTCGAGGAGGTGGCGGTGCCCCCACCGGCCTGGGGCGGGGTCGCCACGGACGGTGGGGATGACGCCCCCGGTGACGCCGTCTCCGGCTGGGGCCTGGCCGCGGAGCCAGGCGCGGCGCGCCTTCCCGGCGGCGAGTCCCCCGGCGAGCCCGCCTCGGGGGGGGACGTCGGCACAGCGCCGCCGCACGCCGAGGGCCACGGCCTGGATGCCTGGAGCGACCCACCCCCCGCCTGGAGCTTGGACCCGGAGCCGCCGCCGAGCGACGTCCACGGCTTCGATGCCTCGGGCGACGCACCCGCCGGCTGGACCTCCGCGGCGGATCTCGGCTGGGCGGAGCCCGCGGACGGCGGAGGCGGGGAGTCCGCCTCGCTTCAGGCGAGCGCCCCGGAGCCGCTGCTCGCGGAACCACCGCCGCCGAGCCCCACGTCCGGCCCTCCCTGGGGGGAGACCGCTCGCGAGGGGCGCGAGCAACCCCCCGGGGCGGCGCCCCCGCCCCGGGAGCTCGCCTTGGCGGGGGCCCCGCCGGCCGAGGCCCCACGTGCCGCCCCGCCGCTCGTCCCGGGGGGCCTGCGGGTCCTGGTCTCCTCTCGGCCCTGGAGCCTCGCCGGCGCCATGGAGCCGCTGCCTCCCCTCTCTCCGCCGGCGAAGCCCGTCCCGGCCCCGGCGCCGGACGTGGCGGCGGCCGCGACCCCGAGCGACGTCCTCACCCCGGCGCGCCGGAGGCGAGGGCCGCGGGTCAGCCTTCCGCTCCTGCCCACCGTCCTGGTGCTGGTGCTGGTGGTGATGGTCGTCCTGGTGATACTCCGGCTCACCTCGTCCTGACCCCACGCCGGGTGGGCGCGACCCGCTCCCAGGGGCGGACGGGCGCAGGTCAGGCCTCGGTGGGCAGTCCCGCCATCGCCCAGGCGTCGATCCCGCCTCGGATGTTCACGGTCCGCGCCCATCCCGCATCCCGCAGGAAGGCGACCGCACGCCGGCTGCGCGCCCCCATCTTGCAGTACACGTAGATGTCGCGATCCCGGGGAAGCTCCGCGACACGCGAGGGGAGCTCGGCGAGCGGGAGCAGCACGGCACCCGGGATGCGCGCCTCCTCCCATTCCCACGGCTCGCGGACGTCGACGAGCATGGCCGTGGACGCGCTCACCGCCGTGTGGGCCTCGCGGGGGCTGACCTCTGCCGGAAGGTCCATGGTGGCGCGGAGTATAGGGGCTCGGGGACGGGGGTCCCCAGCCCCGCGGGTTCGATGGGGAGGAGGGGACCGCGCGCCGGGCTGCTATGTTGCGGGCGTGACCACGGGAAGGCGGGGCCGCCCAGGACATGGCTGACGAGTACGCCGTCGGCGCCGTGCTGGGTGAGGGTCTGATCGGCCCTCGCCTGGCTGGGCGCTATCGCCCCACCGGCCACCCGGTGGCGCTCGAGGAGATTCCCGGCAGCCTCGCCGCCCGCTCGGACTTCGTGGAGAGGCTGGCCGCCGCCGGCCGCCGGGCCGCGTCCATCACGGCACCTCACGTGGTCGAGGTCTACGACCTGGTGCGCCTCGGGGGTCGCCTCTACGTGGTGGGGGAGCTGATCCGCGGGCGGAGCCTCGCCGCGCTGCTCGGGGCCGAGGCTCCGCTCCCGCTGCCGGCGGCGCTCAGCGCCATGGACTCCGTGCTCGCCGCACTCGAGGAGCTGCACCGGGCCGGGCTGGTGCACGGCGACGTCTGCCCGGACACCGTGGTGGTCACCCCCTCCGGGGACACCCGCCTTGCGGAGCTGGGTGTGGCCACGGTGCTCGCGGCGGACCCCGAGCTCCGGGGCTGGCCGGCAGTGCGGCCACCGGAGGGCGGAGCACCCAGCGTGGCGGCGGACCTCTACGCCGCCGGCGCCCTGCTCCGCGAGCTGGCCACCGGCCTGCGCCCGGAGCAGAGCGGGGAGTGGGCGGGACCGGTGGCGGTGGGCTCACTGGCGGCGCGGGCGGTGGCCGCGGACCCTGGCCGGCGCCCCGCCAGCGCGGCGGAGTTCCGGGAGGAGCTGCAGCGCGCAGCCGCGGCCGTGCTCGGCGACGGGTGGCGCGAGCAGAGCGACCTGGCCGCCCGTGTGGCGCGCCCGCTGGGGACGGCTCCCCCCCGTCCCCGCAGGCTGTCCCCGCCACCGGCGGAGGTATCGGTGAGCGCCGCGACCGCCCCCTCGCCGGGAGGGGCGGCGGAGTCCGTCCCCCCGGGCTCGTGGACAGCCGCGCCGGCGGCCCCCGGCGGGCCCCCGGCCGCCCCCGGGGGCGGGGACGAGAGCGACTACTGGGGCGGGATCAGGGGGCTGGGGGGGGAACGCCCCACGGCCCCGCTCCGCTGGGCGCCCGCCCGGCGGCCGAGGCGGAGGCGGACCGGGGCCGTCCTCGCCATCGTCGCGGCCCTGGCGGTGCTCGCCGTGGCCGTCGTCCTCGTGATCCAGCCCGGCGGGGCGGCATCGTCCGGTCCGGCGGCCCTGAGCGTGGGGAGCCCCACCCTCTCCGCGCAGCCCGCGGGTGCGGGCGGGTGCGGGACCACCTTCACGTTCACGGCGAGCGGCTCCCTGCGGGGGTCCGGGACCCTCACCTATCGCTGGCTCGTGACCGAGACCGGGAGCCCGACCACGTACGACCAGTACTCGCTGCCCATCACCCACCAGACCTCCTTCCGGTTCACCAAGCAGCTCGGTTTCACCGGACCGGCGAGCATCGGCATGACCGTGACCTTCGAGGTGCTCTCACCACAGCGGCGCACGGCGACGGCGACCCGGCGCTACGTCTGCACGAGCTGACGCCGCGGCGGCCCGCGCGCGGCGTGCGGGTGCCCCCCCGGGGGCGCTGACCAGTCCTCCGCGCGAACCTGTGCGGCCGCTTCGGTAGCACCGTCGCCGCCATCGTAGAGGGTTACTGCGACATCGACCGCGCTCTCGGCCGGTTGGAAGACGACGTCGAGTTGCAGCGCATCGAAGAGCGCCCGTAGTTCGCCCTGTGGCGCCGCGTCGAGCGAGGTGGCGAGGATCGGCAGGCGGTCGAGCAGCGGGGCGACGTCGGCCAACGTGGGCGCCTCTGTCGCCGACTCCCGCGCCAGTGCCACGAGCCGCTCGCGCCGCTCGGCGATCGCGTCCTCCAGCTCGGCGACACGCTGGCCGACCCGACGGCGCAATGCGACCGTGACGTCGTCGGCTTCGAGGTTGACGAGCTGGCGGGTGAGGCGCCGTTCGAGATCGGTGACTTCTGCTTCGATCTCCGCGGCGCGGTCCTTCGCCGGTGCGGCGCGCTCGGGCTCGACCGCGGCGTCGAGGCAGGTGCGCCAGTACCCGGTGCGCTCTGACGTGACGCCGTGGTGCTGGTGGGCGCTGGCGTGCTCGCAGGGACG
>JAJZNI010000065.1 GCA_021847925.1 bacterium
GGCTGCACCTGACGCCGCGGGGCGGGCCGGTGCCGCGCCGCCCTCGTCCGGCGGGACGCCCGGTGCCGGCGTGAGGGCTCCACAATACCCACGGGCGATGGAGCAGCTTCAGGGACCGGCCCCCGCGGTGATGCGGCCGGGCAGGAGGGTCGAGCTCGACGAGGCGGCGATCCAGTACGTCGCCGGCGTCGCCGCGACCGTGGCCGTCTACGTGGCCAGCGGCCACCTCGGCCTGCTCCTGGCCCGGGCCGACCCGAACGTCACGACCGTCTGGCCGCCCACCGGCGTCGCGGTCGCGGCGCTTCTCCTCGGCGGGTTGCGCCTCTGGCCCGCGGTCGCCCTGGGAGCCCTGGTCGCCAACCTGAGCAATGGTGCGGGCCCGGTCACCTCCGTGCTGATCACGATCGGCGACACGGCGGCCCCGGTGGTCGCGGCCCTCCTGCTCACCCGCACGCTGCGCGTCCGGACCGACCTCGACGGGGTGCGCGATGTGCTCGCCCTCCTGCTCCTGGGGGGCCTCGGGTGCATGACCCTCTCGGCCACGCTCGGGACCGCGGCGCTCGTGCTGACCGGGGGACTCCCCGCCGGCCAGTACTGGGCGACCTGGCCCGTGTGGTGGATCGGGGACTCCATGGGGGTCGTGCTCCTCACCCCGGCGATCCTGCTCGGCGCGGCCGCGCTGCGCCACCCGCCCTCGCTGCCCCGGGACCGGCTGGCGGAGGCCGCCGCGGTGATCGGCGGCGTCGGCGCCGTCTCGCTCGCCACCCTGCTCACCCGCGCTCCCCTCTCCTTCCTCGTCTTCCCACCGGTGCTCTGGGCCGCCTTTCGGTTCGGCAAGCTCGGAGCTGTCGGAGCGGTGCTGCTCACCAGCGCCATCGGGCTGACCGCGGCGGCCCTGGGCCGGGGGCCGTACGCGGGCTCGCCCACGGCGATCGGCGGCCTGATGGCCCTCCAGGCGTTCAACGGCACCGTGGCCCTGGTGGCGATGGTCCTCGCCGCCGTCACGGAGCAGGCGGGCCGCTCCCGCCGTGCGCTCGAGGAGCTGACCGCCGACCTGGAGACCCAGGTCGCGACCCGCACGGCGGAGCTGCGCGCGAGCAACGAGGCCAAGACCGAATACCTGTCGCGGATCAGCCATGAGCTGCGCACGCCGCTCACGGCGATCATCGGCTACTCCGATCTCCTGGCCATGGACGGGCCGCGCCCCGACCAGCGCGAGAAGCTCCAGGCGGTGAACCGAGCCTCCGAGCACCTCCTCTCGCTGATCAACGACGTGCTCGACATCACGAGCATCGAGACCGGGACGGTGGGCGGGACGACCGAACCGGTACGGGTGGCGGAGGTGGTCCACGAGGCCGCCAACGTGGTGGCGCGGCTGGCCGAGGACCGCCACATCGTCATCCGCGTCGAGCCGTCCGTGACATCGGCGTGGGTGATGGCCGACCGCACCCGGCTCCGCCAGGTGGCGCTCAACCTGATCTCGAACGCCATCAAGTACAGCCCCTCCGGCGGCAGCGTCCGCGTCTCGGCGACCCTTCCCGGCGAGGATCGCGTCCGCGTGATCGTGAGGGACACCGGCCCGGGCATCGCGGCGGAGCTGCTGCCGCGCCTCTTCACCCCCTTTGACCGCCTCGGAGCCGAGCGCAGCACCGTCCCGGGCACGGGCCTCGGCCTCGCCCTCTGCCGCCGCATCGTCGAGGCGATGGGCGGCGCCGTCGGAGCGGAGTCGCAGCCCGGAAAGGGGTCGAGCTTCTGGTTCGAGCTCCCGCGCGCTGCACCGGTGGCGGCGGCGGAGGTCACCGGGCGCGCGCAGCGCCGCCGCCGGCGGCGGCCGCCGGCCGGAGCCACCATCCTCTTCGTGGAGGACGACCGCACCACGCGGCGGATGATGGACGCCATCTTCGAGCGGCGCCCCGAGCTGCGCATCATCACGACCGACAGCGGCGCCTCCGCCCTGGAGCTGGTCCGGCGCGAGACGCCGGACGCCGTCCTCCTCGACCTCCACCTCCCCGATGTCGGCGGAGAGGAGGTGCTCGACCGCCTCCGTCGCGACCCTCAGACCGAACGGATCCCGGTCATCGTGATCTCGGCGGACGCGACCACCGAGACCATCGCGCGCGTCTACCGGGCGGGGGTGCGCGAGTACCTCACCAAGCCGGTGCGCCCGCGGGCGGTGCTCGAGGTCCTGGACGGCGTGGCCGCCGAGGCGGCGCTCGGTCCCCGGAGGTGAGCCCGCAGGGCGACGGCCGGCCCGCCGCCGCGGAGCCGGGACCGCTCGTGCTCGCCCCGATGGGAATCGAGTGGCGCGCCCTGCGTCGCGCCGTGCGCCGCGGCGGAGACCGCCTGCGCGTCGACCGCTGCGGCATCGCCCTGCGCGGCTTCACGCCCCCCGCGGAGCCCCCTCGCGCGTACGTCACCTGCGGGCTGGCCGGGGGCCTGCGCGCGGACCTCGAGCCGGGCACGGTGGTGGTGGCGAGCTCGGTCGTGTACGAGGGCGGCGAGCCCGCCGCCTGCGACCCGGAGCTGACCCGCGCCCTGGTCGCGGGAGCGCGAGCCTGCGGCGCCGAGCCGGTGGTGGGACCGGTGCTCACGGCGCGCCGCCTGATCGTCGGCCGGGAGCGCCACCGGTGGGCGGAGCGGGGCTGGCTGGCGGCGGAGATGGAGACCGCCCTCCTCGCCTCCACGGGGGTGCCGCTGGGGTCGCTGCGCGTCGTCATCGACGCCGCCGGTCAGGACGTGTCGGGTCGCTGGGAGCAGCCGGTGCTGGCGGCGGTGGACCCCCGGCACTGGCGCGAGGCGCTGTGGCTCGCGGCGCGGGCCCCCCGGTACGCGGCTCTCGCGGCCCGCTGCGTGGTGGCGGGGCTCAGCCCGCGCCGCTGAGGTCCACGCCCAGGTAGAGGCGGAGGGCGTCGTGGAGCAGGGAGGTGACGCTGGGCAGGTCGGCCACCTCGGAGAGGTTGTGGAGAGCGGCGCGCTGACTGCGCAGGGCCTCCAGGGTGACGCGGACGCCGTCCGGGGTGGGATGGATCCGCACCACCCGCCGGTCCGGCGCGGAGCGGGCCGGGCGCACCAGGCCGCGCCCCGAGAGGTCGCGGACCAGCATCGAGACCCGCGCGTCCGGGCACTGGAGCAGGCGGCTGAGGTCGCCCTGGAGCACGCCATCGTCGCCCGCGGCGGCCACCTCGAGCAGGAGCTGGTACGACAGCGTGCTCAGGTCGTGCTCGGAGAGGGCGTGCGACAGGAGGAGCAGCGCATGGCGGAAGCCGCGCCGGAGCACCGCGGCGACGCGCATCTCATCGAGGCGGGAGCTCTCGGTCTCGCCACCGGCCTCCACCACGCTCACGATCCCTGACTCTGACATGGCGGAGCGGGCCGCGTGCGGGGCGGTGAGGCGAGCCGGTCCCCCGTTGGTCCGCCAACCGGGCGCGTGCCGGCCGGGAGCCGGGAGCCGGGGGGGACGCACCTCGGCACGCCGACGCGGCATGCTTTCGGGGTGTCTGAGCCCCCCTCCGGATCGCCCCACCAGGGAGCTCGCCCCGACGGCGGCGAGGCCGACCGGCGGCTGCGCCGCAACGTCCGGCTCCTCGGCACCCTGCTCGGGGAGACCCTGGTCACCCAGGAGGGCCCCCGCCTCCTCGCCCTCGAGGAGGACGTTCGCGCCAAGACCAAGCGGCTGCGCGAGCGGCACGACGACGAGGTGAGCCGGGCCCTCGACCGGGAGCTGGGCGAGATCGACGTCGCCACCGCGACCCGGCTGATCCGCGCCTTCTCCCTCTACTTCCAGCTCGTCAACCAGGCCGAGCTGGAGCACCGGGTCCAGGTGGTCCGGGCCCTGCAGTCCGTCCCCTCCTCGGCGCCGGCGGCACCGGGAACGTTCCACAGCCTGTTCCAGCGCGCCGCGGCCCTGGAGGGCGGCCGGGAGCACCTGCTCAGCACCCTGACCCACCTGGACGTGGCGCCGGTTCTCACCGCCCACCCCACCGAGGCCGTGCGCCGCTCCGTGCTCGACCACGTCACCGGGGTGGCGATGGCGGTGGACACCCTCGACGACCTCCCCGAGAGCTCGCCCCGCCACGCCGCCCTGGTCGCCACCATGCGCGAGCACATCGACCTGCTCTGGCAGACCGAGGAGCTCCGCACCGTGCGGCCGACGGTGCTCGACGAGGCCCGGGACGTCCGCACCCACCTCGGGCTCCTCATGGACGCGGTCCCCGCCGTCCACGCCGAGCTGGAGCGGCGCTGGCGGGAGGTCTTCGGGGAGCCACCACCCCCCTTCCACCCCTTCCTGCGCCTGGGCTCGTGGGTGGGAGGCGACCAGGACGGCAATCCCCACGCCCGCGCCCTCTCGCTGCGGGACGCGCTGCGCGCCCAGAAACGCGAGGTGCTGTGCCGCTATCGCGACGCCGTCCTCGAGATCGCGGTGCGGCTGAGCCAGTCCACGCGCTGGACGGGGACCGACGCAGCCCTGGAGGCCTCCATCGCCGCCGACGAGGAACGCACGCCGGAGGCGGCCCGCGAGCTGCGCGAGCGGCATCCCGATGAGCCGTACCGGCGCAAGCTGACCCTCGTCCACCACCGCCTGGAGAGCAGCCTGGCGCAGCTCGACGGACTGCCCGCCGATCGTCCCTACGCCTCGGCGAGCGAGCTGCTCGCCGACCTGGACCTGGTCGACGCCGCTCTGCGGCGGCAGCGGGGCGCGGCATTCGCGGCCGGAGCCCTCCTCCGGCTGCGCCGCCAGGTCGCCGCCTTCGATTTCTGCGGCTACTCCGTGGACGTCCGCTTCCACGCCGGGCGGGTCCGAAGCGTGGCCTCCGCGATCCTGCGCCAGTGCGGGCAGCTCCCCGGGGAGCTCGGGGAACTTGACGAGATGGAGGCCGTGCGGCTGCTCGCCGCCGCCATGAGCCAGCGCGGACCGCACATCGGCACCCTGGAGCTGGACCCCGACGACCACGACCTCCTCGAGACGCTCGTGGAGATGGGGCGCGCGCAGCGCGCGATCTCACCGCGGGCCAGCGAGAGCGTGGTGCTCTCCATGACCCACTCCCCGGTGGATGTGATGGCGGCGATGTGGCTGGCCTCCCTGGTGGGGCTGGTGTCGTGGTCCTTCGGCAGGGTGCGCGGCAGCCGTCTCGACCTCGTCCCCCTGATGGAGACCGTCGCGGGGCTGCGCAACGCGCCGGACGTGCTCCGCCGCCTCCTCGCCCAGCCGCAGTACGCAGAGCAGGTCCGCGCCCGGGGCAACCTCCAGGAGGTGATGCTGGGGTACAGCGACAGCAGCAAGG
>JAJZNI010000063.1 GCA_021847925.1 bacterium
CAGCACGTAGTTCGTGGTCCCGTTGATCACCGCGGTGATCGAGCCCACCTCGTCGCCGCCCAGAGAGTCGCGGAGCGCCGCGAGCACCGGGATCGCCGCGCCCACCGCCGCCTCGAAGGCGAGCCCACCGCTGGCCGGCTGGACCCGGGCGGCCAGGTCGTGGCCGCGGCTCGCGAGCAGCGCCTTGTTGGCGGTGACAGCACCCAGGCCGCGCCGCAGCGCCGCGTCGAGCACCGCTCCGGCGGGCTCCAGGCCCCCCATCACCTCGACGACGACCTCCACCCCCGGCACCTCCAGGGCCGCGGCGGCGTCGTCGAGGAGGGTGACCCCGGGCAGGTCGAGGCGGCGCCGCCGCTCCGCGTCGCGCTCCGCGACGCAGAGCAGGGTGAGCGGCCCGCCGCTGCGCGCGGCGAGGCGCTCCGGGTGACCGGCGAGCACGCGGGCGACCGCGGCTCCGACGGTGCCCGCGCCGAGCAGGGCGATCCCGAGTGGAGACGACATGGGGCCGGCCGATCTTACGATCCCCATGCGACAGCCCGCGTGGCGCCCTCCGCCGGGGCTCGCCGGGGCGGCGCCCGTGGTCAGCCCGCCTCGGCGGTCTCCGCAGGAGGCGGTGAGGAGGGGCGGTACCGGCTCAGACCGGGAAAGCGCGGCTGCCGTGCGAGGACCCGCAGCAGGGGGAGCACCGCGCCCGCGGGCACCGGCTCGCCCCACAGGCGCCCCAGGGCCGCGTCGCAGCCGAGGCGCTGCAGCGCCGCGAGGGCCGCCTCGTCGTCCACGTTCTTGGCGGTCACGGTGCGACCGATGGCGTGAGCCAGCTCGATGAGCCCGCGCAGCTCCGGGGCGTCGCCGTCCGCGTCGCGCAGCGGCGCCAGCGCGGCGGGGTCGAGGCGCAGCTCGGTGAAGGGCAGCTCGCGGAACCGGGCCAGGGCCGCCGCCCCGGAGGCGAAGTTGTCCACCGCAAGGCCGACACCCTGATCCGCGAGCGCCTGCAGGATCGGCGCGCGAGCCGCCAGGGTCGTGTTCTCGTCCACCGTGATCGCGAGCGCCGCGGCCGGCACTCGCCAGCGCTCCAGCAGCGCGCCCACGGTGCGCGGGAGCTGGCGGTCCTGGGCGTTGCGCCCCGCGATGTGCACCACCACGCGCAGCGCATGACCCCTCTCCCTCCATGCGGCCTGCTGCTCGACCGCCATCCCCAGGATCGAACGGGTGAGCGGACGGATCATCTCCGTCTGCTCCGCGGCGCGGATGAATTGGTTCGGCGTGAGCAGCCCGTGGCGGCGGTGCCGCCAGCGCACCGTGGCGTCGAGCGCCAGGAGAGCGGAGTCGGTCACCCGCACCACCGGCTGGTAGAAGAGCTCCAGCTCCTGGTTGTCGAGGGCGCGCCGCAGCTCGGTGAGGCGGACCGCGCGCTCCTCCACCGCGGCGGGGTCCTCCGCCGTGGAGTGGACGACCCAACCGCGGCGGGCTCGCTTGGCGGCGAGACGGGCGTTCTCCGCGTGGTCGAGGAGGGTCTGGACGTCGGTGCCGTGCTCCGGGAAGTCGGCGATGCCGATGCTGGCGCTCACCTCCACGGCGCCGTCCCCGACGGTGAACGGCTCCTTGAAGACGCCGAGGAGCTGGCGCGCGATGCGGGCGCTGGAGGTGGGCGTCGTGCTGCTGCCCGGGATGACCGCGAAGTCGTCGCCGCCGAGCCGCGCCACCACGTCGGTGGTGCGGAGCCCCTGGCGAAGGCGCTCGGCCACGACGGCCAGCACCCGGTCGCCGCCGGCGCGGCCCACGCGGTCGTTGACCGCGGTGAAGGCGTCGAGGTCGAGGAGGAAGAGGCTGAACGGCGTGGTGCGCGCCCGGGCGGCCTCCAGCCGGGCGCCGAGAAGGTCGCGGAGCTGCCGCTCGTTGGGGAGGCCGGTGAGCGCGTCCTGCATGGACGTCGGGGTGAGGATCCCGGAGCGCGCCTGGACCTCGGCCGCGTCGCGCACCACCACGATCCGCCCACCGCCGGTGCCGATCGCCGCGGAGTCCACCTGGGCCCGGAAGCTGCTCCCGTCGCGGCGGAAGGCCGCCAGCTCGGGGAGGCGCTCGGGCGCCGCGCCGGCCCCCCCGCCCGCGGCCCGGAACTGGGGGACGAGCTGCTCGACGTGGCACCCGGCAAGCTCCTCGGGCGCCGCGGCGAAGAGCCGTGCGGCGGCGCGGTTGGCGACGCTGACCTGGCCGTCGTCCTCGACGAGGAGCACGGGCTCGGTGACGGCGTCCGCGACCGAGCGCAGCCGCGCCCTCGCCGCGTCGACCCGCGCGATCTGACCCGCGAGCCGTGCGCGGCCGCGTCTCAGCTCCACCGCGAGGAGCAGCGCCGCGACCCCGGCCGCGACAGCGGCGGCGGCCAGCACGGCGACGGCGGCGAGCATGCCCTCCACACTACCCGACGCCCCGCTGTCCCCGACGACGGTCGCGTCACGTGTCGGTGCGGGAGGAGGGGCACCGCCGCCCCCGGCGGCGCAGCCGAGGCGGGCGCGCGAACCGGTGGAGCAAGCTCTGGGGATGCGGGAGGCACGCCGATGATCGAGGCGAGCGCCGCCGTCCCGGTGCCCGCGGCGCCGGCGGAGGTGTACGCGGCGCTCAGCGACCTGGACGGCGCCACGTGGCTTCCGGGGGTCCGCCGGCTGCGCCGCGTCGGCGGCGCGCGGGGCGGGACGGGAGCGCGGTACGAGGTGGAGGCGCGCATGCTCGGCCGGGAGCTGCGCGGCGTGCTGGTGTGCAGGGAGGCCGTGGAGCCGGAGCGCATCGTGATGGCGCTGGAGGACGGCCTCGACCTCACCATCGAGGCGAGGGTGACCGCGGCGGCGGCGGCCAGCTCCCGGGTGACCCTCACCGCCCGCTACTCGGTGGGCGGCGGCCTGGCCGCGCGAGCCGTGGAGCGGGCCAGCGCCGCCGCCGCCCGGCGGGAGGTGGAGCATGCCCTGGAGCGCTTCGCCGCCCGCTGGGATGGACGCCGGGATGGCGGGGTGGTCTGAGGCGGTGAGCGCGCGCGACGACGACACCGAGCTGGACGCCCTCTCGGCTCGCGCGCGCAGCCGGCCGGCGCTGGCCGCGGAGGCGGCCCAGGGACTCATCGGCGCCGCCCGGGCCGGTGACGCGGGCGCGCGGGAGGCGCTGGTGGAACAGGCCCTGGCCGAGGTCCTCGAGGCCGCCATGGCGCGGAGGGGCCGGGGCGTCGAGCTGGTCGACCTGTACCAGGAGGGGTCGATGGCGGCCGTGATCGCCGTCCAGGAGTACGTGGAGCGGCGCGGTCCGGGCACCCATCTCAACGCCTACGTGCGCCGCGTCGTGGAGGGACACCTCGACCGCATGGTGGAGCGTGAGGAGACCGCGGCGGGAGACGCGGCGGCCCTCGTCCGCGACGCGCACCTGGTGGAGGACGCGCAGGTCGAGCTCCGGCGGCGCGGCGGCCGGGAGCCCACCGCGACCGAGCTGGCCGCCGCGCTGGGGTGGGCGACCGACCGGGTCGAGATGGTGGACGCCATGCTGCGCGCGGCCCGCGAGATCTTCGACGCGGAGATCGTGCAGTACCTGGACGACGAGGCGGAGCGGTAGGCCCGCCGGCGCCACCCGGGAGGCTCAGGTGGGCGCGCCGGCGTCTCCGGGCGCGCGCAGGTCCTCGCCGTGCCAGTCGAGGTCGCGACCGCCGGTGGCACCGGCGCCGCGGCGGAGTGCCGCGGGGCCGAAGCGCCGGCGCAGCGAGTCCAGGGCAGCGTCGAGGACGCGATCGCGGGCGCCGCCCGGTCCGCTGAAGAGGTCGAGCTGGGCCTGCCTCTCCAGCCCGTGCACGCCGGCCCCGAGCAGGCGCACCGGACGTCCCGAGGTGTGCGTGGCGTCGAGCAGGGCCAGCGCCGCCGCGGTGATCGCGGAGTCGCGGTCGCCGGCCTCCTCCAGCGTGGTCTGCCGCGAGAGCGTCGTGAAGTCCGCGTAGCGGAGCTTCAGGGTCACGGTGCGGGCGCTGAGCCGGGCCGCGCGCAGGGACCGGCCCACCTCCGCGCAGAGCCGGGCGAGGTGCGCGCGAAGCTCCCCGAGGTCGCGGACGTCGGCTGCGAAGGTCTCCTCGCGGGAGATGGAGCGGGGATCGCCCGGCGGCGTCACGGGTGCGGGGTCGATCCCGCGGGCGCGCAGGGAGAGCGACCTCGCCGCGGAACGGCCCAGCGCGCGCTCCAGCACGCTCGGCGGGTGGGCGCCGAGGTCGCCGAGGGTGCGCAGCCCGAGCCCCGCCAGCCGGCGCTCCGAGCTGGGACCGAGCCCGGGAAGGGCGCGCAGCGGCAGGGGACGGAGGAAGTCCTCCTCCTCGCCCGGCGCGACGACCACGAACCCGCGCGGTTTGCGGAGGTCGGAGGCGATCTTGGCCACGGTCTTCGACGTGGCGACGCCGAAGCTCGCGTTGAGCCCCGTCTGCGCCGAGATGCGGTCGCGGAGACGGGCGGCGATCTCCACCGGGTCGCCCGGGGTCGCGGTCACATCGAGGTGCGCCTCATCCAGCGAGAGGGGCTCGACCAGCGGGGTGACCGCGCGGGCGAGCGCGAGGACCTCCGCCGACTCCCGCCGGTAGGCGGGGAAGTCCACGGGGAGGAGCACCGCGGAGGGGCACAGCCGCAGCGCCCGCGTGAGCGGCATCGCCGAGCGCACCCCGTAGCGGCGGGCTTCGTACGACGCGGCGGAGACCACCCCGCGAGCGATCTCCCCCGTCCCGGCTCCCCCGACGATCACCGGCCGCCCCCGCAGCTCGGGACGGCGGAGCTGCTCCACGGAGGCGTAGAAGGCATCGAGGTCCAGGTGGATGATCGCCCGCGGCCAGCGCATCTCGCCCGCTGCTCGCTCGGCCGGGCGCCCGCCGGCGTCAGGCGCTGGCGGCGACGGCTCCGGACACCTGACGTCCCTGCCAGTCGCGCAGGTCGGCCTCCTCGAGATAGCCGGCCATCATCATCAGGTCGATGTAGGTCACGCCGAGGTGTGGCGCGGCCCGGCGCAGGACCCAGGGCGGGGGATTTTCCTTGTTCTTGTTGACCGCCTGGTAGAAGTAGATCTGGTTGAGGTCGCAGAGGAGGGCGAGGCGGTGCAGCGAGATGCCTCGCTCGCGGCAGCGCGACTTCAGGTACTCGCGGAAACCGTCATCCCTCATCACGCTTCCTGCCTTGTCAACGGGTGCGCCTCGACGATCCGATGTCTCCCGACGCTACCACGCCGGCCCCCTCCGTGGCCGCTCCGAACAGAAGCCGCGTAAGCTGGGAGAG
>JAJZNI010000079.1 GCA_021847925.1 bacterium
GGACGTCCCCGACGACTACGTCGTGGCCACGGGGGAGGCGCACGGCCTGCGCGAGCTGCTCGACGTCGCCTTCTCCGCCGCCGGTCTGGACTGGCGCGCCCACGTCGTCTCCGACCCCGCACTGCGGCGGCCCGCCGAGCCCACGCTCCTGGTGGGCGACGCCGGCCGGGCGCGGGCTCGGCTGGGGTGGGCGCCCACGCGGAGCTTCGCCGAGGTCATCCGGGAGATGGTCGCCGCCGACCTCGAGCGGCTGCGCGTCTCCCCCGGGCCGCCCCACCCCACCCCCCCGGCCCCACCCGCCACCCCGCCGTGAGACGATCGCGCGCATGGCACGCACAGCGCTGATCACCGGCATCACCGGGCAGGACGGGTCCTACCTCGCGGAGCATCTCCTCGCGCAGGGCTACGAGGTCTGGGGCCTGGTGCGCGGGCAGAACAACCCGCGCGCCGCCACGGTCCAGCGCCTCATCCCCGACCTCCGCCTCATCGAGGGCGACCTCCACGACCAGTCGTCCCTGATCGCGGCGCTCGAGGCGGCCCGGCCCGACGAGGTCTACAACCTCGGGGCCATCAGCTTCGTCGCCCTCTCCTTCAAGCAGGCGATCAACACCGGGGAGATCACCGGGCTCGGGGTCACCCGCGTTCTCGACGCCATCCGGGTGGTGAACCCGCGCATCCGCTTCTACCAGGCGTCGTCGAGCGAGATGTTCGGCAAGGTGCGCGAGACGCCGCAGAACGAGCTGACCCCGTTCCACCCGCGCTCCCCCTACGGCGCCGCCAAGGCGTACGGGCACCACATCACGGTCAACTACCGCGAGAGCTACGGCATGCACGCCGTCTCGGGCATCCTCTTCAACCACGAGTCGCCGCGCCGCGGCATGGAGTTCGTGACCCGCAAGATCACCCACACCGCGGCCCGCATCAAGCTGGGGCTGGAGAGAGAGCTGCGCCTCGGCAACCTGGATGCCCGGCGCGACTGGGGCTACGCGGGCGACTACGTGCGGGCCATGCACCTCATGCTGCAGCAGTCCGAGCCCGACGACTACGTCATCGCCTCCGGCGAGAGCCACTCCGTGCGCGAGTTCCTCGCGGCCGCCTTCGGCCACCTGGGGCTGCGCTGGGAGGACCACGTGGTGGTGGACGAGCGGTTCCTCCGCCCGGCCGAGGTCGACGTCCTGGTCGGCGACGCCGGCAAGGCGCGGCGGGTGCTCGGCTGGCAGCCGGGGGTGGGCTTCGCCGACCTCGTCGTGATGATGGTGGAGAGCGACCTCCGCGAGCTGACGGCGAGCGGGGCCGCGTCCGCGTCCGCCTCCGCGTCGGCGCCCTGACCCCGGGCGCGCGGCGCGAGGCTGCGCTCAGCCGGCGCCGCGGTGCCTGGCCGTCCGCGCCACGCGTGACCGCAGCGCGGCCGCCATGGCGATCCCCGCCACGGCGACGCTGACGCAGAAGGCGCCCTCCACCTTCGCGAGCGTCCCGGGAAGGACCACGAGGGTCACCACCAGCGCCGCCACCCCCGCCACCCAGGCCGCGGTGGCCCCCCGGTAGCCGCGCAGCGCAATGGTCGCGTAGGCGAGGGTGAGGACGGCCATCATCCCCTCGCTGCCCAGGCCGAGGAGCACCAGGTCCCCTCGCGAGAGGGGATGACCGCTGGGAAAGAGCAGGTGCAGCACCGGTGGGCCGAGCAGGGCGATGGCCGCCACCGAGAGGGCCACCACCACCCCGACCAGGAGCAGGAGGCGGCGCAGCAGCGAGCGGAACTCCTCGAGACGGCCGGCGGCGGCATCGGCGGAGAGCTTCGGCATCAGGGCGGCCTGCACCGCCTGGAAGAGGAAGAGCGGGATCCGGGCGATGATCAGACCGTTGAGGATCTCGCCCGCCGTCGCGCGGTGGGCGGCCCCGAAGAGCGCCTGGAAGGCGAGCGGCGCGACGTTGGTGAGGCCCTGCGCGAGGAGCGAGCCGGTGAGCAGCCACCCGAGCGCCGACGTCAGCTCGCTCCAGTGGGCGTCCGGTCCCGGCGCGGCGATCCGGCGCTGGCGCGGGAGCACCACGGCCAGCCCCACCACGCAGGGCAGGCCGATGGCCAGGCCGTAGGCGCCCCCGCTGGTCACCCCCAGCCTCCAGAGCAGGACCGCGGCGCCGATGCGGGCGACGCCCTCGACCAGGAGGATCGACGCATAGCCGCCGAAGCGGCCGGCCCCGGCCAGCGTGCCCCGGCTGAGGTAGTAGAGGACGTAGCACGCGATGGCGACCACGAAGCCGGCGAGCAGCCCTCCCTCACCCTGGAAGAGGTCGGCGATGAGAGGAGCCTCGCCCGCCCCCGCCAGGGCCATCACCGCGACGGCGAGCCCGATGCCGAGGAGCAGCGCCCGGCGCACCAGCGGGCCCGCCCCCAGGCCCGCCACCCGGCGGGCGGCCGCAGCCCGTCCGACCTCCTGCTCGAGGGGGAGGAACAGCCCGGGGGCGGCCACGAAGATCAGGGCCCAGAGGACGCTGAACGGCGAGTAGGCGGCGGCGCCCAGCGCCCGGTGGGCGATCACCAGGAACCCGTAGGTGGTGACCCCCTGGAAGCCGAGGGTGACACCGATGAGGAGGGCCCCGGGCGGGAGCGGGCTCGATCTCCGGCGTCCCACCGGGGTGGCGTGGACGGGGGCGGGCAGGATCGTCTCGGCCTCGGCCATCGGCGCCCAGTTTGAGGCCCCGCGCCGTGGTCCGCGCGGGATCCGCTCGGGGCGGGATGAACGCCAATCCGGCGGCGCCGCGGCGCCGCGATCCGGTAACGGTCCCCGCGACGGGTTGCAGAGGGCACCCGTTCGGGTATAGTCGGGGCAGCGGGAGCTTTCGAGAGCCGCTGTCTCGGCCGTGACGGCCGCACGCCGCGCCACCGCCGACGCGTGCCTCTCCAGCCTCCTGAAACACGTGTGCTGACGCCGCACCTGTGCAGGCTGCGGCGCCTTCGAGGTTGACAGTCCGCTGATAGCACCGGACCTCGCGCTCGACCGGCTTCACCTCATCGTGCCCGATGGGAGCGACGCCATGGTCGTGCTCACCACCCTGGCAGACGGGACGGCCGGCTCGGACCCGCGCGCGCTCTTCGCCGAGCGACTCGGCGAGGTCGGCCATCTCACCGCGTCCTTCAGCGACGACGAGCCGCCGACGGTGCGCCTGTCGCTGCCCGACCTGACCCTGGAGTGCGTGCCGCAGCCCGGCCCCGAGGGCGACCGGACCCACCTCGCGCTGCGGGTCGTCTCGCTCAAGCCGGTGCGCGACCACCCGGATGGGGCGAAGGTGCTCACCATCACCGCCCGCCACCCGGTCGTCAGCGCCGCCAACGGGGTGCAGAGCGACACCTTCCGGATCTTCGACTGGCGCGAGGCGGCGGCCCGGGCGGCGAGGAGCGAGCGCCTCTTCGCCACCCTCAAGCTGGTGGAGCGCCTGGAGGGCGCCGAGAAGGGACGCGCCCAGACCCAGCGGACCCGCTACGCGGCGGCCCGCGAGCACTGGCGATGCCGCACCTGCCGGGCCCTCTGGAGGCCCGCGGAGCACACCCGCTGCCCCTCCTGCGGGCGGGAGTTCACCGACGTGGACCGCCGTCAGCCGGAGCTGGGGAAGGTGGAGTTCACCGTCCCCGAGGGGGAGACCATCAACCTCACCCCGGACGCGGCCGTCCTGGTCGAACCGGAGGACGAGCCCAACTTCGTGGGCCGCGTCTCGCGCATCGACCACCACCGCCACCTGGTGGAGGTGACCACCCGCACCTTCGAGCACGCGGGCAGCGAGGGCTACATCACGCCCTCGTTCAACCGCGCCCTCTACCAGGCCAAGCGGTCGGTGCTGGCGGCGATCGCGACCCGCGACTTCGGCGTGGGGCTGCTGGCTCAGCTCCTGGTCGCCCCCGAGACCATCCGCTCCCCCGCCCACGACCCCGCCATCCAGGCGGCAGGGTGGCTCACCGAGGGGATGCAGTCGAACCCGCCCCAGGATCGGGCCGTCTCCCTCCTCGCCGGGCTGCGGGCCGGCCAAGCCGTGTTCATCCAGGGGCCTCCCGGCACCGGCAAGACGACCGTGATCGTGGAGGCGGTGAAGCGCCGCCTCGCCGCCGACCCCGACGAGCGGATCCTGGTGACCTCGCACTCCAACCTGGCGGTCGACAACGCGCTCGAACGCCTCGCCGGCACCCCCGGGATGCGTGCCGTGCGCGTGGCCCGGGCGGAGCGCGTCCACCCCGCGGTGGAGCGCTTCCGCTGCGACGACGAGGACGACCCGCGGCTCATGGAGGCGAACTGCTACTTCGCGACCTGCGCCACCGCGGCGACGTCGGCGATCACCGACATGAACTTCGACGTGGTCGTCCTCGACGAGGCCAACAAGGCCCGCGCCGACGAGGCCCTCCCGGCGCTCCGCCTGGGGGCGGCCCTGGCGCTGGTCGGGGACCACAAGCAGCTCCCCCCCGTCGAGGACGACTCGCTCTACGGCATCGTCGAGATCGACCCCCGTCTCGAGGAGCTGGTCAACACCTCGCTCTTCGAGATGGCATGGGAGGGAGGGCTGCCCGAGGCGTCGCGCTGCCTGCTCACCATCCAGCACCGCATGCATCCGCAGATCGCGGCGTACGTCTCCCGGGCGTCCTACGAGGGACAGCTCGAGGACGCGCCCGAGGTGCGGGAGTTCGAGTTCGTCACCCGCCGGCCCCTCCCCGTGGCCCTCCATTTCGTCGACACCGACGGCATGCGCGGGAGCCGCGAGCGGCGCGGCCCCGGCGGCGCGCTGCGCAACGAGACGGAGGTCCGGGTCGCCGCGCACGTGGTCCGCCTCCTCGACGAGCGCTGCCCCCGCGAGCTGAGCATGGCGGTCATCGCCATGTACGCCGAGCAGGTCGAGCGCCTGCGCCAGGCGCTGGGGCGCCGCAAGTTCAAGCGCTCGGTGAAGATCGACACCGTGGACTCCTTCGAGGGGCGCGAGGAGGACCTGGTGGTCATCTCCCTGGTCCGCTCCAACGAGCGGGGCCGCATCGGCTTCCTGCGCGTCCCCAACCGGCTCAACGTGGCCGTGTCCCGGGCCCGCCGCCTGGTCGCCTGCATCGGCGACGCGGCGACGCTCCGCGCCGGCGAGGAGTCCATGTACGGGGTGCTCGTGGACGCGGCTCGCGAGGCGGGCGGCTACGTCCCCGCCACCGAGATCGTCTCCCCGAAGCGGCGGTCGGGCCAGGCCGCCGGGGAGACGGGCGAAGCCGCCGCCGAGGCGGAGGCGGCCCGGCGCCGCCGCCGGCGCCGG
>JAJZNI010000177.1 GCA_021847925.1 bacterium
TCCGATCCCTCGACAGGCTGCCACGCCGCTCGGCCTTCTCCGGTCAAGGCAGCCTGACGGCTGCGCTTCGCTCCGGCCTTGACCGCGGCTCGCGGCGCGGCGAACGCCCGCCGTCGGAGCCGGTGGCGGCTCCCCCACGGAGGACCCTCGTCATGAGCGTCGTCGGACAACCCCTCGCCCCCGCCCGGCTGTGCGGCACCGACCGTCAGGTCGCCTGGGCTCTCCGGATCCGCGCCGAGCAACTCCCCGACATCCACGCCATCCGCGATGGATCGGCGGGACGGCTCCGGGTGGACGACCTCAGCCCCGACGAGGCCAGCGGCTATGCGGCCATCGTCGAAGCCTGCGACACCCTGATCGCGGAGGAGCGCGCCACCTGGTGGATCGACCGCCGCGGGCACAGTCCCCACAGCCTCCTCCACGAGCGGGTCGAGGCCGCCCGCCGCACAGCGACCGGGGAGGTGCAGTGATGGGCTACGTCATCGCCCTCTCCCCCTGCTACGGCTGTGGGCAGCTCTTCACCTACAACCCGGTGAGGGTGCCGTCCGTCATCGTGAGGGGCAGCCGCGAGCCGATCTGCGAGCGATGCCTCGAGGCAGCCAACCCGCAGCGAATCGCCCGGGGGCTGGAGCCGATGGTGCTGTTCCCCGGCGCCTACGACGCCTGCGACGAGGGGGAGCTGTGAGCCACTGCAGAAGGCGACTCCTCCGCCTTTGCAGCACCCCGAGCCGCGGTCACTCCGGCTCGAAGAAGTCGGCGTCGACGCGCGGGAGGGCGTAGGCGCGCTGAGTGGCCACACGCACGCCGTGGTCGAGCATGAGATCAGCGAGCATCGGCCCGTCGATGAGGACGATCCGCTTGTCGATGCGGTCCACGTAGGCCCGCGCGTCAGGCGAGAAGCCGGACGTGGTGATGAAGACGCCCTTGCGGGCGCGGGCACCATCCAGGCCGCCCGCGAACTTCTGGATCTCGGGGCGCCCCACCGTGGTCTGCCAGCGCTTCGCCTGGACGTAGATCGCGTCCAGCCCGAGGCGGTCCTCCTTGATGATCCCGTCGATCCCCTCGTCGCCAGACCGGCCGACCACCTGGGAGGCCTCGGCGTAGCTGCCCCCGTAGCCCATGGCGACCAGCAGCCGGACGACCAGCTGCTCGAAGACGGCCGGGGAGGCATGGCCGATGCGCTCCAGGAGCTCGCCGGCGACGAGCTCGCGCCGGGCCCGCCATAGGCGCTCCATCGCCTCGTCGGGATCCTCCGCTTCGGGGGCCACCGGACTGACAGCGGCAGCCTCACCACCGGTGCCCGCAGCGAGCCAGACCGAGGGCGATGACCTTCCGGAGGCGCCGGTCAGCCGGCTCCTCGGCTCGGACCCGGATGACCGGTACACCCAGCTCCGTCGCGTCGCCCACTCGCTCGGCTTCAGCGTGGAGGAGGACTACCTCGCGGGTGAGGTGAACGGCGACTGTGACCACGGCCTTCGCCGCATCCGCGTCGAGGTTCGCAACGACGAGCGCCAGCAGGTGAAGACGCTGGCTCACGAGCTGGCCCACGCCATCCTCCACGCCAACCGGGAGCAGCTCACTCGCGAGCGCGCCGAGCTGGAGGCCGAGTCCGTCGCGTACATCGTCTGCCACGGGCTGGGCTTCGATAGCAGCGAGTATTCCTTCGGCTACGTGGCCTCGTGGACGGGGGTGGAGACGAGGCACGCCGGGCCATCTCGGAGTCGGCGGAGCGGATCCAGCGGGCCGCCAAGCGCATCCTCGACGCCGCTGGCAAGGAGGACCAGGCCGCGGCCTGACCTGGGGACGGGGGGGCGCCCCCCCGTGGGGCTCGTGGCCGTCGGTCGCGGGGGACCACGCTGCCCGAGAACCCGCCACCCCTCCGGGCACCGCTGACGCTCGCCCCCTGGGCCTCCCTCTGGGGCGCGGTACCCCGGGCCGGCGCGTGGCGCGGCCGACGAGGTCGCCACGAAGCCCCCCACGAGGTACCGCCCCATGCGTCACGCCGTCTCTGTCTCCGACCCGGAGGTCGCCCAGGGCCTCGCCAGCGCCGCGGAGGCGGCGGTCCTCGCCGCGTGCCACCGCCAGCGCCCTCTGGCCGAGCTGCTCAGCGCGGCCGTGTCCCGCGCCGACGCCGTCGCCCGTATGGAGCGGGCCCTGCGGAGCCTCGGGTGATGAGCGCCATCCGCGTCAGGTCCCGCCGGTACAGCTTCGAAATCCTCCGCGACGAGGCGGACCCGCGCTTCCCGCGGGGCTCCCTGGTCAGCGGGCCGCGGGACATCGTGGAGATCGCTCGCCACCTCATCGGTGCCGACATCGCGGAGGTGGTCCTGGCCTTCTTCCTCGACGCCCGCCAGCGGGTGACGGACCACGCCGAGGTGGTGCGCGGGACGCTCAACGCCGCCCGGCTCAGCCCCCGGGACATCCTGGTCCGTGCGCTTGCGGTGAACGCCTCGTCCGTGGCGATCGCCCACAACCACCCCAGCTCCGAGGTCGCCCCCAGCCGCGCGGACCAGCTGGTGACCGCGGTGTTGCGCGACGCCTGCCAGCTGGTCGGGGTCCCCCTTCTCGACCACGTCATCGTCACGGCGACGGCCCACTACTCGTTCCGCGAGTCCGAGGGGTGGACGTCGGTGCAGAGCCAGTGATCCCGGTCCTCCGAGCCGCCCGGTGCGGGGCATCCCACCGCGGCTGTGCCCGTGGGCCTCCGGGCCGCCTTCGCTGCGTCAAGCCGCTGCGCGGCTCCTCCACTGCGTTTCGGCCCCTACGGGGTGACGCCGGCAGCCCTCCGGCCGGTGGGGCAGCTATGGCTGCCAGAGCAGCCCCCGAGACATACGGGGTTCACCACGGAGACGACCATGACGATCACCGACCTGATGCAGCGGTTCGGGGAACTGGCCTGCGACCGCGGATGGGTCCACACGACGGGCAGTGAGCGGCGGCTCTGCCTCCGGGCTCAGCCAGGGTGGGACGAGAGAGTGGAGAGCTGGATGGAGGGGCCGGCCGTGCCCGACGCGCTGAACCCGTGCGTTCCTGTCACGGTCGATGTGCCCGTAGGATGGGGGGCGAACCCGGGTGCCGATGCCCCGAGGCATCTCGGCGCGCAGGGTGCCGATCCGGGGCCCGCCCCCAGCATGCAGCGCAGGACCAGGAGGTAGCGGAGTGCCCAAGGCGGCCCAGGTGCTGGCGGCCCTGAAGCGCGACGGCTGGGTCGAGATGCGCCGGAGCGGATCACACCGCTGGCTGGCCAAGGGAGATCGGCGGGCCACCTGGGCCTGGCACGATGGCGCCGACCTCGGCAAGACGGCCCTGGCCATCGTGGCGAAGGAGTTCGGCTACACGGTCGCGGAGCTGAGGAGGCTCTAGGATGGGAGACGTCATGAAGCTGCGGGTCGACTACGTGTACGACGACGAGGCGCAGAGCTGGTCCTTCCACGTCCCCGGCCTGCACGTCGTCGGGGGCGGGGATCCCACGCGGCAGGAGGCGGAGCGGCACTGCCTGGACGCCATCGGGTTCACGCTGGAGGCGATGGGGTCGGAGGGACAGGAGCCACCCCCAGGCGAGGTGGCGGAGTACGAGGTGCAGCTGGTTCGCGCCTCTCGGTGACGCTCGGCGGGAGGCCCGTTGATGGCAGAGGCCGAGATGCAGTCTGCCGACCCCTACGACACGATGAGCGACGAGGAGTTCGGCGCGTACGTCGAGCGGCTGCGGGGAGGTCGCGGGCGCATGGTCCCGGTGTCCCTGCGCATGCCGGCTGAGATGCTCCGAGAGCTGAGGGCGGAGGCCGAGCAGCTTGGCTTCCCCTACCAGACCTACCTCAACGGGATCGTTGCCAGCCGCCGCCACCTGCCACGCGCCCCCTAAGACTGGAGCGGCAATAGGTCCCACCTCCGGCCTGGTGGCCTGCCTTCCTGGTGAGGCGCCGGCGTCCCCGGACACACGCAACCGGAGCTCTCTGGCCCATCACGCCGATCGCGTGCCTGTAGGAGGGGGCCGTAGAGGCCGGAACGGAGGACGGGAGGCATCTCTGCACCCCGCCACGGGCGGGACGCCTCAGAGAGCGCCGAGAGCAGGGAGGTACCCGTGGCGGAGCCGGAGGCGGACCACGTCAGCCACAGCCCGCCGGAGCTCCGCCTCCATCATGTGATGGGTGGCAAGCAGCCGTGGACGTCGGAGATGCCCGCGGCGGCCCCACATGCGGACGACATCGGTCCCGCCCCACAGCGCCGGCTGCAGGCTGATGGCATACGACCGGGAGCGTTGGCACCCGCGCGCGGCGGGTGCGACGTCGACCAGGTCAAGGACCACACCCCCGCTCATCACCCGCTCGACCAGCATGGCCACCCTGGGTGCGTCAGCCACCCCCCGGCCTCCGGCTCAGAAGTGCGCGACGACGTAGGCCAAGAGGCCGATCATGACGCCGAAGGCCATCACCCCCACGACCACACGCGCGGCGCCGGCGAGGCCTCGCCCGAGGATCTCGATGAGCATGCTGCCGACCAGGACCACGGGGACCCCCACCAGGTAGATGAGGGCGATCAGCAGGGCCCGAGCCCACCAGGGCCAGCGCGCCGGAGCTCGAGGAGCGAAGCGCCACAATGCCCGAGGCGCAGAGCCCGTCAGCGGATAAGCGGGCGCTGGCGCGCGGGCATGAGTGGCAGACCACGGGCTCTCCACCGTCCGCCGCCACCGAAGACCGTCCCACCACCACCTGCCGTCGATGCTCAACGGGATCCAGTCCTCGCCGGTGGGCGCCGGGAGTGTTGGAAAGCCTGAGGGGACGCGACGGATCATCACAAACAAGTGTACGTGACGCTGTAGGGCGACGGCAAGCCCACACGGCTGTCAACGTAGGATGACGACGACAGCGACCACCACCACGCTGGCGAGAAGGACCAGGAACGCGACCTCACGTCGAGTCATCCGGCCGCCGGTAGGAGGACGGCGTCGGCGGCGAGCTGCTCCAGCTCCGCCCAGCTGTCGGGGTCGACGAGGACCGCGGCGGGGCGTCCGCGACGGGTGAGGAGGAGGGGCTGGCCGCCGCTCACCGCGTCGAGGAGAAGTCGGCTGATCACGCCGCTCGCCTCAGCCGCCACCAGCGCGTCCGTACCCGCGTGCGCATCGCGATAACGCGCCTTTACCCGTGTACGCGTCATCCGTCTCGTCGTCATCCGCTGCGCCCTCCCGGCCCACCGGTGGCGCTTGTAGTGCCACTCGGAG
>JAJZNI010000119.1 GCA_021847925.1 bacterium
CAGGTCTCCCACCTTGACGTTGGGCGCCCCGGTGATCACCCGGACGGGATCGGCCTCACCCGTGTCGATGCCGGCCAGGCGCATCCCGCGGGTCGACTCGGGGACGGCGTCCAGCGCCATCACCTGGGCCACCACCGAGCCCTCGGCGACGTGACCCACACGCTCCACCTCGGTGCCGGTGTCCACCAGGTTGCGCACCAGCTGCTCCACGGGCGCGTCGAGCTGAGCGTACTCGCGCAGCCACTCCAGGGAGACCCTCATCCCTGGCGCACCAGGCGGACGTCGTTCTCGTAGAGGAGGCGGACGTCGTCGATGCCGTAGGCGAGCTGGGCCGCGCGCTCGATGCCGAACCCGAAGGCGAAACCCGTGTAGCGGCCCGGATCGACACCCGCGTTGCTCAGCACGCGGGGATGGACCATGCCGCTTCCCAGCACCTCGATCCAGCCGCTGTGCCGGCAGGTGCGGCAGCCGTCCCCGCCGCAGACCATGCAGGAGACGTCCACCTCCAGGGAGGGCTCCGTGTAGGGGAAGTGGTGGGGGCGCAGGCGGATGGCCCGCTCCGGGCCGAAGATCGATCGCGCCAGGTATTCGAGGGTCCCCTTGAGGTCGCCGACGGTCACCCCCTCGTCGACGAGGAGGCCCTCCACCTGGTGGAACACCGGCGAGTGGGTCGGGTCGTTGTCGCGGCGAAAGACCTTTCCGGGAACGATGACCCGCAGCGGCACTCCCAGCGCCAGCATGGCGCGCACCTGCACCGGGGACGTCTGGGTGCGCAGGAGCCGCGCGGCGTCGATGTAGAAGGTGTCCTGGGTGTCTCGGGCGGGGTGCCCGGGAGGCATGTTCACCAGGGTGAAGTTGTAGCGGTCGTACTCCACCTCGGGGCCGCTCACCACCAGGTAACCCAGCTGGGTGAAGACGCGCCGGATCTCCCGGCTCATGCGCGTGACCGGGTGCAGGTGGCCGCGCCGCAGCGGCGGAGGCGGCCAGGTGAGGTCCAGGGCCTCGTCGGCCTCGGCCGCAACCCTGCGCTGCCGCTCGAGGGCGGCCCGCCGCGCCACCACGTCGTCCTCCAGGCGCCGCCAGGCCTCGTTCACGGAGATGCCGAGCTGGCGCCGGGCGTCCGGGTCCGCGATGCTCCCGATGCGGCGGCGCAGAAGCGTGAGCTCGCCGTCGCCGCGGCCCAGGTAACGGGCCCGCACCGCGTCCACCTCCGCCGGGGTCGCCGCCGCGCTCAGCGCCGCGAGAGCCCGGCCGAGAATGTCGTGCAGGTCACCGTCGTCGCCATCCCCTGTCACGAAGGTCGCTCCTCACCGCCCCTGCGCAGCGCGTGCGTCAGCGGGTCTCGGTCGCCTCCCGAGCCACCGCCACCAACCGGGTGAAGGCGTCGGCGTCGGTGACGGCGAGGTCGGCGAGCATCTTGCGGTTGATGTCGACACCGGCGCGCTTCAGGCCGTGGACCAGGCGGTTGTAGGCGAGCCCGTTCTGGCGGGCCGCCGCGTTGATGCGGGCGATCCAGAGGCCACGCATGTCGCCCTTGCGCCGGCGCCGGTCGCGATAGGCGTACGCCAGCGAATGCATCACGGCCTCGTTGGCCGACTTGTGCAGCCGGTGCCGGCTGCCCTGCATCCCCTCGGCGAGCTCGAGGACCTTCTTGTGACGGGCGCGCTGGGTGACGCCCCGCTTGACCCTGGCCATCGCTGACCTCCTTACAGGTACGGCGCGTTGCGGCGCACCTGCCGGGTGTCGGAGGGCGAGACCCCCGTCTCCCCGGCGAACAGCCGCTTGCGCTTGGCGCTCTTCTTCTCCAGGATGTGCGACTGCATCGCGTGGCGGCGCATGACCTTGCCCGTCCCCGTGATGCGGAACCGCTTCTTGGTGCCCCTATGGTTGCGGATCTTGGGCATCGATGGAGCTCCCCTGGGTGGTGGTGGAGCCGGCGGGTCCCGGGATGGAGCTGTCGGAGCTCTCGTCCGCTCGGGTGGGCACCGGCTTGGCCGGCCTCCTGTGGGTCGGGCTCAGGATCATCGTCATGTTCCGGCCCTCCACGAGAGGATTGCGCTCGATGGCGGCGACCTCGCGCAGCTCCTCGGCCATCCGGTCGAGGAGCCGGCGTCCAAACTCCTGGTGGACCAGCTCGCGGCCCCGGAAGGTGATGGTGAGCTTCACCTTGTCCCCCTCCTCCAGGAAGTGCTTGACGTATCCGAACTTGGTCTGGAAGTCGTGGTCCGAGATCTTGGGCCGGAGCTTCATCTCCTTGAGGGTCGTCACGCTGTGCTCGCGCCGGCTCTCCTTCTCCCGCTTCAGGGCGTCGAACTTGAAGCGGCCGTAGTCCATGAGCCGACACACCGGGGGTTGGGCCTGGGGCGCCACCTCGACCAGGTCCAGCTCCCGCTCCATGGCCAGCTGCTTGGCCCGGTCGAGGGGAACGATCCCGAAGGACTCCTGGGTGGTGTCGTCGAACAGCCTGACCATGGGGATGCGGATCTGGTCGTTGACCCGCAGCTCTCGGAACGGAATGGGGGTGGTCCCTCCTGGGGCGGTGCTGGTGGCAACAAAAAAGGATAGCTTCCGCTATCCAGGCATCGGTGGCTGGACCTTCGGGGCCGGAGCCGGAAGGTGGGGCCGTACCGCACGGACCCTCTTGGCGGCGCGTCTAGCGTCCAGCGGCGGAGCATATCACGGCGGCGGCGGGCGCCCGGCCTCAGCCCCTGCCCGACCGCGGTCCGCGCCGGGCGTGGAGGAGCAGCTCGCGAGCCCCCCGGGCCCCCGCGACCGGCGACACCATGCTCCCCTCCACCGACCAGCCGGCCGCCGCGACGCCCCGGCAGGCCGCCCGCAGCGCGCTCTCCAGGGTGGGACCGTCCAGCGGCGCGCTGGGCAGCCGCAGCTCGAACATCGGCTTGACAAGCCCGACCAGCTCGGCGCCGGGCGCCACCTCCACCCGGTCGAGCTGCGCCACAGCCCGGCTCAGGGAGAGGTAGGAGACGTCGACGGTCACGAGCTCGACCGGCTCGGGGACCACGCGGCGGTCCAGGGCGGCCACGTTGGTGTTCTCCAGGTTCACCACCCGCGGGTCCTGGCGCAGTGAGCCCAGAAGCTGGCCGTGGCCGGCGTCCACCGCGTAGACGCGCAGCGCACCGGCATCGAGCAGCACCCGGGTGAAGCCTCCCGCGGCCGCTCCGACGTCGAGGGCCACGCGCCCGGCGGCCCGGACCCCGAACGCGGCGAGCGCCGGACGGAGCTTGGCCTCGCCGCGCAGGTGCGCCGGTGGCCGCCGCCGCACCGCGGTCCCGGCGCGAACGCGCGCCCCGGGGTCGGTGACGGGGAAGCCCGCCACCTCGATCTGGCCGGACGCGATCAGCCCCTCCGCGTCCTCGCCGGGCGCGAGGGCGGCCACCATGTCGACCAGGCGGTGGAGGCGGCGGGGCACGGCGATCCCGAGCATAGCCCCCCCTATCGCGGCCGGCGGCTCGCCACCTCCTCGGTGAGGCGGGTGATCAGATCGGCGACGCCCCGGCTCTCGGTGCCTCCGCGGCGGGTGTCGCGCACGGTGACCACGTCGTCCCCGCGCTCCACGTCGCGCCTTCCCAGGACCACCACGTAGGGGACCCTGCGCAGCTCGCAATCGCGGATGCGCGCCTGCATGCGCTCCCCGGGACGGTCGTTGACCGCCACCCGCAGGCCGGCCTCCCGCAGCCTCCCGGCCAGGTCGGCGATGCCGGCCAGGACGCTCTCGACGTCGTCCTGCACCGGGATCAGCTCCACCTGCACCGCGGCCATCCAGAGCGGGAGATGCCCGGCGAAGTGCTCGATGAGCACCCCCAGGAACCGCTCGAAGGAGCCGTAGATGGCGAGGTGGATGACGGCGGGGGTCCGCGACTCGCCGGAGGCGTCGACGTACTCGCAGCCGAATCGCCGGGGCAGCTGGAAGTCCAGCTGGACCGTCCCGTTCTGCCAGGATCGTCCGATGGCGTCCCGCGTCAGGATGTCGATCTTGGGGCCGTAGAACGCGCCCTCTCCGGCCTCGACCACGAAGCCGTCGCGGCCGGCGTGACGCTCCAGGATGCGCAGCAGGGCGGCCTCGGCACGGTCCCAGGTCTCGACGTCCCCGAGGAAGCCGTCCGGCCGCGTGCCGAGACGGAATGAGTACTCCAGCTCGAAGGTGCGATAGAAGAGGCCGATCAGCTCGAGGATCCGTTCGTACTCGTCCTCGATCTGCTCCTCGGCGAGGAAGATGTGGGAGTCGTCCTGCTGGAACTTGCGTGTTCGCAGAAGCCCGTGCAGCGTGCCCGAGCGCTCGTAACGATGCAGCGTGTCGAGCTGCAGGTAGCGCAGCGGCAGCTCGCGGTAGCTGTGCCGCCTCAGGTTGTAGATGACGTGCGCGTTGGGACAGTTCATCGGCTTCACGCCGTACACCGTCTGGTCGTCGACGGGGATGATGAACATGTTCTCCCGGTAATGGTCCCAGTGCCCGGAGACCTCCCACAGGCGCTTGTCGTTGATGATCGGGGAGATCACCTCCCGGTACCCGTGAGCGCCGCGAACCTCTCGGGCGAATCCCATCAGGGTGTTGAGCACGACCACGCCGTTGGGCAGCCAGTAGGGCATTCCCGGAGCGGTGTCGTCGAAGTGGAACAGCTCGAGCTCCCGACCCAGGCGGCGGTGGTCGCGGCGCTCGGCCTCGGCGAGGCGCTCCAGGTGGGCGTCGAGGTCGGCCTGCGTGAACCACGCGGTTCCGTAGATGCGCTGCAGCTGGGGGTTGCGTTCGTCGCCGCGCCAGTACACGCCCGCCACCCGCAGCAGCCGGAAGGCGCTGAGCCGTGAGCTGTCCGGCACGTGCGGCCCGCGACAGAGGTCGATGAAGTCACCGGTGCGGTACACGCCGACGCTGCGCACGTCGCTCGCGAGGCGGTCGATGATCGCCACCTTGAAGCTCTGGCCCATACCCTCGAACAGCTTCCGCGCGTCGTCGCGGGCCATCACCTCCCGGCGAAAGGGAAGCCTCCGTGCCGCCAGCTCCCGCATCCGCGTCTCGATGGCCGCGAGGTCCGCCTCGGTGAGGTGACGGTCACCCGGAAGCCGGAAGTTGTAGAAGAAGCCGTCCTCGATGGCCGGTCCAACGTCGTACTCGGCGCCGGGGTACAGCTCGCAGACGGCGGCGGCCATGAGGTGGGCGGCGCTGTGGCGCAGGATGTCGAGGCTCAGCTCGGCGGGTGCTTCCAGGGGCAGCCCGGCTTCGGCGGCGTCGTCTACCTCCTCAGGCACGGCGGCCGCATTGTATTCGCTTCGGGGGCGCGGACGCCTCGGGATGAGGGGCTAGCAGGCGAGATGCGACATGCCGCGGGGCACGTCCTCGCGATCCTGACCCACCAGGTCGATCTCGGACTCGGGATTGGATCCGCGGCCTCCCCACAGCTCCAGCGAGAGCTGGTGTGTCAGGGGGATGACGGTGCGATGGGAGCGCTGGGCCTGGCTGCGCAGCCGCTCGAGCCGCACCGGGTCGGTCGCGCAGCAGCGCACGCTGCAGTACTTGTTGGTCGGCTTCTTGACGGGCATGCTGCATCCCGCCCGCGCGCAGACGCGCGGCAGCGCGGACCGATCCGAGTGCATGGCGTGCACACCCACCTCCATGAGCACGGTCAGTCTACGACCGGCCTCTCAGGGCTTGTCAACACCGGCCGCGGCGCGCCCGCAACAGCTCTGCACCACCGCGTCTGGTGAGGTGCACAGCGCTTCAGGAATGTGGGTGTGCGCTCTGTGGACAAGCCGGTACCGGTGAGTTCGGGATGCCTGCGCGGCATGTGCGAAAGCTGTTGGCAACAACCGGCGTCGCGCGCCGCCGGCGCGCAGTCGCAACAGTGACCGCAGAGATTGTGGCGGGACCCGGGGGTCCCATCCGCCGGCGCTGCGCGGGTCCGGACGTCACGCCGGCCCGGTGCTGCGGGGAGAGCGGCGCCGGGCCCACAGGCCCCCTCCGCACCGGGCAGCTCGCAGCGGGCGGCGGGCGGGGCGCCCTGCAGGCGCCCCCGGGGCCCGCTGCCCCGCCGGTGGGCGTGGGCGCATCAGGGATCGAACCTGAGACCTCAGCGATGTCAACGCTGCGCTCGTACCAACTGAGCTATGCGCCCCGGGGCCCGTGGACGGGCCAGGACGGGATCATACCGCGGTGCCCCGGGGGCGCCCGGGCGGCGCCGTGGGAGCGGCCCGTCTACGCCGGGCTGCCCACCCCCCCCGCGCGCGCCGAGCGGCTCTGGGCAGCGCTGCGAGCGGCCCGCAGGTCGGCGACGGTCACCTCGACGAGGAGCACCCCCTCGCAGTCGTGGCAGATGAGGTGAAACGACTCGGGGCGGCGGATCGGCCGCTCCACCGCCTGGCGATGGCCGCAGCACTCGCAGGTGACGATGGCCCGCATCTGCTCCGTCGAACCTCCTCTGTCGCGTGGCGATCCGCTGGCGCCCGGACGCGCCCGGGCCTGCCGAGCTTGGCACCGGGGCAGGCCGGGGTGGGCGATGAGACGGCACCGCGACCCCGGCGTTGCACGGCCGTGTCAGGGCGTGCCGGCTCTCCCGCTGGGTGTGACGGCGACCGATTCGAGCAGGGCCAGGCGGCTCCAGAAGGCGAAACGGAAGACCAGCCCGACGACCACCACCGCCACCCCGACCGCGGTGGCCGCCACGTACACGGAGAGGGCGTCCGCGACCGCCCCCACCACCAGGGCGGGGATGGCGATGGCGAGGTTGACGACCGTGAAGACCCCGCCGAAGATGCGCCCCCGGGACTCCTCGGTGGTGCCCTCCTGGAGGACCGTGAAGGCGGGGATCAGCACCGCGCCGAGGGCGAGACCGAAGGCGAGGGCGAGCGCCGCCACCAGGGGGATGAGGGGGGCTGTGATGTGCCATCGCTGCAGCAGGGGCGCGCTGACCCCCATGGCGACCAGGCACCCCCCGGCGGTGAGGAACGCGGACACCATGAGCGTGCGGCGGTCGAGGCGGATGCGGTGCTGCCCGAGGACGCCGGCCATCCCCACCAGGCCGGCGGTGGCCGGCACCAGGACGATGTAGAGCTCCTGGCTCCCCTGGGGGCCCAGGAGGTGGTTCATGAAGTCGGGGCCCAGGGTGTAGATCGTGTAGACGACGACCAGCGCGAGCCCGAGCTCGATCATGCCCCACCGCAGTGGCGGGCTCGACCGGAGGATCCCGAGGCCGTCGCGCAGCTCCTGGAGGACGTCGGCCCGGGGGGCGCTCCCCCGGGGGACCGCGTGCAGGGAGGCGCCGATGCGCCAGACGAGGATCGCGGCCACCCCGAAGAGCCCGGCCGCGATGTAGAAGGGCAGGGCGGGGCCGAGCAGACCGACGGCGACGGACCCCAGGGCGGCACCCAGCACGATCGAGAGGATCACCGTGGTCATGAAGAGCGAGGTGGCTCCCTGGATCTGCTCCCGGCTCACCAGCGAGGGGATGCTGGCCGCCTCCGCCGGCGCGAAGAGCTGGCTGGCCGAGCTGAAGGCGAGGGTCAGCAGGAGCAGCGGCCAGGCCTGGCCCTGGAGCCAGGTCGGCAGGGTGCTGAGACCGGCGAGGACCATGAGCAGGGCGCGGCCGGCGTTGGTCCAGAGCATCAGCGTCCGCTTGTCATGGCGGTCCGCGTAGACGCCGGCCGGTGCGCTGAGCAGGACGCCCGGGAGGGTGAAGGCGACGGCGGCCACCGCCGATATCGACGCCCTGCCGCTGATGCGGAAGATGACCACCAGGAGGATCACGAAGATCGAGTTCTGCGCGAACTGGCTGGCGCACTGGGCGAACCAGAGGTGGCGGAAGTCCGGCTTGCGCAGGATGCGGGCAAACCCGGCCGCGTCCTCCGGCCGCGGCGGGAGCGCGGGTCGCACCGCGTGCAGCGGCTGCGAGTGCTCCGGGCGCGCCGGCCGGCCGTCCGCCCCGGAGGGCGGCTCGCCCGGGAGGGCGTCCCGCGGCCGCCTCACCGGCCGCCCCCGCCGATGCGGGCCAGCTCGCGCCACTCGTCGAGATCGAGTGTCTCCGGACGACGCCCGGGATCGACGCCCGAGCGGCGCAGGACGTCGGTCGCCGCCTCCGGCCCGGCGCCGAGAGCGCGCGCGAGCCCGTGGCGCAGCGTCTTGCGGCGCAGCTGGAAGGCGGATCGGGCCAGCCTGAGCACCTCGTTCCTCTCGAGATCGGGCATCTGCCGTGCCGGACGGAGACGAATGATGCTCGACACCACGGCGGGCGGGGGCAGGAAGCTGGAGGGCGGCACGTCGGCGACGACCTCGACCGACGCCAGGCTGCGGATGGCGACCGTGGCGAGGCTCCAGCCCCCGGGCGGA
Organism: bacterium; assembly: GCA_021847925.1. Lineage (GTDB taxonomy): Bacteria > Chloroflexota > Dormibacteria > Aeolococcales > Aeolococcaceae > JAJZNI01. The sequence continues at coordinate 8,336 of JAJZNI010000119.1, forward strand.
GCCGCCAGGCGCCGGGCCACCTCACGCTGCACCAGGAACACCCCGCGGCGGGGTGGGCGGGCGGCCTCGAAGAGGTGGGAGAGGAGGGCTCCCGTCAGGTTGTAGGGGAGGTTGCCGGCGGCCAGGAACGGCTCGGGAAGGTCCAGGCCGCCCGGTTCCACCGCGCGCGCGTCGGCGTGGACCAGGGTGACGTTGGCCGCGCCGCGCAGCGCCGAGCGCGCCGCGCGGACGCAGGCGGGGTCCAGCTCCACGGCGACCACCCGGCCCGCCCGCGCGGCCAGCTCCAGGGTGAGCACGCCCATCCCCGGGCCGATCTCCCACACGGTGTCGCCCGGGCCCGGGGCGAGAGCCTCCACGATCCTCTCCAGCGCCGTCCGGTCGACCAGGAAGCGCTGACCGAGGCGGCGCTTGGCCACCAGCCCCGCGCGCCGCGCCAGCTCGGTGACGGTGCGCGGGTCACACAGGTCGGGCCGGTCAGGCACCGAGGGGCCCCGTGCTCCCCAGCGAGTAGAGGCGGTGCGCGTTGCGCCCGGTCTCGGCGGCGACCTCGGCGGCCGGGCGGCCGCGCAGCTCGGCGAGCGCGGCCACCGTCGCGACCAGGTGCGCCGGGGTGTTGGGACGGCCGCGATGCGGCACCGGGCTCAGGAAGGGCGTGTCCGTCTCCACCACGTACCCCTCGGCGTCGACCGAGCGCGCGGCGGCGCGGATGACGTCGCTGCCGCGATAGGTCACGTTGCCCGCGAACGAGATCAGGAAGCCGCGCTCCCGGCAGCGCCGGGCGTGCTCGGCGTCCCCGCTCATGCAGTGCATGACCCCGCGCACCCCGGGGACGTCGTCGATGGCGGCCAGGACCTCCGCGTGCGCCTCGCGATCGTGCACCACCGCCGGCAGCGAACGATCGCGCGCCATCTCCAGCATGAGGCGGAAGCTCACCCGCTGCACCTCGAGCGGGGTCTCGTGATAGCCGGCGCGCCAGTGACGGTCGAGCCCGATCTCGCCCACGCCCACGGCGCGGGGGTGGCGGAGCAGCTCCTCCAGCGCCCGCAGCTCGGCGGCCCCGGGCGAGCGCGGCTCATGGGGGTGCCAGCCCACGGTGAAGAGGACGCCGGAATGGGCCTCCGCGATCACCCGGCAGCGGTCGCTGTCCTCGAGGTTGAGACCCGCGCAGACCACGTGCTCCACGCCGGCGAGCGCCGCGCGCTCGAGGGCGCCGGCCACGGCTCCGTCGCCCTCCCGCTCGGCGACGAGCTGGAGGTGGCAGTGCGCATCGACCAGCCCGGTCATGCGCCGTCCAGCGTCTGCCCCCGGTCGAGCCGCGGGAAGAGGATCTCGCCGACGCCGACCGCGCCGCCCGCCTCGAGGCCGGGCCAGGCGGCGAGGGCCGGGGCGAGGTCGCCCTCCAGGGCGACCCCGAGGTCGGCCGCCACCCTCGCGGTCGACCTCGGGATGAAGGGGTGCAGCAGCAGCGTGCTCACCCGGACCGCCTCGAGGAGCTGGGCGCAGACCGTCCCCAGACGGGGGTCGCCGGCTCCGTGCAGCCTCCAGGGAGCGACCTCCTCCACGTACTTGTTGGCCCGTCCCACCAGCCGGCGGACGGCCGCCAGCGCGGCCGTGAAGTCCAGCCGCCCCATCGCCGCGTCGTAGTCGGGGAGCGCGCCGCGGGCCACCTCGGGCAGCTCGCCGTCGATCGGCTCCTCCGGGCCGCGCTCGGGCACCCGCCCTCCGAAGTAGCGCTGCACCATCTTCTCGGTCCGCGACACCAGGTTGCCGTAATCGTTGGCGAGGTCCGCGTTGTACCGGTCGACGAAGCCCTCCATGGAGAAGTCGCCATCGCGGTCGAAGGGGACCTCGGCCATGAGCACGTAGCGCACCGCGTCGCTGCCGAACTGGGCGACGAGCGCGGCGGGATCGACGAAGATGCCGCGCGTCTTGCTCATCTTCTCGCCACCCAGGGTCATGAAGCCGTGGACGTGGACCCGGCGCGGCAGGGGGATTCCCGCGGCCATGAGCATGGCGGGCCACATCACGGCGTGGAAACGGGTGATGTCCTTGCCGATCACGTGGACGTCGGCGGGCCAGAAGCGGCCGAACTCCTCGGCATCGGTCGCGTACCCGACCCCGGTCAGGTAGCTGATCAGGGCGTCGAACCAGACGTAGACCACCTGGGAGGGGTCGAAGGGGAGCGGAAACCCCCAGTCGGAGAAGCCCCGGCTCACGCTGATGTCCTCGAGGCCGCCGCGCACCAGGTTGAGGATCTCGTTGCGGCGGGTCTCGGGGACCAGGAAGTCGGGGTGACCCTCGATCACCTCGAGGAGGCGGTCCTGGAAGTCGCTCAGGCGCAGGAAGTAGTTGTCCTCCTCGACCAGCTCCACGGGCCGCTCGTGCACCGGGCAGAGGCCGGCGACCAGCTCCTTCTCGGAGTAGTAGCGCTCGCACGAGGGGCAGAGCCAGGCCCGATACCAGCCCTTGACGATGAATCCGGCGTCGTACACCGCCTGCATCAGCCGCTCGGTGCTCCGCCGGTTGGCGTCGCCGCTCGTGCGCACGAAGGCGGTGTAGGCGATGTCGAGCGCATCGTAGAGAGCCCGGAAGCGCTCCGCCTGGCGGGTGACGAACTCCTCGGGGGTCACGCCGCGCTCGCGGGCGGCGCGCAGCACCGACTGGCTGTGCTCGTCGGTCCCGACCGTGAAGCGGACGTCGTCACCGCGCAGGCGGTGGTGGCGGGCGATCACGTCGCAGCCCACCTTCTCGTAGACGTGGCCCAGATGGGGATCCCCGTTGACGTAGTCGATGGCGGCGGTGACGTAGAAGGTGCGGGTGGTCATCTCCCCACGACGATGGTGCACTCGCCGCGCGGTGGCTGGGCGCGAAGCTCGGCGGCCAGCTCGCGGGCGGTGCCGCGATGGAAGGTCTCGTGGACTTTAGTCAATTCGCGCGCGACCACGAGCGGCCGGTCGCCCAGGACCGGCTCGGCCGCCTCCAGGGTCCGGACCAGGCGCTGGGCCGCCTCGAAGAGCACCACGGGCAGGCCGAGGGCCAGGGCCGCCTCCAGCGCACGGCGGAGCCTCCCGGGGGTGCGCGGCGGGAAGCCGAGGAAGACGAAGCCGCCCCCGCCACCCAGCCCGCCGCCGGCGATCGCCGCGGTGACGGCGCTCGGCCCCGGGACCACGCTCACCAGGATCCCGGCCGCGTGGGCCGCCGCCACCAGGCGGCTGCCCGGATCGCTGACCGCGGGCGTGCCGGCGTCGGTGCAGAGGGCGAGGCTCTCCCCGGCCTCCAGGCGGGCGAGCAGGCCCGGCACCCGGCCCTCCTCGGCGAAGGCGGGCAGCGAGAGCACCGGCTTGTCGATGCCGAGGCTGCGCAGCAGCGCCCGGGTGCGCCGGGTGTCCTCGGCGACCACGCGGTCGCAGTCGCGCAGCGTCCGCTCCGCGCGCCGGCTCAGGTCCTCGAGGTTGCCGATCGGGGTCGCGACCACGGTGAGCCTCCCCGGCCCCGCCCCGCCTCTCGCGGCGCCCGCATCGCCCCGCACCCCTCATCGCCCCCAGTCGCGGGGGTAGCGGAAGTCGCGGTCGATGGTGCGCTGCGAGAGCTTGGCGATGAGCGGGGGGCGCCGCTTGAACTGGCTGTCGCGGACCCGCCGGGCCACCTGGTCGACGAATCCGCCGTCGAAGCCCAGGCGCAGCAGCTCGTCACGGCCGCGCCTCTCGTCGACCATGTGGAAGAGCAGGCGGTCCACCAGGGCATAGCTGAAGCCCAGCTCCTCCTCGTCGGACTGCCCCTCCCAGAGGTCGGCGGACGGGGCCTTGGCGAGCACCTCCTCGGGCAGCCCGAGGTGGCCGGCCAGCGCGTACACCTGGGTCTTGTAGAGATCGCCGATCGGGTTGAGGGCGTAGGCGCTGTCCCCGTGGATCGTGCTGTAGCCGAGGAGCAGCTCGGTCTTGTTGGAGGTGCCGATCACGAGCGCGTGGCGCGCCGAGGAGACGTCGTACAGGATGGACATCCGCTCCCGCGCCATCTTGTTGCCGCGCCGGGCACGGTCCGCGTCGGGGAGCCTCTCGAAATAGGCGTCCACCTGGGCCGAGATGTCGATGACCAGGGGATCGGCGCCGAGCTGCGCCGCCACCCGGCGGGCGTCCCGCTCCGACGCCGGGCTGCTGGTCCGGTAGGGCATCACGATGGGCACGACGTTCTCGGCCCCCAGGGCGCGGCAGGCGATGGCGAGGGTGAGCGCCGAGTCGACGCCGCCCGAGAGGCCGACCACCCCGCGCCGGAACCCCACCTTGCCGACCTCCTCGCGGACGAAGCCGGTGAGGATCTCGGTCACCAGCACGCAGTCGATGACGAGCACGCCGGCGTCGCCCGGCGCCGGCGGTCCGACCGCGGAGGGCGGGGTGGCCGCGCTCACATGCGCGACCTGCGGCGCAGGCGTCGCATCTCGGCGTCGACCACGTCGTGGCGCTCGTCGCGCAGCATGGGGTTGGCGATCCGCGCCCGGCGCAGCGCGCCGCGCTCGAGGCGGTGCAGGGGCATCGCCTCCTCGCGGCTGGCCGGCTCGCCGCGGATCTCCCCGTCCGGGCCCACCACCCGGGAGCCGCCCCAGAAGCCGACGCCGTCCTCGTAGCCCACCCGGTTGCAGTAGACGACGTAGGTCGTGAGGAGCTGGGCGTACGTCCGCGTCATGACGTCGTAGCTCTGCGCGGTGCCGAGCTCGGCGCCGCTCCCGACCCCCCTCCCCGGCGACGCCGAGGGGCAGATCACGACGTCCACCCCGTCGCGGGCCAGCACGGCCGGCGACGTCGGGTGCCAGAGGTCCTCGCAGATGAGGATCCCGGCCCGCCACTCCCGGTGGGCGCGAGCCGAGGGCAGCGGCATGGTGAAGGCGCGGAAGCGGTCGCCGGCCGCGAGGTAGCGCGCCTCGTCGAAGAGGCCGTAGGTGGGCAGGTACACCTTGCGGTGGACGTGCACGACCTCCCCCCGGGAGAGGTAGACCGCCGCGTTGTGGAGGCGATGGTCGTCGCCCTCCAGGATGCAGCCCACCACGCAGTCCACCGCGCGCGACGCCCGGGCCAGGGCGGAGATCTCCTTCCCCTCGAGCCGCACCGCGCTGTCGGCCACGAGGTCCTTGAGGAAGTAGCCGGTGAGCGACAGCTCGGGGAAGACCACGAGGTCGGCTCCCCGCTCCGCCGCCTGGGCGATGAGCTCCAGGTGCCGGTCCACGTTGGCCGGCACGTCGCCCAGGCGCGGGGCGCCCTGGGCCAGGGCCACCACCGGGTCGGGGCGCGCCTCCCCGGCCAGCTCGGCGAGCACGTCGGGGTCGCTCAGCACGCCCGGTCCCGGTCAGTCCGCCGCGGGGGTGGCCCGGTCCAGGGGTGCGGCCTCCCCGCGGATGGAGCGAATGAGGGACGCCATCTCGATCGCCGCGACCGCGGCGTCGGCGCCCTTGTTGCCGTGCTTGCCGCCCGCCCGGTCCACCGCCTGCTCCATGGTCTCCGTGGTCAGGATGCCGAGGGTGCAGGGCACCCTCTGCTCCAGGGCCACGCGCGCCACGCCCCGCCCCGCCTCCCCGGCCACCAGGTCGTAGTGGCCGGTCTCGCCCCGGATCACCGCGCCGAGGCAGACGATGGCGTCGACCGCGCCGCTGAGGGCCACCTCCCGCGCCACCAGGGGGATCTCGAAGCTGCCCGGCACCCAGTACACGGTCACCTGGTCCGCGGCGGCACCGTGACGCACCAGGGCGTCGAGCGCCCCCTGGAGGAGCCGCTCGGACACCGTCTCGTTGAAGCGCGCCACCACCACGGCGATCCGCATGCCGGTGGCGTCGGCCCTCCCGGTGAGCTGTCTCATCCCGCCGATCCTGTCACACCCGCGCCGGCGCCGGGCGGCGGTGGACCCAGCAGGTGGCCCATCCTCTCCCGCTTGACGCTCAGGTAGCGGCGGTTGTGCGCGGTGGGCTCGGTCAGGAGCGGGAGGTGCTCCACCACCTCGAGGCCGTAGCCCGCGAGCGCGTGGTACTTGCGCGGGTTGTTGCTCAGGACCCGCAGCCGGCGGGCGCCGAGGTCGGCCAGGATCTGGGCACCGATGCCGTAGTCGCGGGTGTCCACCGGCAGGCCGAGGCGCAGGTTCGCGTCGACGGTGTCGGCTCCCCCGTCCTGGAGCGCATAGGCCCTCAGCTTGTCCAGGAGGCCGATCCCCCGCCCCTCCTGGCGGAGGTAGAGGAGGACGCCGCGGCCCTCGGCGGCGATGAGGTCCATGGCGCGGTGGAGCTGAGCCCGGCAGTCACACCGCAGGGAGCCCAGCGCGTCACCGGTGAGGCACTCGCTGTGGACGCGGCAGAGCACCGGCTGCGCGTCATCCGGTTCGATCTGGCCGAGGACGAGGGCGACATGGACGCCGTGCTCCACCAGGTCCTCGTAGGCGACGCACCGCCAGGTGCCCCACGGGGTGGGCAGCCGGGTCTCGGCCCGCCGCACCACCAGGGTCTCGGTGCGACGCCGCCAGCGCACCAGGTCCTCGATCGTCACGATGGCGAACCCGTGGCGGCGCGCGAACCGATCCAGGTCCGGACGCCGCGCCACGCTGCCGTCCTCGCGCAGGATCTCGCAGACCACCCCGCAGGGAGCCCGCCCCGCCGCGCGGCAGAGGTCGACGATCGCCTCGGTGTGCCCGGCCCGCTTGAGCACCCCGCCGGGGCGGGCCCGGAGCGGCTGGACGTGGCCGGGGCGGGTGAAGCCGGCCGGCCCCACGCCCGGGTCCGCGAGGTGGCGGATGGTCACCGCGCGGTCGTGGGCGCTCACCCCGGTGGTGACCCCCTCCCCCACGGCGTCGACCGTCACCGTCATGGCCGTCTCGTGCAGCGAGGTGTTGCGCTCCACCATGTCGCTCAGGCCGAGGTCGTCGAGACGCCCCGTGTCGCAGGCGACGCAGAGCAGCCCGCGCGCCTCGCTGAGGAGGAGGTTGACGCTCTCCGCGGTGACCGCCTCGGCGGCGATGCAGAGGTCGCCCTCGTTCTCCCGGTCCTCGTCGTCGACCACGATGACGAAGCGATCGCGGCGGATGGCCTCGATGGCGTCTGCGACCCGGTCCCTGGTCACCGTCCCGCCCCCGGCGCCGCCGCGGGCGCGAGGACGTCGAGGCCCCGCTGGACGTACTTGGCGAGGAGGTCGGCCTCCAGGTTGACGCGCGACCCCGGACGCCAGCCGCCGGCGGTCGTGGCGGCGAGGGTGTGGGGGATCAGGGTCACGCTGAAGCTGTCCGCCCCGGTGTGGGCGACGGTGAGGCTGATGCCGTCCACGGCGACGCAGCCCTTGTCGACGACGTAGCGCGCGATCTCCGCCGGCAGCGCGATGACCAGCCACCGCGCCCCACCGTCGGGACGCGCCTCCAGCACCTCCGCCACCGCGTCGACGTGTCCGCTCACCAGGTGCCCGCCGACCCGCTCCCCGTATGTCAGCGATGGCTCCAGGTTCACCGGGTCGCCGGCACGCAGCCCGGCGAGATTGGTCCGCCGCACCGTCTCCGGTGTCACGTCCGCGGCCAGCCCGGCCTCGGTGCGCTCGACGATGGTGAGGCAGGCTCCGTTCACCGCGACGCTCTCGCCCACCGCGAGCCCGGAGGGCAGGCCGATCGTCCCGAGCGCCAGCCGCCCACCGTCGGCCGCCACCGCGGTCAGCACCTCGCCCCGCCCGGCGACGATCCCGGAGAACACTCGCGCCAGCGTACCCCGCCGTGCGCCCCCTGCGCCTCAGCCGCGCCCCGGGTGTCCGGCCCGCGTGGAGCCGCTCACCACGATGTCGGCTCCGGCCCGCTCGACGCGGACGCCGTGCAGCTCGGGGGCGTCGGCCAGGTGGAGCGCCCCCGGACCGCCCACCGCCGCGGGAGCGGACGCCCCGCCGATGATGCGGGGAGCGAGGAGGGCGACCACCCGGTCGGCGAGCCCCTCCGCGAAGAGGCTGCCGTGGACGCGTGCCCCGCCCTCGACGAGGACGCTGATCCGTCCCTCGGCGGCGAGCATCGCCAGCACGGCGCGCAGCGGCACGCGTCCGTCCGCCGCCACCGGGAAGGCCTCGACACGGGCTCCGCGCGCCTCCAGGGCGTGGCGGGCCCGCGCCGGGGCCGCCTCCGTGGTGGCGATGAGCGATCGCCCGTCGCTGCCGATCAGCCGGGAGGTCACGGGGGTGGAGAGGCGGCTGTCGACGACCACCCGCAGCGGCTGCCGGGCCTCGCGGTCCGGCAGCCGGGCGGTCAGCTGGGGGTCGTCGGCCAGGACCGTGCCGGCACCGACCAGGACCGCGTCGTGCTGGTGGCGGAGGAGGTGGGCCAGATGCCGCGCCGCCTCGCCGGTGATCCAGCGCGCCTCACCGCTCGCGGTCGCGATCCGGCCGTCGAGCGAGGCCGCGAACTTCGCCGTGACGAAGGGGAGCCGGGCGGTCACCCAGCGCAGGTAGAACTCGTTGAGCCGCCGGGCTCCACCGGCGCCGACACCGAGGCGCACCTCGATGCCGGCCTGCCGGAGGCGCTCGATCCCGCGGCCGTCCACCATGGGGTTGGGGTCCCGCATGGCCACGACGCAGCGGGAGATGCCCGCCGCGATCACCGCGTCGGTGCACGGCGGGGTCCGCCCGAGGTGGCAGCAGGGCTCGAGAGAGACGACCAGCGTGGCCCCGCGCGCGGCCCCCGCCGCCTCGGCCAGCGCGACCACCTCGGCGTGGGGGCCCCCCGCGGGAGCGGTGCGCCCCCGCCCCACCACGGTCCCCTGGCGCAGGACCACCGCACCCACCATGGGGTTGGGACTGGTGGCGTGGTCGCAGCCGCGGGCGAGGTCCAGGGCCTCGGTCATCGCCCTGCGCTCCTCGCGCGACACCGGGCTGCCGCCGCCCCTCATCGCCATCGCCGCAGGGCCCGCCGGCGCTCGCGGCCCGTGACCCCGGCGCGGACGCGCGCGCGGCTCACGGGGTCGGAGCCGCCCGGACGAACTCCGCGACGCGCGCGGCCACGTCCCGCGCCGGGGTGCGCACGACCTCGGCGGGGGGCAGCGCGTCGAGGAAGCGCTGGGCGTAGTCGCGGCTCGTGAGCCGGGAGTCGGCGATGACCACGACCCCGCGATCGGCGGTCGAACGGATCAGGCGCCCGAAGCCCTGGCGGAGCCGGATCACCGCGTCGGGGAGGACGTACCCGCCGAAGGGGTCGCTCATCCCCTCGGTGCGGGCCCGCACCAGGGGATCGGTGGGCACGGCGAACGGGAGCTTGGCGATGACCACGCACTGGAGGGCGTCGCCGGGGACGTCGATCCCCTCCCAGAAGCTGGACGTACCCAGGAGCACGGTCCGTGGGCTCTGCTGAAACGATGCGAGGAGCTGCCGGCGCGTCCCGTCCACCCCCTGGGCCACGACCGCGATCTGATCCGGCGCCAGCGAGCGCGTGAGCAGGTCGCGGATGCGCCGCAGGGCCGAATACCCCGTGAAGAGGCCGAGCGTCCGGCCGCCGAGACGCCGGGCCACCTGCTCGGTCATGGCCGCCAGCGCCGGCTCGTAGCCGGACGCGTCGTAGGGCGGGACGTCCGTCACCAGGACGCAGAGCGCCTGGGCCAGGAAGTCGAAGGGGGAGCCCACGGCCAGCTCTTCCACGCGCGACCTGAGCCCCAGCCGCTCCCGGATGAACCCGAAGTCGCCGGCCACCGCCAGGGTGGCCGATGTCAGCACGGTGCTGCGGGAGCGGTCGAGCAGCCCCGTGCCCAGGCTCTCCCCGGCGGCGGTGGGCGCATCACGGACCTCCGCCTGCTCCGCGCGCAGCTCCAGCCAGGCGATGTGCCCGGGACGCGGGGTGAGCAGGACGTCCTCGACGGCGCGGGCGCAGCCCTCGAGAGCGGCGGCCGCGAGCTCGAGCTCGCCGGCGGCGCTCTGGGGCTGGGGCAGGAGCTCCGCCTCGACCGCCGTCTCCGGCGGGGCGGCGCGCAGGCCTCCCCCGGCCGCGCGCAGCGCGGTGACGGCCTGGAGCGCGCGCCGGCGCAGGGGTTGCATCCACGGCTCCCCGGCGACGTCGGCGGGCAGGCTCAGGGTGCCGCTCCGTGCCCCCTCGCCCCCGCCGAGGCGCTCCGCGAGGAGGCCCTTGGTCTCGCCGAAGAGCCGCTGGCCGGCGTCCCGGCACGCCTCCAGGAGCGCGGCGAGCCGGGGGTCGGAGATCTCCGGCAGGCGCTCCAGGACCAGGGAGACGTCGGCCCAGCGCAGGCGGTGCCCACCCGCGCGGGTGGCGGCCTCCTCGAGGTGGTGCGCCTCGTCGACGACCAGCGCGTCATGGTCGCCGAGGATTGCGCCCTCGGCGCCGTCGTCGCCCAGGAGGAGGGCGTGGTTGGTCACGACCAGCTCCGCGTCACGTGCCGAGCTGCGCGCCGCCACCATGGGGCACGTGCCGTTCCGCCAGTTGGCACAGGCGGCACCCAGGCAGTCCGCCGCGCTCGATTCGACGTGGTGCCACAGCTCCCGCTCGGAGGCGCCGAGGTGCAGCTCGGCGCGGTCGCCGGTGGCGGTGATCTCCAGCCAGCGGAGCAGCTTGAGCTTGAAGCGGATCGCGTCGAGGTCGGCGCCATGCGGGCCGGCGTCGCCGCGGCGGAGGTAGCGCTGCAGCCGCCGGAGGCTCAGGTAGTTGTTCCGCCCCTTGAGGACCGCCCAGCGCAGGGGCCGGGGAAGCAGCGGCTGGAGCGCCGGGAGGTCGTGATGGGCGAGCTGCTCCTGCAGGGTGAGCGTGTGCGTGGCGACCACCGCGCGGCCTCCCTCGCGTTCCAGCCAGAGGGAGAGGGGCGTCAGGTACCCGAGGCTCTTGCCCACGCCCGTCCCCGCCTCGACCAGGAGCCGTCCTCCCCTCTCGAGGATCTGCGCGACGGCCCGTGCCATCTGCTGCTGCGCCTCCCGGTACTCGTAACCGGGGTGCTCGGCGAGGCCGCCCCGGGGGCCGAGGACCCAGGCCGCAGCGTCCGCGAGGCCGGCGGGGAGCGCCTCCTGGGACGGGAGGCGGGGGGAGACCGCCTCCTCGTCGGGGGCGTGTCGGGGGCGACCGGGGCCCCCGCCCCCGGGTGGGTCCGCCGGGGCCAGGGGCTGGCTCCGGCCGCCGGGCTCCCCGACCAGGTCGAAGAAGCGGCTCAGCGGGCCCTCGATCTGACCCGCGATCCGGCGCATCTGCGCGACCGTGCCGGGGCGCGTGCGCGCCGCGATCTCGACCAGGGTCCGGAGCAGCGCGGCCGTGGCCTCCGCGTCGCTGAGGGCGCGGTGGGGCCGGTCATGGCGCAGTCCCAGCTGCTGGCAGAGGCTGCCCAGCCCGTGGCTGGGCGCGGTCGGCAGCAGGATGCGGGCCAGCTCCAGCGTGTCGAGGGCGGATCGCCGGGCAAACGCCCGGGGCAGGAGCTGGGAGCAGAAGGCGAGGTCGAAGGCGGTGCCATGACCGACCAGCTCCGCGTCCTGGCAGAACTCCGCGAGCTGGGCCATGGCCTCCACCGCCGAGGTCTGGCCGGCGACGTCGGCGTCGCCGATCCCGGTGAGCCGCTGCACGGGGAGCGGGATCGGCATCCCCGGGTCGACGAGGAGCTGGAGGCGGCCGCGCTCGCCCCCCGCGAGGTCGAAGCGAACGGCCCCCACCTCGATGACCCGGTCGGACCTGGGCGAGAGACCGGTGGTCTCCAGGTCGAAGGCGACCAGCTCCATCATGCGGCGGGGGGCCGGACCGCGCGATGCGCTCCGCTGCCGTCGAAGATGCCGCGGCGGCCGGCGGGGAGCTCCTCGGCGATGCGCGTCATCAGAAGGTCGGCGATCTCCTGGTTGGTGAGGCGGCGCCCGGCCCCGTCGTCGAGCGGCACCGGCATGGCGGGGCCGGCGCGCAGATGGACGCCTGCCCGCCGGGGCCGCAGCGACCCCATCGGAAGGACGTGCTCGGTCCCCCACACCGCGATCGGCAGCACGGGGGCGCCGGCCACCCGGGCGAGGAAGCCGGCGCCCGGGTGGGGACGCTGGAGCCGGCCGTCCGGGCTGCGATGTCCCTCGGGATAGACCACCACGCCGTGGCCCTGGGCGATCAGGTCCAGCGCCTGCCGCAGCGCGGCACGGTCGGCGCTCGCCCGCACCACCGGGAAGCCGTGGTAGCCGACGATGAAGAAGCGGCTCACCGGGTTTCGGAAGTACTCGCTGCGGGCCATGAAGTACAGGTCGCGGCGCGGCAGGTAGGCGCCGGTGATCGGGGGGTCGATGGCGCCGACGTGGTTGCTCACCACGAGCAGCCCGCCGCGCAGCGGAACCCTCTCCATCCCGCCCACGTCCACGCGGTCGCCCAGGACGCCGTGGCAGAGGAGGCGCATCAGGCCGGTCATCCACAGGTAGTTGGGATCGAGCCCTCCCGGGCGCAGGTGGGGTCGGTCCGCCTCGGGCCCCGGCCCCAGCGCCCCGGTCACCGGCTCTCCCCGGTGCGGGGAGGGTGGGGAAGGAGGCCGGCAGCCGCGCACCGGCGCAGGGCGATCGCCTCCATCTCGTCGATGCTCGCGGTGCCCGTGTCGATCACCACGGCATCCGGGGCGGCGGCCATGGATGCCGCATCGCCGAGGTCGCGATCGGCGATCTCCGCGCGGGCGGCGCCGCGGTCCACGCGCGCGCCGCGGCCGGCGAGCTGGGCCCGCCGGCGCTCCGCGCGCAGCGACTCCTCGGCCAAGAGGTACAGCTTGACCGTCGCCTCCGGGAACACCACGGTGCCACAGTCGCGCCCGACGGCGACGGCGCCGCGCGACGCGGGCTCCCGCTGCAGGGGGAGCAGGTGCTGCCGCACCTCGGGGATCTGGCTGATGGCGCTGAGCAGCCGGGCGTGGCGGGGATCGCGGACGAGGAGCCCGGGGTCCACGCCGTCCACGCGGACCTCCCAGCCCGGATCGGCCGGCTCGGTGTTCACCTCGACCACGGTCCGGCGGGCGAGCTCGGCGACCGCCTCGGGGTGGTCCGCGTCGAGGCCGGAGCGGATGGCGGCCCAGGTGATCCCCCGGTAGAAGAGGCCGGTGTCGATGAGGGGGAGGCCGAGCGCGAGGGCGAGCCGGCGCCCCAGGGTGCTCTTGCCGCTCCCGGCCGGGCCGTCCACGGTCACGACGGGCGGCCCGCTCACCGCCGCCGTCCCTCGCCGCTCGCGGCGGCCCGGCGACCCCGCGAGCGCGCGGGGCGCGGGAGCGGTGCGGCTTCGCGCGTCGCGGTCCCGTCACCGCCCACGCAGGCCCGCAGCGCACGCAGCTCGGTCGCGGTGAGGCGGCGCCAGCCTCCCTCCTCCAGGCTCCCCAGCCGCAGCGGTCCGAATCCGACGCGCACCAGGTCGCGGACCTCCATGCCCAGGGTGGAGCAGAGGCGTCGCACCTCGCGCCGCCGGCCCTCTCCCATCTCCACCTCCACGACGGCCGGCACGCGCGGGTCGGGCCGGCGCGCCGAGACGGCTCGAGCCCACCCGTCCTCCAGCTCAGCGCCGCGCACCAGCCGCTCGAGGTCCGCGTCGGAGGCGGGGCGGTCCAGGGTGACCCGGTAGCGCTTGACCACGCCATAGCGCGGATGGGTGAGGCGATGGGCCAGGTCACCATCCGAGCTGAGCAGGAGGAGGCCGCGGCTGTCGGCGTCGAGCCGCCCCACCGGGGCGAGACCGGGGGCATGGGCCGTGCCGTCGAGCAGTGACATCACCGTGCGCCGGCCCTGCGGGTCGCGCGCGGTGCTCACCACCCCGCGCGGCTTGTTCAGCATCACGGTCTCGCTCCGCGGCGTCACGTCGACCACGCGTCCGTCGACCGCGACGCGGTCGCCCTCGGGATCGACGGCCGTCCCCAGGACGGCGGCGACCCCGTTCACGGTCACCCTTCCCTCCCCGATCAGGCGGTCGGCCCCCCGGCGTGATGCCACACCCCTGCGGGCGAGGTAGCGGTTGAGGCGCGTGGGGGTCACGGCGCGCCGCGCTGCTCCCGAATGCCGTGGCCGGCCCCCTCCGCATCCGGGCCCGCCGGCTCGGCGCTCGGGTCTGGCTGCTCGCCGAGGGCCGTCGCCCAGGCCTCCCGCTGCTCCGCCGGCATCGCCAGCCCGTCGGCCAGCGCGGGGAGCTGGTCGATGCGCTCGAGACCGACGAGCTGGAGGAAGCGGAGGGTGGTGCCGAAGAGGCGGGGGTGCCCGGGGCTCTCTGCCCTCGCGATCTCGGAGATGAGGCCGCGCCGCTCCAGGCTGTCGAGCACCGCCTCGCAGCTCACCCCGCGGATCGACTCCACCCCGGCACGGGACACGGGCTGGCGATAGGCGACGATGGCGAGGGTCTCGAGTGCGGGGCGGCTGAGGCGCGCCGGCCGCTCGGGGTTGAGCGCCCGCTGGGCCGCCCACGCCACCTGCGGGCGCGTCACCAGCTGCACCTGGTCCAGGTGACGCTGGAGCATGAGTCCCCGGCCGCGCAGCTGGAGGGCGAGGGCGTCGACCGCGAGCCCGGTGGCGCGCGCGGAGCGACCCAGGATCGCGCTCAGCTCACCGATCGCGACGGCCCGGTTGAGAACGAAGCAGACCGCCTCGACCGCCAGGGCGAGATCCTCCGGCTCCGCGTCGCCGGCCCACGCGGGCACCCGCGGGCGCCCGATCTCGTCACGCTCCAGGCCGGCCTCCGTCAGGTCACCCGCGTCCTCGTCATCGCCGGACGCCTCCGCCCAGGCCGCAGGCGCCTCGCCGTCCCGCGGGCCGGCCGCATCGCGGGCCCCCGCCTCCGCCCCGGCCGCTGTGGCCGCCCGCGCATCCCACCACGCGCCGTCAATCACGGGCCATCACTCGGATCGCGGCGAACGGCTCGGGCTGATCGACGACCACATCCCCCCGGCGGAGCAGGTCGAGCAGGGCCAGGAAGCAGGCGACGGCCTCCAGCCTGGTCTCCACCTCGGCGAAGATCGCGTCGAACGACATGGGCCCGGCGCGCAGCAGCGTGTGCAGCCAGGCCATCTTCTCCTCGACCGAGAACGTCACGACCCCGACGGGGAGCGGCTCCTGCTCCTGGATCCGCTCCAGGACACGGCGGAACGCCTGGGCAAGACGCTCGGGGGGGATGCGCAGGCGCTCCACCGGCAGCACGTCGGGCGACACCACGCTCAGGAAGCTCCGCTCCCCCGCCTCCGCCGGCTCCAGCAGGAGCGCCTCCATGGCGGCCCGGAAGAGGCGGTACTCCGCGAGCCGGCGCCCGGCCTCGTTCTCGTCGACGGCGGCCTCCACCTCCTCGGGCTCGGGCTCCGCCTCGGTCACCCTGGCCCCCTTGAGCGCGAGGAGCCGGGCGAGCAGGCCGAGGGCCTCCGCCGCATCGCGGAGGTCCCCTCCGAGGTCGCGTGCGCCGAGCTGGCGGCTCACCTGCGACACCACCTGGGCGACGGAGAGCTCGCGAAGGTCGACCGCACCCCGCTGGGCGCTCAGCACGAGGTCCTCCAGGCTCCCGGTGAATCCACCCACCTCCACCGCGACGGGCGGGCGGGCGGCGCCGGCCTCGGTCCGGTCGCGGGTCTCGCTCATCGGGCCCATGGTACGTGCCTACGGCCGCCTGCCAGCGCCGGGCCGGGTCACCCCGCCTCGCGCCGGAAGGCATCCTCTCCCCCGCCCTCGCGCAGCAGCTCGGCGGCGCGCGCCAGGGCGGCCGGGGTGGCCCGCCCCGACATCATGCGGGCCACCTCGGCGACGCGGCCGTCGGCCACCACCCGCTCGACCACGCCGCCGGGCGACCCGCCCGCCTCGTGCCTCGACACCCTGAGGTGCCAGGCCGCACGGGCCGCGATCTCCGGGCGGTGGGTCACCGCCAGGACCTGGCGCCCCCTGCCGATCTCGGCCAGCAGGTCGCCGACCCGTGCGGCCGTCTCACCGCCGATCCCGGTGTCCACCTCGTCGAGCACGAGAAGCGGCTGGGCGGAGCCGGTCCGGGCGGCGGCGGCGGCGAGGGCCAGGGCCAGGCGGCTCAGCTCGCCCCCCGAGGGTCCCTCGTCCAGGGGGAGCGGGATGCCGTTGAGCGTCGAGCTGAAGCGGAGCTCGACCTGGTCCGCCCCGCCGGCGTCGCAGCGCACCGGGCCCCGGCCCAGATCCAGCCCCCCGGCGTCGGCGACCGTGCCCAGGGTGACACGGAAGCGGGCGTGGGGAAGCTCGAGGACGGCGAGCCTCTCCTGGACCGCCCTCTCCAGCCGGTGCGCCGCCTCTCGCCGGGCGGCGCTCAGCGAGCGGGCGGCGGCGGCGGCACGCTCGCCCATGCGGGCAGCCTCCGCCTCCAGGGCGGCGAGATCGTGCCCGGACCCGGCGGCGTCGCGGGCTCTCCGCGCCGCGTCCAGGGCGTCGAGCGCCTCACGGATCGACCCGTGCCGGCGGCGAACCCGAGCGAGGGTGTCGAGGCGCTCCTCCACGGCCTCGAGACGGCGCGGGTCCAGCTCCACGTCGACGGCAAGCCGGCGCGCCGCCAGGCCCAGATCGCGAAGCCCCGAGGCCAGCACCGCGGCCTCCTCCCCGAGCGCCTGCAGGCCGGGGTGCACACCACCCAGCGCCTCGACCTCCGCGGTCGCCCTCTCCACCAGCTCGGCGGCGCCGCTCTCGTCCCCGGTGACGGCATCCGCCAGGGCGGTCGCCGCGCGCGCGATCCCCTCGGCATGCCTCAGGCGCAGCCGCTCCGCGGCCAGGTCCCCGTCCTCGCCCTCGTGAAGCCTCAGCGGCTCCAGCTCGGCGACCAGCGCGTGCGCCTCGGCAAGCTCGGAGGCGCTGCGCCGGCTGGCCGCGCGCGCCTCCTCCAGGGCCGCCAGCGCCGAACGCCACCGGCGGTGGGCCTGGGCCATCTCCGCCGCCGCCCGCCCCGCCGCCTCGCCGCCGGACTCGTCGAGTGCGCGCCGCTGCCAGCTCCGCCGCAGCAACCGCTGGCTCGCACCCTGCGCGGTGACGTCGGCGAGATGGTCGCCGAGGTCGCGGAGCGTCGCCTGCGACACCAGTGATCCGTTGGCGCGGCACGTCGACCGCCCCGATGCCGCCGCCTCGCGGCTCAGCGTCACCAGGTCCTCCGCGCGGATCCCCAGGCCGTCCAGGATCGCGCAGCACTCCGGGTCGGGCTCGAAGACGGCGCTCACCGAGGTGCCGGGGGCGACGGTATCCCCCTCGGCGCGGCCTCCCAGGACCCAGCGGAGCGCGCCGATGCAGAGGGATTTCCCGGCCCCCGTCTCGCCGCTCAGGACCCCGAAGCCGGCGTCCGCCTCGAGACGGCACTCGCGGAGAAGCCCGAATCCCCGCACCCGGAGCTCGAGGAGACGGCTCATGACGGGGAGTCCCCCGGCGGCACGGCAGCGGGGCCCGCGCCGCCGCCCCCGCCCGGGCTCGCCGGTGTCCCGGCGGGACCGCTCCGCTCGATCGGTTTGAGCGGCAGCCCGAAGCGCACCTTGTCACGGAGCTGGCGCAGGAAGGAGGGGGAGCCGGCGTGGCGCACGACGCACAGCTCCGGCCCCGGAGCGACGCGCACCCGGCCGCCGGCGCCGAGGTCGCCGAGGTGGCGCCCATCGCCCGCCGCCAGGACCCGGCCGTGCAGCACGGCGATCTCCACCACCGTCACCTCCGGCAGGACGATGGGCCGGGTGATCACGGCGTGGGGCGCCAGCGGCACCACGAGGATCGCCCGCACCCGCGGGTCGATCGGCGGGCCGCCCGCGCTCAGGGCGTAGCCCGTCGACCCGGTCGCGCTCGCCACCACGACGCCGTCCGCGTCGAACTCGCCCAGCAGCTCGCCATCCGCCTCGACGCGCAGGCGGACCACGGTGACCTCGGGGGACTTGAGGGCAACGTCGTTGAGCGCGATCGCGGTGTGTCGCCCGGAGCCGTCCGCGTGCCCCGCGAGCGTCTCCGGGGCGGGTCCGCCCGGCCCCTCCCCCGCCCCCACGCCCGGTGTGGGCTCGGGAGAGATCTCCGCGGTCAGCATGCTGCGACGGTGGCAGCTCGTCCCTCCCCGCGCGAAGGCGTCGATCACCGCGGGGAGGTCGGCCAGGTCGAGGTCGGTGAGGAACCCGAGCCGGCCGCGGTTGACCCCCAGGACGGGGATTCCCCGGGGCGCGGCCAGGCGGGCGCCGAAGAGAAACGTGCCATCGCCGCCCACCGTGACCAGGAGCTCGGTCCCGTCGGCGTGCGCGGCGACGTCCTCGACCGGTCGCACCATCGTGGTCCAGGTCCGGAAGCCCTGCCGCTGCGCCGCCGCGACCGCGGCCGCCACCAGGCCGTCCCCCTCGCCGGGATGCAGGAGGAAGCCGATCGCCCCCCGCGTCACGACCCGTCCTCCCGGGCCCCGTCCCCGCCTGCCGGGGGGAGGACGAGGTGGACGAGGAGCTCACGGTTGCCCTTGGTCCCGCGCACCGGCGACGGCAGCGGCCCCTCGGCGACGGGGGTTCCGAGCTCCTCGCGGCACCAGGCGAGGAACGCGCGCGCGCCCTCCTCGGCAGCCGCCGTGTCGCGCACGACCCCGCCCCGCGGGACGGCGGCGCGTCCCAGCTCGAACTGCGGCTTGAAGAGGGCAACGACCTCCGCGCCCGGCGCCAGCCCGGCCACGGCGGGCAGGACGCGGCGCAGGGAGATGAACGAGAGGTCCAGGGTGACCAGCGTGGGCGCCGGCCCCGGGAGGCGGTCGAGGTGGCGCAGGTTGGTGCGGTCGAGCACGGTCACCCGCGGGTCGTCCGCGAGTCGCGGGAGGAGCTGGCCGTGGCCCACGTCCACGGCGTAGACGCGCGCCGCGCCCCCCGCCAGGAGCACGTCGGTGAAGCCGCCCGTGGACGCACCGGCGTCGAGGCAGACCCGGCCCCGGCAGTCGACGCCAAAGGCGTCAAGCGCCGCCACCAGCTTCTCCCCTGCTCGGCTCGCCCACGGGCTCCCCGCCCCGGTCAGGCTCAGCGGCTCGCCGGCGCAGACGCGCTGGGCGGCGCCGGTGGCGGGCCGGCCGCCGATCGCCACCAGTCCCGCCGCGATCAGGGCCTGGGCGCGCTCCCGCGTGGGGGCGAGCCCGCTCTCGACGAGAGCCACGTCCAGCCTCGTGGCGGCGGTGATCGCGCCGCGGCGTCCGTCCGGCCCGGCGGAGACGGGAGACCTGGCCATCAGAACGGGATGTCGTCGGGGTCGATGTCGTCGCCGGCGACGGCACCGCGCCGGGCGGGTGGAGCGGTCAGGTCCAGCGCCGCCTCCCGGACCGCCTGCTGCGGCTCGAGGGGCTTCTCCGCGATCCGCCCGCCCGCGCCGACCACCAGCTGGCTGATCTTCTGCTCGGTCCGGTCCAGCAGGTCGGCGCACCGCCCCGCCAGCAGCGCGCCGCGCTCGTACGCGGCGATGGCGTCGTCCAGCGGGACCGCGCCCCGCTCGAGGCGCTCGATGATCTGGTCCAGCTCCTCGAGCGCCCTCTCGTAGCTCAGGGTCTCGACGTCGGGGTCGGCCATCGCGTCTCCTGCACCCTCATCAGCCCGGCCTCAGCTGGCGGCCCCGGGCGCTGCGTCATCGTACATCCGTTCCCCGCCGGGAGTCGAGGCCGCGACGGTGCTGAGCACCTCGCCGCGAGCGAGCCTGGTGCGCAGGCTCGCGCCCGGCCCGGTCGTGGCGGCGTCGGTCAGCACCCTGCCCGTCGTCGCGTCCATGGTGATCGAATACCCCCGCTCCAGAACCCGGAGCGGGGAGAGCGCCTGGAGGCGGCCCCGGCGTCCCGCCAGCTCCGCGGCCCGGCGCGAGGTGGCGGCGGCGGCCAGGTCGCGCAGCCGCCCCCCCCGGGCGGCGAGGCGCTCGCGCTCCACCGCCGCGCGCTGCGCCGGGGAGCGGAGCCGGAGGCGGGAGACGGCCCCGTCCAGCGCCCGCCGCCTGGCGGCGAGCGACGCGACCAGGGCGGCCCGCAGCCGGCCGACCGTGGCGTCGAGCTGCTGGCGATGGCCGGCGAGCCGCCGCGCCGGCGAGGCGTTCTCCAGCCGAACGCGGCGCTGGGAGAGCGCCGCCGCGGCGCTGCCGACCCGTCGCTCCAGGGCGCCCGAGAGCCGGGCCCGGCGCGCCTGCAGCTCGATGCCCAGCCGGCGCGCATCCGGCACCACGACCTCCGCGGCCGCCGACGGCGTGGCGGCGCGGCGGTCGGCGGCGAGGTCGGCGATGGTGACGTCGACCTCGTGACCGACCCCGGTCACGACGGGAAGACGGCCGCCACGGATGGCGCGGACCAGGCGCTCGTCGTTGAAGGGCATGAGGTCCTCCAGCGAGCCGCCACCCCGGACCAGGAGGACCACCTCGGCGCCGGCCACCTCCTGGGCCCGGGCCAGGGCCGAGACCAGGGTCTCCGCCGCCCCCTCCCCCTGCACCGTGGCCGGGGAGAGCACCACGTCGACGCAGGGGGCGCGGCGCCGCGCCACGGTGAGCACGTCGCGCAGGGCGGCGCCGGTCCGCGAGGTGACCACCACGACGCGCCGCGGCAGGAGAGGGAGGCTCCGCTTGACCGCCTCGTCGAAGAGGCCCTCGGCGGCGAGGGCGCGGCGCCGCTGCTCCACGGCGAGGGCCAGGGCGCCCACCCCCGAGGGGTCCATGCGGTCCCCGTAGAGCTGGTACCGGCCCTGGGCGTCGTAGATCTCCACGTGCCCGTGCAGCACGACGGTCATCCCGTTGTCGGGCCGGAAGGGGATCTGGGCGCGCTGGGAGCGCCAGATCACGCACGAGATGGAGGCCGAGGCGTCCTTGAGGGTGAAGTAGAGGTGCCCGGAGGTGGCGACCGTCAGGTTGCTGATCTCGCCCTCCACGAGG
>JAJZNI010000138.1 GCA_021847925.1 bacterium
TGGCCGCCGATGCCGTTGTACTGCGCCTGCAGAGCGGCGATCTGCTGGTCGTACGAATCGGTGAGCCGGACGTCCAGCCGCCCGCGGGAGACCGGCGCGACCAGCGCGATCACGCCGAGCAGGAAGGGCGCGAGGGCGAGTCGTCGGAGAAGTGGTGCAGTCAGGGACATGTGCTGGGTTCAGTCGCTCGGCTTCGAGCCTAGCAGCGCGTTCCCCGGAGTGGGGGGGATTCAACGACTTGTGACAGCCGTGCAACGCGGGACTCGCGTAATCGCAGCGAACCGAGCGAGAGAATCGAGGTGGCGGCAGGGGCCGGCGTCCGCCCCGGGGGACGCGCCGGCGCGGACGGCCCCCGCGCGGGGGCGACCCCACCCGATAGTAGAGTTGCGGCGAGCTGATCCCAGGGAGGAATGTGCAAGGTGAGCGAGGCGGTCAGGAGCGAGCTGGCCCCGCCGGGCCTCGCCGGGGTGGCGGTCGCGGAGACGTCCATCGGCGACGTTCGGGGTGAGGAGGGCTTCTACCACTACCGCGGTTACGACGCGACCCGGCTGGCCGGCACGTGCTCGTTCGAGCAGGTCTGGCATCTCCTGCTCCGCGGCAGCCTGCCGGACGCCGAGGAGCTGCGCCACTTCCGGGCCGAGGCGGTCGAGGCCCGGCTTCTCCCCGACGGTGTGGCGGAGATCCTGGAGCGCACCGCCCGCCTTCCGGGGTACAGCCCGCTGGAGGCGCTGCGCACCGCGGTCTCGGTGAGCGCCGCCGCGCTGCGGCTGCGCCCGACCCTGGACCTGCGCGACGAGCAGGTGCGTGCGGATGCCCTGCGCATGGCGGCGCTGACACCGGTCCTGCTGACCCGACTCCACCGGGCCCACCAGGGGCGGCCGGCGATCGATCCTGATCCCGATCTCGGCTACGCGGCGGCCTACCTCCAGATGCTCTCCGGCGAGCGCCCGGACCCGCGCCAGGCACGCGCCCTCGAGAAGTACCTCATCCTGGTGATGGACCACGGGTTCAACGCCAGCACCTTCACCGCCCGTGTCATCACCTCCACGGGCAGCGACATGGGGTCCGCGCTCACGGGGGCCATCGGAGCGCTGGCCGGGCCCCTCCACGGCGGCGCCCCCTCCCGCGCCCTGGATACCCTGGACGCCATCGGCACCCCGGAGCGGGCCGAGGCGTACCTCCGGGACGAGATCCTCGCGGGCCGGCGGCTGATGGGCTTCGGCCACCGCATCTACAAGACCGACGATCCGCGCTCTGTCCTCCTCCACCAGGTGGCGCGGGAGATCGGCGGAGAGCAGGCCGACTTCGCCGAGCACGTCGAGGCCACGGCGCTGCGGGTGCTCAACGAGTTGAAGCCGGGCCGGCGCCTCTACACCAACGTCGAGTTCTACTCGGGCGTGGTGATGAACACCGTGGGGCTGGACCGGGACATGTTCACCCCCACGTTCGCCTGCAGCCGCACGGTGGGCTGGACCGCGGCGATCGTCGAGCAGGCGGCCAACAACCGGCTGATCCGGCCGACGGCCGTCTACGTCGGCCCGGAGGCGCCGCGGCCCCTCCCCGACGGCTACGCGTACATGTGAGGCGGGAGGCGGACGGCGCCGGCGCAGAATGGCTCGGGTACGGCAGCACCGCTGGAGGAAGCAACCATGCCGGCACTGATGCGCGGGGTGGCCCCCGACCCCTACGACCTCCTTCTCGAGGTCCCGTCCTTCACGCTTGTGAGTGACGACATCAGGGAGGGCGCTCCCCTCGACCTGGCGCACGTCCACGACAGCGCGGGGGGGGCGAACCAGAGTCCGCAGCTCCGCTGGAGCGGTCAGCCGCCCGGGACCCGCGGGTTCGTCGTCACCTGCTTCGACCCGGACGCCCCGACCGGGAGCGGCTTCTGGCACTGGGTGCTGGTCAACCTGCCCGCCGATGTCGCCGAGCTCCCCCGCGGCGCCGGCGCCGCGGGGGCCGAGCTCGCGGCCGGTGCCTTCCACGTCCGCAACGACTTCGGCACCCCGGCCTATGGGGGTGCGGCTCCGCCGCCGGGCGACCGGCCGCACCGCTACATCTTCGCGGTGCACGCGCTGGACACGGAGCGCCTGGACGTGGACGCGGCGGTGTCGCCGGCCCGGGTCGGCTTCAACCTGACCTTCCACACCCTCGCCCGGGGACGGCTCACCGCCACCTACCAGCGCTGACAGGGCCGGGAGCCCATCGCGCGCGGGCAATAATGGGGGCGCGCAGGCGGGCCTTCCTGCCACCTGCCCGGGAGTGCGTGCGCGCAGAGATGAGGACGGTCGCCATCGACGCGGGGAGCCCCGTCCCCAAGTACTCGCAGCTCCGGGAGATCCTGCTCGACCTCATCGACACCGAGCTCGCCTACGACCAGGTGATCCCATCCGAGCGGGAGCTGGTGGACCGCTACGGGCTCTCTCGCATGACGGTGCGCCAGGCGATCAACAACCTGGTCGCGGAGGGACGGCTGTACCGGGTGCCCGGCAAGGGGACCTTCGTCGCCCGCCCGAAGATCGAGATGCCCCTCCGCCTCGCCTCCTTCACCGAGGACATGCAGGCGCGAGGCCTGACGCCCGGAGCGATCGACCTCGAGCGCCGGCTGGTCCCGGCCGGCGCTCCCACCGCGCGCGCGCTCGGCCTGGGCCCCGGTGAGCAGGTCCACCTCATCGCCCGGCTGCGAACCGCCGACTCGGTTCCCATGGCGGTGGAGCGCTCCTTCATCCCCGCCCAGCTCGCGCCCGGCCTGGAGAGGATCCCGCTCTCCGGGCGTTCGCTGTACCGCGTGCTGGAGGAGACCTTCGGGATCGTCCTGGAACACGGCGAGGAGACCATCCAGGCGACGACCGCCGACCCGGGCGACGCCGCGCTCCTCGAGCTCAAGCCCGGCAGCGCCGTCCTGCGCCTTCAGCGCCGTTCGTTCGCCGGGGGTCGCCCGGTGGAGATCACCGACGCCGTCTACCGCGGGGACCGCTACCAGCTCCACGTCGGCCTCGACCTCCCCGCGGACCCGAGGCGTGCCGGGGACGGAGCCGATCGCGGTCAGCAGCCCGCCTGACCGCCGCCCGGCTTGGCCGACCCGCAGGCCCTTCGGCCGGGTCGCCGGCGGGGCCACGGCGGGTGCGGGAGGGGGCGGGGCACAGCGCGTGGGCACGCCGCGCCACCCCGGCTGACCGGTTTCAGGCACCGCAGGTATGGACCGGATTCGGTGCCAGCCACTGGAGTGTGGACGTCCGTCAATATCAGATGTGCTGGCGTACCTCTGATATTTTGCGGTGGATAGGCTGGTCACATCGCATACCAGGCCACCTGCGCAGGACATGCCTTGACGCTATTTAGAAGGAAAGTTACCATCTGGCCACCATATCCGTCGCCGGGCCGCCGGCGGGAAAGGAGGGTGAGCCATGGGTTGGACACGCAGGTTGCTCGTCTCGGGCGCCATGGGCGTGGCGCTGTCGGGCGCGGCCGCCGCCGCGGCGCTGGCCGGCGGCGGCGCGGCGGGGGCCGCGCATCGGGTGCACGCCCACGTCTTTGCCCCGTACTTCGAGACCTACGCGGGAGACGACGCGGCCACGCTGGCCGCCGCCTCCGGCGCCACGAACCAGATCTTCGCGTTCCTGCAGACGGCGTCGAACACGGTCGGCGACAGCGCGGCATCCTGCACCGTGTACTGGAACGGCAACCCGGGCACTCCCGTGGAGTGGTCGGTGCTCGGCCCGCAGATCCAGCGGATCCGGGCCATGGGCGGGAACGTCTGGCCATCCTTCGGTGGCTACACGGCGGACACCTTCGGCTACGAGCTCGCCGACAGCTGCACCAGCGTCAGCGCCATTGCCGCGGAGTACGAGCGCGTCATCAGCACGTATGACTTCACCCGCCTGGACATGGACGTCGAGACCGATTACTGTGCCGTCGCCGGCCCGGCCGGCACCTGCGCCATCCCCGGGGCGCTGCAGAACACCGCGGGGATCAACCGCCGCAACCAGGCGATCGCGATGGTCGAGAGGTGGGCGCGCGAGAACCACCGTCCCCTCGACATCGAGTACACGCTCCCGGTCACCCAATCCGGACCCCTGGCGGCGGAGGACGCAGTCCTGCAGAGTGCCGTCAGCAGCGGGGCTCGGGTCGCCATCGTCAACGCCATGACGTTCGACTACTACAGCGGCGAGCCCAACAACATGGTGCAGGACACGGCCAGCGCGGCCCAGGGGCTGTTCAACGAGCTGCGGACCCTGTATCCGGCCCGCTCACCGGAGCAGCTGTGGCACATGGTCGGCATCACCGAGATGATCGGGATCGACGACTACGGACCCGACGAGACGCTCACTCCCCAGGGCGCCGCCCAGGTGGTGGACTGGGCACGCCAGCACGGCATCGGCCTCCTCTCGTACTGGGCCCTGCAGCGAGACAGCGAGACGGGCCAGCCCGCCCAGGACTGCCCCTTCACCGGGACCCAGGCGACGTGGGCGGGCGCGAGCGGCGACTGCTCCTCGCTGGTGCAGACCCCCTGGGAGTTCAGCCACATCTTCGAGGGCTTCCCGCACCCGCACCGCTGACCCACCCCGTCCGCGCCGCGCGGGGGCGCGGGGCGGACCGGCCCTCCGGGGTCGGTCCGCCCCTCCCCGCACCCCGCGGGCCGCCGGGCGCGGCGCTCTCGGCGGTTGACTAACTGGTATGTACCAGATAGACTCGGGATTCGATCCGGCACCCGTCAGCGAGGCCACCCAGGTCGGCACATGAGACCCGGCACTCCCGTCAGCCACGGCGCATCCTCCCTTGACGGCCCGGGTCGGGCGGGCGGTGCGCGCCGTCCGGTCGCCGCCCCCGCCGCCCGGGCGGGCGCCGCCCCCAGGACCCGCCGGTGACCACGGGGACGGTCCCGGCGGACACGCCGGGCGGGCTCGGCGCGGCGCGATCCCGCCGCGTCGTGGTGGCGCTCGAGGTCGGCGCGGGCTCGATCAGGGCGGCCCTGGTGGACGCGGACGCCACCGTGCTCGCCGGCAAGAGCGGCATGACCCCGCGGACCAGCTCCGCCGAGCTGGTGGAGGCCGCCGTCCTGCCC
>JAJZNI010000099.1 GCA_021847925.1 bacterium
GCGGCCGTGCCGGCCGCCCCCGCGGGCACCCGGGCCGGCTGCGGCGCCACGCCCTCGCCGTCCCCCAGGAGCAGGCCGCGGCGGACGCGCAGGTGCCGCCGGATCCAGAACCAGGCGGTGAACCCGGCCAGGGTGATCACACCCTTGTCGGCGGCGCGCTGGAGGAGGGCGGCGGCCACCGCGGCAGGGCCCGCGACCCCATGCGCCCCGAGCAGGGCGATCGCGGTGCCCTCGAAGCCGCCCACCCCTCCGCCCGGGCTGGTGGCGGCCCCGGCGAGGTACGCCGCGCCGTAGATGAAGGTGGTGGTGACCCACGGGACCGCGTCGCCGCTCGCGCCCCACACCACGAGCCAGAAGAGGGTCAGCTCGATGAGGGCGCCGAGGACGCTGAGCACGACCCACAGCCAGGTCCCGGGGCGGCGCAGCAGGCTGAGCGTCTGCTCGTGGAGGATCTCGAGCTGGGACGCGGCCCGGCGCGCCCCGGGGATGCGCCGGACCAGTGAGAGCACGGCGTGGAAGACGGGGCCCACGGTGAGGATCCCAAGGATGGCCACGATCGCCGCCAGGGAGACCAGGACCCCCGAGATGCCGGCCGCATAGGCCAGCGCGCCGGGGATGGCGACGACCACGATCACGGTCGTGTAGAGAAGCTCCTGGACGGTGACCACGGCCGCCGTGGTCCCGATGGGGGCGCCGGTGGCCTCGCTGGTGATCTCCCCCCGTGCCAGCTCACCGAGGGGGAGCAGGCCGAACGCCTCGCCGCCCACCGAGTAGAGCAGGGTGTGCCGCAGGGCCACGCGGACGCCCTCGCCGCGCAGCAGCTGGTGGTAGCGGAGGCCCTTGACCAGGTAGAAGCACGTCGTGAGCCCGATCGCCACCGGCACCATGGCGATCGGGAAGCGGGCGACGTCGCGCCCGAGCTGCCCCGGGTTGAGGATGATGATGAGGGCGACCAGGATGCCGACCGTGACGGCCGTCTGAACGATCAAGCGGACGCGGCGGGCGCGACTCACAGCGCGATCGTGCCCCGAATCGCCGCGGGAAGCCAGGAGCGCCAGCGCTTCGTCACCGAAAAGGTTCTACTCCCACCGGACCGCCACTGCCGTCATTCGATCTCATCCTCCGTCAGCGGCAGAGCCGCGTAGCCGACCATCCCGGGGCCGGCGTGGGTGCCGATGATCGGGTCGAGCTGGCCGACCTCGGCGCGCACGACGTCGCAGGCCTGGCGCAGCCGGACCTCGAGCCGTTCCGCCAGCTCGGCCGCGTCGCTGTGGAAGACGAGGAGCTCCACCTTCCCGGGCAGCTCGCGGGCCGTCTTCTCCAGGGCGGAGAGGACGCCGGACTCCGTGCGGGCCAGCGCCACCCGCCCGGCCTGGCCGTTGCTGAGCCGGAAGACGGGGCGGACCCGCAGGCTGTCCGAGATCCCGGCGAGGAGGCTGTTGATCCGCCCGCTGCGAGCGACGAACTCGAGGCTCTCCAGCGCTCCGAACATGCGGACGTCGCGGATGGCCGCCTGCGCGCGCGCGACCACCTCGGCGAAGGGGGCGCCGCGCAGCGCCCTCAGGGCGGCGGCACGGGTGATCAGGCCGAGCCCTGCCGCCGCCGTTCCCGTGTCGATCACGGTGACCCGCTCCCGGCCCTCCTCCTCGGCCAGCATCCGTGCGGCGAGGCGGGCGCTGTCGTCCATCCCGCTCCAGCGCGCGGGGATGGTGAGGCAGAGGATCCGCTCCGCGTGCGAGCGGCGGAAGGCTTCGAGGAAGGAGCCCGGCGGGGAGGTCGAGGTCTCGGCGAGGTCGCCGGCGCGCAGCCGCGCGTAGAAGCTGTGCAGATCCTCCGGGCTGCGCACGTCCACGTCCCGGTCGCCGAGGTGGACCGGCAGATCGATCGTCGTGACGATGCCGTCGAGGTTCCGGGGCACCAGCGCCCCGCTGCCGGTGACCAGCTCGCAGGTGGGCGCCGCACCGTTGTCGGAGGTCGCCTCGCGGCGTGGCCGCGGCGTGGCCACGCTGTCAGACGGATGCAAACGAAAACGCCTCCAGCCGGATCACCCGGTTCGGGGAGCGGGCGACGGGTACGTCGCGAGAGCCGCTCCCTAAGATGATACCCGTGACCCTGGGACCCGGAGTGCGGTGATGGACCCCCGCTGGACGCTGATCACGTTCTGCGCCGTGGGCTATCTGGTGGGCAGCCTGCCGGTCGGGTACTGGGCGACGCGCTGGCGCCGGCTGGGTCTCGACATCAGGGGGTACGGCTCCGGCAACGTGGGCACGGCCAACGTCTACCGCCACGCCGGGTTCAGCCTGGCGGTGTGGGTGGGGCCGGCGCAGTTCCTCCAGGGGGTGGTGCCGCTGCTGCTCGCCCAGCACGTCGGCGGGGTCTCGGCGGCGGGCCTGGTGCTGGTGGGCGTCGCCGCGGTCCTCGGCAACGGCTGGTCGCCCTTCCTCGGCTTCGAGGGCGGCCGGGGGGTCGCGGTCTCCACCGGCGCCGTGGCGGGGCTCAACCTCATCGCCCTCGCCCTTCTGCTCGCCTGCTTCGCGGCGGGCGCCCTGCGCCACCGCATCGCCGAGGGAGTGCTCGCCGGGTTCGTGGCCATCCCCGTCGCCGCGGTCGTTCTCGCAGCGTCTCCGCTGCACGCGAGCTGGGCCCTCTGCGCCGGCTTTGCCCTCTTCCTGCTCGTGATCCTGGCGCGGCGGCTGGAGGGGGTGGGGCGCGACGCGGCCCAGTATGGGGACCTGGGTCACCTGGTCCGCGACCGGGTCCTCCACGACCGCCGGCCGGGCCGCCCCCTGGTCGGCCACCGCACCGACCAGGCGGGACCGGCCGACGCGCACCACGTGAGCTGATCCGCGAGCGCCTCGGGGGGCCCCGGCCGCGCCGGCTCCGCGCTCCCCCGCCCGTCCCTGGTCAGGTCTCGTCGGTCCAGACGGGGTTGAACGGGTACCACTGCTCCGGGGTGCCCGCCATCAGAGCGTCCAGGCGGTCGGCGAGCCGCTGGGTCATCTCGGCCACGCTCCCCGGCGGCACGGGCTCGTCGATGACGATCCGGTAGCGCCCGTCCTGGCGGAAGCAGGCCACCGGGAGGAGCGGGCACCCGGTGTGCCGGGACAGCTCGGCCGGGCCCGTGCTGAAGAGGACCGGGCCGCCGCGGAAGTGGACCTCCATGGTGGACCCGCCCTCCGGGATGTCCACGAGCAGGGCGAGGAAGCGGCCGTCGCGAAGCGCGTGGAGGAGCCCGCGCGCGGCCCGCCCCGGGGTGAAGACCTCCAGTCCGCGGCGCTCCCGGGTCCAGACGATGATGCGATTCACGAAGGCCGGGGTGAACTCGCGCATCACCGTGGTGAGGGCCAGACCCTCGGCCAGCGCGATGCTCGCCGCCATGTCCCAGTTGCCGTGGTGGGCCAGGCAGAAGATGCCCGCGCCGTGCTCGCGCTGCGCCCGCCGCCAGTTCTCGTGGCCGCGCCCCCCGCTGCGGCGCCGGACCGCCTCCGTGCTCATCCCCGACGCCCACACGAGGTCCACGCAGGTGCGGTAGTACTCGCGGTACGAGGCCCGGGCGCGCGCCCGCGAGGCGCCAAGCCCCAGTGACGGGTCCGCACGGCGGTGGCGGGCGGCGCACGCCGCGACCTGGTCGGGGCGGGTCAGGCACGTGATCGCGGCGGCCGCGTCGGGGACCAGGAAGCGCACCGGCCCCAGCGCCCGGGCGAAGCGGGCCAGGGCGTCCCAGCCAGCACGCACGGGAAGGGAGGGCGGGTGCTCGCTGCGGATGGGCGCCCCGACCGCGGGACGGATCGCGCGCCGTCCCGCCGCCCGCGCGGCTCCCCGGGTGTCGGCGCCGTTCACCCGGGCGGTGTCGCCCGATCGCGTCTCGATTGCCTCGCCATCCTTCGCCTGGGCCGAGGAGCCAGCGCCTGCGGCCGAGGATCGGATCATAGCCTCGGGCCGTTGGTCCCTCGCCGTTCGGCCCGCCCGGAGGGCGCGGTGGACATGCCCCCGGCGTACTCTTGCGGTGGGGCGCAAGGGCTTGCGCCGAGACGGAGGTTGGGGCGTGGCCTTGCGCGTGGCCTGGTTCGGGCATGCCGGAGGACGGCGTGCCGACGGCCTCACCGCCTACAGCGATCAGACGGTGTCGGCGCTGGCGGCGGCCGGGTGCGAGGTCCGCTTCCACCACCACGACGGCGACGGCGATCGGACCCCCGTGGCCGACGCGGTGGCTCTGCGCGGGGCCCGGTTCAAGACCGTCACCCTGCCCCGCCCCCGCACCCTCGCCCGGGTCCGCCGCTCGCTGGAGGAATGGCGTCCCGACGTGGTGCACACGTCGTTGAGCGTCTCCCTCCTGGACGGTGCGGTCGCGCGTGCCGGCCGCGGCGTCGGAGCCAGCACGCTCGCGACCTGCCACCTTCCCTACGCCGCCGAGGGGAGCGCTCGCGGCCGGGTGATGCGCGGCATCTACCGCTGGCATGCGGCGCGCCTTGGCCACTACGACCGGGTGATCGCGCTCTCCGCCGGGCAGCGCGACCTCCTGGTGCGGGCCGGTCTCGACCCGAGCCGGATCGTCGTGATGCGCAACGCCGTCGACACCCGGCGGATCAGCCCCGGCCGGTCCCGGCTGCGCGCTGAGCTGGGTGCCCGCCTGGTGGTGACGTTCCTCGGACGCCTGGACCCGGAGAAGCGGGTGGACGAGCTGGTGCAGTGCTTCCGGCACCGCGACTGGCCGGCGGACCACCTGCTGCTGATCGCTGGCAGCGGGAGCCAGGACCGCCGCCTGCGTGCCCTCGCCGCCCGCGACCCCCGGGTGCGCCTGCTGGGCATGGTGACCAGCTTCGAGGAGAGGGTGGACCTCCTGCGTGCCACCGACATCTTCGTCCTGCCCTCCACGGCGGAGGGGCTCTCGCTGTCGCTGCTCGAGGCGATGGCGGCCGGCTGCGCCATCATCTCCACCGCGGTCGGGGAGCACGGGGCGGTGCTCGCCGGGGCGGGGATCGTCATCCCGGCGCACCCGCCCGAGCCGGGGCTCGGGG
>JAJZNI010000044.1 GCA_021847925.1 bacterium
TCCGCCCCGCAAGATGGGCCGCAACGAGCCCTGCTGGTGCGGCAGCGGCAAGAAGTACAAGTTCTGCCACGGGAAGTAGCCGGGCGCGAGCGGTGCGTTCATCGAGGGGCGGATTCCGCCCACCGGGGTCGGCGGTGGTCGTGGTCATGGTCATGGTGGCCACCACGGGGGCCGCCGTCGCGGGCTGCGGCTCGACCGGCCTCCCCGTCGGCGCGCAGGAGCAATCGGTCGCGATCGTTGCCGGCTCCACCGCCTCCGCCCAGCACCCGGTCATGTGGTTCTGGGACCGCACCGATGACCACGTGCTGGTCGCCTACAACTGGGACGGGGAGGAGGCCGGCACCGTCCGTCTCAGCTATGCGCGCTCCTTCGGCGCGCTTCAGTCCCCCGACGGCGCCGCGCTCGTCCTGGGCCAGGCCAGGCCGGTGTCCGGGGCACGCGTGGTCGGGCGCGCGAGTGGCAAAGTCAGCTGGGCCCGCGACAGCACCCACCTCTGCTCATTCCGGCAACCGAGCGGCGCCGACCCTGTGGCGCAGGGGATCGGAACCAGCGGGACGGTGCGGCCGGGGGCACTCTTCGTCGAGGACCCGGCATCGGGCAGCTCGCGAAGGGTGACCCTCCTCGGACGCTACGGGGGCGAGGCCGGGCTGACGATCCTCTCCTGCAGCCTGCCCGATGATCGCGCCGTCGTGGGCGAGACGGTGGGGGGCGGACCTCCGAGCCACCTCGCGGTGGTGACCCTGAGCAGCGGCGCCCAGGTGCCCTTCGCGCCCCGGCCACCGGGTCCAGTCGGTGGCCCCCAGGGGATCGTCGCTTCCCCCGACGCCAAGCTCGTCGCCGAGGGGTCGACGGGTGAGACCTGGGCCAGCGGCTTCGATTCGGTGACCAACCAGTTCACCATCTACGACTCCAGCACGGGAGCAGCCCTGGCCACGATTCCCAACGGGATCGTCACCTTCAGCGACAACGACAGCCGAGTGCTGACCGTGCAGTATCTCGGCAACTCGAACCAGGAGGGGATCTACCGCCTGGTTGACTGGCGCGACGGCGCGGTCCTCTGGAGCGCCAAGCTTCCCCATGCGGGTGTCCTGACACGACCGGGGTCGGGGGATGTGCTCCTGGAGCCCACGACGAGCTGGGGGCCGGTACCGGGCACGCAGGGGGCGCGTCAGCCGTTCAGCATCCCGATCATCGTCCGGGCCGATGGGGCCACCCTGCAGCTGCCCGAGGTCCGTCCGCTTCCGATGCTGTGAGATCGACACTGGGGGGGCGGCCGAAGGGGGCCCCGCCGCGCCACCTCCGGCCACCCCGCGACCACAATGGGCCCCCATGGGACGGGTATCTCCACGCCCCCTGGTGCGCGGCTGCGCCGCCCCGGTTCGAGGATGGGGGCGCCGGCATTCCGGGGTGACGGCGTGAGCGACCCTCCCCCTCGGGCGGGCGGACCGGGGATCCGCGTCGAGGACCGGGACGCAGCCGCGGCACGGACCGTCCGGGTCGTGATCACCGTCCAGGCCCTGCGGGCCTTCGCCTATGGCTTCTCCGCCGTCCTGATCGGGTCGATCCTCGCCGCCGAGGGACTGCCCGACGCGGCCGCCGGGGCCGTCTTCACCGTGATGCTCGCCGGGATGGGGGGGATGTCCCTGCTCGTGGGCCGCTTCTCCGGCCGGCTCGGGCGGCGCCGCACCTATCGCGTCCTCCTCGCGGGGATGGGCGTCAGCGGGGCCGTCTTCGCGGTCACCTCCTGGCTGCCCGCCCTCCTCCTGGCCGCGGCGACCGGCACGCTCTCGACGGACGCCAATGACAGCGGGCCGATGACCTCGATCGAGCAGGCGATGCTGGCCGGCGTCCCCGCACGGGTCCGCGCCGCGCTCTACGGCCGCTACAACGCGGTGGCCTATCTCGCGGGCTCGCTCGGCGCCCTGACGGCCGGGGCACCGGGAGGCATCCACCTCCTCGTTCGGGGGGCTCCGGTCGGGAGGGTGTGGCTCCTGGCCCTCCCCGTGGTGGCTGCCGTCGCGGTGGCGGTGGCCGGCCACCTGCCCGCCGAGCCGGCGCGGCCCGCGACGGCTCGTGGCCGCCAGCTCTCCGAGGGCTCCCGCCGGGCGGTGCGGCGGCTCGCGGCCCTCTTCGCCGGCGACGCCTTCGGTGGCAGCCTGGTGGTGCAGAGCTTCCTCGTCTTCTGGTTCGAGCGACGGTTCGGTGCCGTCCCCGAGCTGATGGCGCTGGTGTTCGGCGCGGCCGGGATCCTGCAGGCCGGCTCGGCCCTCCTCGCCGGCTGGCTGGCTCCCCGCCTCGGGCTCCTCGAGACCATGGTCTTCACCCACATCCCGTCGAACCTGATGCTGGCGGCGGTGCCCTTCATGCCCGGTCTCGGGGCCGCGATCGGGCTGCTGCTCGCCCGCTTCTGCCTCTCGCAGATGGACGTTCCCGCGCGCCAGGCGTTCGTCGCGGCGATGGTGCGCCCGGAGGAGCAGGCGGCTGCCGCCGCCTACACCAACGCCGGCCGGTATGCGAGCCGGCCCGCCGGCCCCGTGGTCGCCACGGCCCTGATGCAGTGGGCCTCGGTGGCCGCCCCCTTCGTCGCCGCCGGAACCATCAAGGTGATCTACGACCTCGCCGTCTACGCGACCTTCCGTGCCGGCGCCCGCGGGCTCGGACGCCGAGACGCCGGGGTCCCGGGAGCGGTCCAGCCGTCCGCCGAGACGCGGGCTGCGGCGGCGGGCGGTCAGCCCCCCTCCGCGCTCCCCCGGTGACGGTGCCGATGGGGTGGAGCACCTGCCCGGCGCGCGGCGCGGTGACGCGACGGTCCGGTCCTCAGACCACCAGAAGGTGGGGAAGCTCGCGCACGCTCGCCGTCATCCGCGACCACGTTCCGCCCCGGCATCGTCCAACCCTCTGCTGCGCAGGTTCTCGTACTGCTCGCGGAGGCTGTCGCGCAGCTCGTCCACGATGTCCGATGGCAGACGGCGGCTCAGTGCCGTGACATATGCGCTGATCGGGGTGCTGTCGACCGTCTCCCGGGGTCCACGAGCGCGCTCACAGGCGAGGCGAACTCCCGCCATGCGGACCGATCACCACGCAGGCGGCGCTTGCCCGTCCCGGTCGGGGTGCAGGTGCGCCGGCGCCCACGTGTGAGCATCGCGTGAGCGTCGCGCGCGCCGCCGCCCTCCGGTCCACGCGCCCTCTGAAGTCCCTACCCGGTGGGCGCTCGGGCGAGCGGGATGCCGAAGCGCTGGGGGATCGGCGGCAGGACGGTGACGCGGCCTTGGTCGCGGCTGAGCCTCCAGCCGCCCTCGTGGACCTTCCAGTGGTGGTACCTGCAGATCAGGACAAGGTTGTCGAGATCAGTCGCGCCTCCGTGCGCCCAGTGGGTCAGGTGGTGAGCGTGGGTGGACCCCGCCGGCCGCTCGCATCCCGGCCACACGCAGCCCCGGTCGCGCGCCCGCAGCGCCCGCCGGGTGGCCGTCGCCGGCACCCGCCGGGCCCGGCCCACGTCCATCACCTCCGAGCGGGCGTCGAAGACCACCCGGGTCACCTGTGCGTCGCAGGCCAGCCGGCGCACCGTCTCGGCAGGCACGGGCCCGCCGCCCTCCAGGTGTCCGGCCGGGGAGCCCGGCAGGTCGCGCAGCGTCTCCAGGCTGCAGGTCAGCTGCAGGTGCGGCCTCTGGCCGGCGTGCCGGGGCAGCGACCCGCCATCGAGCGACCGCTCACAGAGCTCCACCAGCGCGTCGGCCAGGCGCCGGTCGCGGCCCCGCTCGTCCAGCTCTCCCCGGGACCGTGCCAGTGGCTCCAGGGCGGTGCGCAGCAGGGCGCCCCCCTCCTGGTCCAGGAATCCGCTCAGTCCCACGCAGCCGTTCTGGTAGCGGCGCAGCTCCAGGGTGCGCGCCGCGACCGCCTCCACCTGCTCGTCCAGCACCGCCTGCCGGTCCACCGCGTGCCGGTAGTGCTGGCAGTCCTCCCGGAACCGCCCCACCGAGTGGCGCCGCGCCAGCTCCAGGAGAGGCCGCTCGTCGAACCGGGACACCGCGGTCCCCAGCTCCAGGGCGGTCCGGGCCAGCAGCGCGAGATGCGCAAAGCCGATCTCCCCCCGGCGCAGCGCCTGGGTGGCCTGGGGCAGCCGCTCGGCCTCGATGCCGACCGCGACCGCGCTGCTCGCCACCGGCCCCCATGTCCGGCACTCCCTCCTGATCCACTCCCCCGGCCCGCGCTGGGCCTCCCACTCCATCTCACCCATCCCCGCCAGCTCGGCCGCCATCCCCGCGAAGACCAGCTCCATGCGGTCGATGAGACGCCGGAAGGCGACCATCTCCTCGCGGTGACCTTGCGGTGAGCCGGACGCGCCCCCGCTGGCGGCGTAGCGTTCCAGGGCGGCGCTGAGGTCCTCCAGGCTCCCCAGCCCCTGACCCACGCCCGCCGCCCGCCGTCCACCCTCTCGATCGCACATCGCCAGAAAAGTATAGCAAACATATGTACGTGGCGTCCGAGGGGCTGGGTTGGGGGCCTGGCAGGGATGCCGGCGCCGCCTCCGTCCGAGCTGCTGCCGGGACGGCGCCGCATACTGCGGAAACCGGAGGACGTCACAGATGAGCGTGCCAGGGGGTTCAGAGCGAGCGCTCCCCGCCGCGACGGGTGCGGAGCACGGGCGCGCCGCGGCCCTCGCCTTCATGCGCCGGGGCGTCGAGATGACCGCGGAGCGGATGCTCCCGGTGGACTGCGGCTGGGTGGTGCGGCACACGGGGTTCCCCCACGTCTGGGACCTGAACCGTCTGAGCGTGGTGCGCCCCGCCAGCACGTCTGCCGCGCTCGACCTGGTGGACGCCCACCTGCACGACCTCCCGTTCCGGCACATCGAGGTCGAGGACCAGCCGACTGGAGACCGCCTCGAGGCCGACCTCACCGGCGCGGGGTGGAGAGTGCAGGCGCTCCTGGTGATGATCCTGACCGCCGAGCCTCCGCCGGCGTCCCGCGGTGGCCCGGTGATCGCCGCGGGCGAGGACGAGACCGTG
>JAJZNI010000132.1 GCA_021847925.1 bacterium
TGCCTTGCTCGTGAGAATGCGCTCCAACGCATCAGCTCTAGCTTGGCGAAGCGCGTCATCAGATTGCATCTGCGGCTGATCCAGGTTCACATGATCGAGCCGGGGCCGCCTCAATCCCGCCGCTTCTTCCACGCCAGCAGCAGGTCGTCCTTCTGGTAGTGGACGTAGCGGCTGACCATTGGCAGGGTGGTGTGGCCGAGGACCCGCTGCAGGGCCATGACGTCGACTCCGGCGGAGAGGGCCCGGGTGGCGAAGGTGTGCCTGAACTTGTGAGGGTGAACGTGGATACCGGTCTGCTGCCCCAGCCGGTAGAGGTAGATCTGGAGCCCCCGGGCGGTCAGAGCCTCGTACCCCCCTCCACCATCGACCCGGC
Source organism: bacterium (assembly GCA_021847925.1). Classification (GTDB taxonomy): domain Bacteria; phylum Chloroflexota; class Dormibacteria; order Aeolococcales; family Aeolococcaceae; genus JAJZNI01. Next base: position 374 of record JAJZNI010000132.1, read on the forward strand.
GCGTGGACAGGAAGAGGTGGGCCGTCTCCGCATCCGGACGCCCGTTCCTGATGTAGGTGCGGATCTTGGCGCTCAGCTTGTGGCTGGGGCTGTCCAAGGGGACCACCCGGTCCTTGGCCCCCTTCCCCTGCCGCACCCGCACGTAGGCGCCGTCCGGCCCGTCGATGATGTCGTCGACGCGGACGTTCACCACCTCCGAAAGGCGCAGCCCGGTGCGCAGCATGAACTCTATTAGCAGCCGGTCCCGGCCCGGACGGGCTGTTGCGAGCAGCCGGACTTCCTCGGCCACGGTGAAGGCCTCTGGCTCCACCAGCGGCAGCTTCGGAGCCCGGACCACGAGAACGTCTGCGTCGCGCGCGTACCCGCGCTGGAGGCAGTACCTGTAGAAGTTCTTCCACACTCGGTGGTAGGCGTGGGTCAGCGCGGGGCTCACGCCCGCAGCCAGTAGCTCGCGCTGGAACAGTTGCAGATGCTCGGGGGTCAAGTCGCCCGGACCCGCAATCCCGTGGTCACGGCGGAAGGTGGCCGCTCGGGGCGTGATCAGGTGCTGGCGGTAGTTCGCAAGCGTGGAAGGGCTGAGGTTCTCGCTCTGCTTGGCGGCCAGGAACTGCTCCACCGCCACCTCCCATCCAACCGGCCCAGCCACCCGCGGGCGGGGCGTCGGACGGGCTCGTCGAACGGGGGCCTGGGGCACTATGAGCGGGATTCTACACTTTCCTGCTCACCAGAGTTTGAGCACATTATTCGGGGTTTCGCGTGAGCGCTTTCGTTTCGGCTGGAGTCCACCATGCGCTCACGAATCTAATTTGAAATCGCCTGTCGAAAGGCCATGGAGCGGGAGACGGGACTCGAACCCGCGACATCCAGCTTGGAAGGCTAGCGCTCTACCAGCTGAGCTACTCCCGCGCGGGCCCCAGGATAGCAGCCCGCCGTCCGGCCGCCCGAGACGGCCGGGGCGCGCGGTCCGCGAGTATACCCACCATGGCCCCTCCCCCCCTCCCCCGCCGGGACGATCTGCGCAACCTGGCGATCGTCGCCCACGTCGACCACGGCAAGACGACCCTGGTGGACGCCATGCTCAAGCAGGCCCACGTCTTCGGCGGCCACGAGCAGGTGGGGGAGCTGATCCTCGACACCGGCGACCTGGAGCGGGAGAAGGGCATCACCATCCTCGCCAAGACCACCAGCATCCGGTACCGGGGGGTGAAGCTGAACATCATCGACACCCCCGGCCACGCCGACTTCGGCGGCGAGGTCGAACGGGTCCTGGGCATGGCGGACGGCTGTCTGCTGCTGGTCGACGCCGTCGAGGGGCCGATGCCCCAGACCCGCGTGGTCCTGGGCCAGGCCCTGGCCCTGGGCCTCCTCCCCATCCTGGTCGTCAACAAGATCGACCGGGCCAACGCGCGCCCCGCCGAGGTGGTGGAGGCCACCCACGACCTCCTCCTGGAGCTGGCCCGCGATCCCGCCCAGCTCGACGCGCCGCTGCTCTACACCAACGCCCGGGAGGGCACCGCGACCCCCGACCTGCACCGGCCCGGCACCACCCTCGAGCCGCTGCTCGACGCCATCCTCAGCCACATCCCGCCGCCGGCCGGCGACCCGGAGGGGCCGCTCCAGCTCATGGTGAGCAACCTCGACCACGATCCCCACCTGGGACGGCTGGTGGTCGGGCGCATCGCCCGCGGCCGCATCCGGACCGGGCAGGCGGTGACCTGCTGCACCGTGGAGGGCGCGACCGGCCCCCACCGGGTGGCCGGCGTGCTGAGCGTCGAGGCGCTCCGCCGGGTCGCCGTCGACGCCGCGTCCGCGGGCGACATCGTCTACGTCACCGGGATCGCCGGCGCGGCCATCGGCGACACGGTGACCGACCCGGACCGGCCCGAACCCCTCCCGCGGCTGGAGGTCGGCGAGCCGACACTGCGCATGCAGCTCTCGGTCAACGCATCCCCCTTCGCGGGTCGCGAGGCGACGCGCAGCAGCACCTCGCGCCAGCTTCGAGCCCGCCTCGATCGCGAGCTGCTGACCAACATCGCGCTGCGCGTGGGCGACGGGCCGAGTGCCGACGTGTTCGAGGTGAGCGGCCGCGGCGAGCTCCACCTCGCCATCCTCATCGAGACCATGCGGCGCGAGGGGTACGAGCTCGAGGTCTCCCGTCCGGTGGTGGTCACCCGGGAGATCGGCGGCCGGCGCCACGAGCCGGTCGAGGAGTGCATGATCGACTGCGACTCCGCGTCCGTCGGCCCCGTGACCGAGGCGCTGGGCTCCCGGGGCGCCGCCCTCCAGGAGATCCGCACCGACGCGAGCGGGCGGGTGCGGCTCGTCCACCACGCGCCGACGCGGGCCCTGATCGGGCTGCGCAGCCAGGTCCTCACCATCACCCGGGGCACCGGCGTGATGGCCACGCGCCTCATCGGCTGGGAGCCGTGGCGCAGCCTGCCGCCCACCACCCGCAACGGGGTCCTCACCGCAAGCCAGGACGGCGTCACCGTCGCGTACGGCCTGCTCGGCCTCCAGGAGCGCGGCCAGCCCTTCGTCGGCCCCGGGATCCCCGTCTACGAGGGCATGATCGTGGGCCTCAACCGGCGCCCCGGTGACATCGCCGTCAACGTCACCAGGCAGAAGCAGAAGACCAACATCCGCTCCTCCACCGAGGACTTCACGGTGAAGCTCACGCCGCCCCGGGTGATGTCCCTGGAGGAGTGCCTCGACTTCATCGAGGACGACGAGCTGGTGGAGGTCACCCCCCGGAGCGTGCGAATGCGCAAGCGCGTGCTCGGCGCCCTGGAGCGGCACAAGCTGCGCAAGCGCGCCCTGGCCGTGGCCGCGCGGGACGGAGAGGACTGACGCCCCTGCTCCCGCGCCCCCCGGGGCCGGAGCCCCTCAGTGCCCGCAGGCGCGCGCCTCGCCCGCCCCGTCGGCGGTCTGGAAGCTGTGCCCGCAGCTGCAGGTGCGGACGGCGTTGGGGTTGTGGATGGTGAACCCACCGCCCATCAGGGCGTCGACGTAGTCGATCTCGGCCCCCTCGAGGTACTGGGCCGAGTACTCGTCGATGTAGACCTTGAGGTCTCCGAGGTCGACCACCTCGTCGTCCTCGCGCGGCGGGTTCTCGTCCAGGCCCATCCCGTACGAGAAGCCGCTGCAGCCCCCCGACTGGATGAACACGCGCAGGCCCACGCTGGCCTCACCCTGCTGGGCGATCAGGCTCCTGAGCTGCCCCGACGCTGCTTCGGTGACGTTGATCATGGGGTGTCCCTCGGACTGCCGGCACACCGTCCGGCCGGACGTTCGACACTCATCATACGGCACGCCGTCCCGCCGAACGACCCCCCCGTGCCGTGGTCCTCCGGCCGCGATCGCCGCCGCCGGCCGGGCCGCCCCGGCGCGTGGCCGTGCCCCGCGTCACTCGCCGGACCGGGCCGCCTCCGCCGCGTAGCGGGGCAGGGGCGCGTCCTCCGTGCCCGCGAAGCGCATCGCCCGGGCCAGCCGGCGGTGACCCGCCACCTCGTCGATCTGCCGCAGCATCTCCTGGCAGAGGGCCCGGTAGCTGGGGTGCCCCTGGGGGGAGGTGCGCAGCTCGATCATGTGCAGCGCCTCGCGGGCGTTGAGCCGCAGCGCGTAGCGGATCCGGTGCCCCAGGGTGACGAGGTACTGCGCCTGCTGCGGGAGGTCCGGCGCGATGCGCTCCCAGGCCGCCTCGGCCGCGCTCACCGCCGACCGCCAGCGCGGGCCCAGCCCCGCGGCCTCGACCTCGGCGGGGACGGCGTAGCCGAGCGCCGGGGTCAGGTCCTGCCACTGGATGGTGAGCAGCCGGTGGCGCTGGAGGTCGCGAAAGGCCCCGAAGTCCGAGACCAGCTCAAACGTGTACTCGGTGTGCTCCAACCCCCGCCCGGGCCGGTGGCGCCGGTTGCGGCGCTCCCCCACCGCGGCAGCGAAGAGCCGGTCCCTGTCCACCTCGGAGAGGGATCGGACCCGGTCCAGGCACCCGGCCAGGGGGAGCCCGGTGTGCGGCCAGAGGGAGGCGGCGAGGACCCTCTCCTCCCCATCCGGGTCCCAGCGAAGGAGCCGGACCGCCCCGTGGGCGGCGGCCCCCGTCCATCCCCCCGGCTCCGTCGCGGCCCCGCCGCCCACGCTCCCGGCCGCCCCGGGCGCGCCCTCGGGGAACAGCCGCGCGGCCTCGTCGCTCAGCCCCGCGGCGGTGTCGCGCAGGTAGTCCACCCACACCCCTCCGCGGTCGGGACGATCCAGGCGAGCGACCAGCTCGGGGATCTCCCGCTGCAGCTCGCGATCGATCATCTCCGCGTAGGCGCGCGCCTCGGGAAGGGGGTGGGCCCGCAGCCGCATCACCAGCAGCTCCAGGGCCTGGGGGGAGGCGAAGACCCCGACGTTGCTGACGGTGCCGGCGGGGAGCAGCCCGCGCAGCAGGTCCAGGGCGAGGGCGCGGACCGCGCGAGCGCGGGCACGGGCGTCCTCCTCGGGGGGGAGCCTGCGGTCCAGGTGGTCGCGCAGCGCCGGCAGCATCTCGCAGTAGGCGTCGAAGAGCCCGTCCATCGCCGCGGCGTAGCGGCCGGCCTGTGCCGAGGCCATCAGCTC
>JAJZNI010000184.1 GCA_021847925.1 bacterium
CGGGCATGTTCACGTCGACGCCGGCGTGTGCCGGGTCCACGCCCCGATGATCCCCCGGGCGGGAGGCCCATCTCCAGATCCGGTTGGGCCAGGTTCGAGTGGCGCAGGTGCACCAGAGGGGTACCCTTTGCCCTGATCGGAAGCAGGTCACGGGGGCCGCGGGGCTCGCCCCACGGAGAGCGTATGAAGCGCAGAAGCGTCATCGGGCTGGGCGCCCTCGCGGCCGGACTGGCCGCCTTCTTCCTCCATCCCCACAAGGGACGGGCCCGGCGCGAGGCGGTGCGCCAGGGTGGTGAGAGGCTGGCCCGGCGGGGAGCGGGGGCGGCGACCCTGATGGGGCGACCCTGGCGGCGCGCCCCGGCGACCTCGCCCGAGCTGCGTCAGCGCCTGGAGGACGCGCTCATCGAGGCCCTGGGCGGGGAGGGCCTCGCTCTCCAGGTGGCCGCCGACGCCGGCACGCTGACCGTCCGCGGGGAGGTCTCCTCCCTGGACCAGATCAGCCTGGCCAGCCGGGTGATCGACGGCTTCGCCGGTGAGGCCGAGGTCGTCAACCTCGTCCGCCTTCGCTCATCGGCCCCCGCCGACGCGGAGGCGGGCTGAGCCGCCGGCTCCCGCCGCGCATCGCGCCGCACGATCCCGCAATGGTCCGGCTCGCGCCTCCCGTGGACCCGATGCTCTGCCGCTCGGCGACCGTGATCCCGGCCGGTCCCGGCCTCTTCTACGAGCCGAAGTGGGACGGGTTCCGCTGCATCGTCTTCCGCGACGGGCCGTCGCCGCACCTGGCGAGCCGCAACGGGCTGCCGCTGCAGCGCTACTTCCCCGAGCTGCTCGAGCCGCTCCGGGAGGCCCTCCCGGAGGGTGCCGTGGTCGACGGGGAGATCGTCGTCGCGACGCCGCGGGGGCTGGATTTCGACGCTCTCCAGATGCGGCTCCACCCCGCCTCCTCGCGGGTGCGCCGCCTGGCGGCCGAGACCCCCGCCACCTTCATCGCCTTCGACCTGCTCGGAGCGGCCGGCGACGACCTGCGCGACCTCCCCCTGGCGCGGCGCTGTGCGCTGCTGCGCCGGGAGCTGACACCCAACGGGCGGGTGGCGCTCACCCCCCAGACCGAGGACGCGGCCGAGGCGGCGGCGTGGTTCGAGCGCTATGAGGGCGCCGGCTGCGACGGCATCGTGGCCAAGCCGGCCGACTCCCCGTACCGCGGCGGCGATCGTGGGTGGATCAAGGTCAAGCACCTTCGCACCGCGGACTGCGTGGTGGGCGGATACCGGCGTGACCGCGCGGCCGAGGCGGTGGCGTCCCTCCTCCTCGGGCTGTATGACGAGGCGGGCACGCTTCACCACGTCGGCCACACCGCATCCTTTTCCGCGGCGGAGCGACGGGTGCTGCTGGAGCGCCTGCGCCCGCTGGAGGGAGGCGTCTCGTTTGGCGGTGGACGCACCCCCGGGTCGCCGTCACGCTGGACGCGGGACCGCGGCACGGAGTGGGTGGCGGTGCGCCCCGAGATGGTTTGCGAGGTGAGCTTCGACCACCTCCAGGGCCAGCGCTTCCGTCACGCCGCCACCTTTCTCCGCTGGCGTCCCGACAAGCCGCCCGAGGCGTGCGGCTACGACCAGCTGCTGCCGCCGCATCCCTTCGACCTCGGCGACATCGTCAGGCTGGGGGCGTGACGGTCTCCCGGCCGCCGGCCTCCTCGCCGGGCCGCTGCCGCCAGGCCCGGAAGCGCTCCTCGATCAGCGCCTCGGCCTCCCTCCACCCCTGAGCGCGGCGCCCGGGGGCGACCTCCAGGTGGCGGTTCGCGGAGTGGGTGAAGACGATGACGTCGCGCCCGTCGCCGAGCAGCGCCTCGATGTTGTGGGGCGAGTCCTCGAGATACAGGTCGGCGTTGACGGCCCCCTTCTCTCCCATGAAGCAGAGGTCCCAGTAGGGGATGCCGTGATGGTCGAGCCATTCCACCGTCTGAGCCACGGCGATCTGGTGGAAGTGCTCGATCACCAGGCGGTGGGTGATGATGCGGATGCGCAGTCCGAGGTTGGAGAGCCGGCGCAGCGCCGGCCCCGCCCCGGGGATCATCCCCATCTCCAGGAAGAGGCGGTGCTGCACCACCGCGAAACGGTGCACCTTGTGGAACTCGCCGGGCTCGATCCCCCACTCCGCCATGTCCCAGCCGACGTCCGCGGGCAGGGAGTCCGGGTCCCTCCCCAGCCACTCCGCGACCACCCGGCGCATGAAGGGGTAGTAGTCGGCGCAGACCCCGTCGAGGTCCACGCCGAGGACGAACTGTCGCGGGCCCTCCGCCACGAGCATGCATTGTGGCGGAACCGGCTCGCACGGGTCGCCGCCCGCCCTCAGGCGCTCGCCATCTCCGGCTCGGCGGCGGTCTTCTCCTCGGCGGCGTTCCGGAGCGGGCGGCCGGCGCTCGCCAGCAGGGCGGCCACGGCGACGCAGATGAGCGCGGCGGCGCCCAGGGTGAGGGGGGTGATGCGCTCGCCGAGGAAGATCCAGCCGAGGAGGAGCGCCACCAGCGGGTTGACGTACGCATAGCTCGAGACGGCGCGCGGGGAGACCGAGCGGAGCAGGAAGACGTACGCGGAGTAGGCGACCAGCGAGCCGGCGACGGCGAGGTATGCCAGCGCCCCCGCCGAGAGGGGCGAGATCGCCGCGAACCGCACCCGCCCCCACTCTCCGAGCGGCACCGCGACCACGCAGAGCACCACCCCACCGCAGAGCAGCTCCATCGCCGATCCCAGCAGCGCCCGGCCGGGCTTCGGTGCGCCGCGCGCGTAGATGGACCCGGCCGACCAGGAGAGTGGCGCGATGAGCGTGACGCAGAGCCAGAGCGGCGAGGAGGGCACGCCGGCGCCCGGGCCCAGGAGCAGCCCCACCCCCGCGAACCCCGCGAGCAGGCTGGCGATGCCCACGCCGCCGAGCCTCTGCACCCTGCCGAGATGGGCGAAGATCGCCATCCAGAGGGGTATGGACGTCATCATCAGGGCGGCGATCCCCGAGGCCACGTGCTGCTCCGCGAAGCTGATGGCCCCCGTGCCCCCCGCGGGGAGGAGGGTTCCGATGATCAGCGCGGACCGCCAGTGGACCGGCCTGATCCGGTCGCCGCGCCGGTCGCCGCTCAGGTACGCGATCGGGAAGAGCAGCGCACCCGCCGCCAGGAACCGCACCCCCGCCATGGGGATCGGCGGGATCGTCTCGATCGCCAGACGGATGGCGAGGAAGGTCGATCCCCAGATCAGGTAGATGGCCGCGAAGCTGAGCAGGACGAGCGGTGAGGCCCGGGCGGCGCGTCTCACGCGCCGCCTGCCTCGCCGCCGGGCGCCGCGAACCGCCCCCGGGTTGCGGCGACGCTCGGGGGCTCGGCGATCCCCGTGGAGACGTGCTCATCCCGGCGCGGCGAGCCGGCCACCAGGTGCAGCGGCACCTCTCCCGCCCACACCGGAAGGCTCCGGTCCGGCGCCTCGTCACGCGGAGGTCCGCTGCGCACCTTGGCGGAGCACTCCTCCATGTCGAGGGCGATCACGGCGGTGGCGGCCAGCTCGGTGGGGGAGGGGGTGCGGACCTCGGCCCAGCGCCCCGGCACCAGGTGCTCGGTGATCGCGCGCAGCGCCGCCAGCTTCTCCGCCGGATCGGTGACCGGCCGGGCACGCCCCCTCACCACGACGCTCCGGTAGTTCATGGAGTGGGTGAACACCGAGCGTGCCAGGACCAGGCCGTCCAGGAGGGTGACGGTGACGCAGACTCCCTCCAGCGCGAGCCGCAGGCTCCGATTGGCGACCGCTCCGTGCAGGTACAGGGTGCGTCCGGCACGGCCGAAGCCGGTGGGCAGGACCAGCGGCTGGCCGTCCTCCACCACTCCCACATGGCAGATGAGCGCCGCGTCGAGGATGGCTTCCACCGTCGCCGCGTCATAGCGCCCCCGGTCCGCGTGGCGGCGCACCCGGACGCGCGCGCTGACCGGGCCGGCGCCTCCGGTGGCGTTCGACGGGGCGTCAGAGCTCGACATAATGTTACAGTACAAAACGTGATCGATCTAGAACGATTGTACCAGGCGTCCTCGGCCGAGGACGTCCGCGTCGCGATCGAGGCCGCCGTGCGTGAGGGCCGGCTCCACCCCGGCGATCGGATCCCCTCGGTGCGCTCCGCGGCCCGCGGGTCCGGGCTCAGCCCGGCGACCGTCGCCGCCGCGTACCGGGAGCTGGGGCGTCGCGGGGTCACGATGGCGGCGGGAGGGCGCGGCGGGACCGTCATCGCTCCCCACCCTCCTCTGGGCGGCCACACCGGCCCGCGGCCCAGGCGCGGGCAGCGCGATCTCGCCTCCGGCCACCCCGACCCCGCGCTGCTGCCGGAGTGGGGAGACCTGCTCGGCGCGCTTCCCCGGCGCTCGCTCCAGTACGGAGCGCCCACGCTGGATCCGGACCTCGCCGACCTCGCCCGCCGCCGCCTGCGGGCGGACGGTGTGGACGCAACCCATCTCACGGTGGTGAGCGGGGCCATGGACGGCGTGGAACGCGTGCTCGCGGCGCGGCTGCGCCCCGGCGACCCGGTCGCCGTGGAGGATCCCTGCTACCACGGGAGCCTCGACCTTCTGCGCGCCATGTCGTTCCGGCTGCTCCCCGTGACGGTGGACGCCCGTGGCATGCTCCCGTCCGCCCTGGAGCAGGCGCTGGCGCGTGGTGCCCGCGCGGTGCTCATCACGCCCCGCAGCCAGAATCCCTTCGGCAGCTCCCTAGACGGCGCCCGCCGCGCCGAGCTGCGCGCCGCCCTCGACGCTCACCCTGAGACCCTGGTGATCGAGGACGACCATGCCGAGGCGGTGGGGGGTGGGAGCGTGATCGGCGTGGCGCCCCCGGGGTGGCCCTCCTGGGCCGTGATCCGGTCGGTTTCCAAGAGCCTGGGGCCCGAC
>JAJZNI010000180.1 GCA_021847925.1 bacterium
GGCCGCGGGCAGCCTGCCCTGCTCGGGGCGCCCCACACCCGAGGGGCGGCGTGCCACCGCGGGGCGGGGCCGCCGTTCGGCCCGCGGAGCGGATGGCGAGGAGGTGCTGGGGGGGACGATCATCTTCGCAAGGAGGGGTGTGCGGTTGCGTCCCACCGTAGCGGGGACCAAATGGGCTCACTCGCCTCATCCACGGGGCTGTCACCTCACCGAGACATCCCGGCGCGCCGGCGCGGCAGGGCGTCGGACGCGGCTGGTGCAGATGCGTCAGGCCATCATGCCGGGCACGGCGCGGCGGCGCGGGACGCCGGTTCCGCGCGATTGCCCTTGGGGCACCGCTCCCCGCTGCGCGGTCGGCTCGGGGGGTCTCCGGCGGCGAGCGCGCGTCACCCGCCGGTCGTGCCGCGCTGTCCCCGGCGCACCGCGACGTTCTGAGCGTCCACGACCGCGATGGCGGCCATGTTGACGATCTCGGACACCTCGACACCCCGGCTCAGCACGTGCACCGGACGGTCCATGCCCATGAGGATGGGCCCGATCGCCACCGCGCCGCCGAGCTGCTGGAGCAGCTTGTAGGCGACGTTGGCCGCCTCGAGGCTCGGGAAGATCAGCACGTTGGCCTCGCCGGCCAGGCTGGAGAAGGCGTAGTCCTCCTCGCGCAGCCCGGGCGAGAGAGCCACGTCGGCCATCATCTCCCCATCGACGACCAGCCCCGGCCGGCGGGCCTTCACCAGGGCGGTGGCCTCCGCCATCTTGGCGGTGCGGGCGTCGGGGGTGGAGCCGAAGTTGGAGTAGGACAGGAGCGCCATCCGGGGCTGCATGCCGAACTCGCGGGCCCGGTCGGCGGCCATCAGAGCGATGTCGGCCACCTCCGCGGCGCTGGGATCCACGTTGACCGTGGGATCGGCGATGAGCACCACCCGGCCGTCCGGGGCGACCATCAGGTAGAGCCCCGCCACCCGTGAGACCCCGGGAGCCGCCCCGATCACCTGCAGGGCGGGGCGGATGACGTCGGGGTAGTGGTAGGTGAGACCGGCGACGAAGGCGTCGGCATCCCCGGCCCTGACCATCATCGCGCCGAAGACGTTGGGGTGCTGCAGCAGCTCCCGGGCCTCGCGCAGGGTCACCCCCTTGCGGGCCCGCTGCGCGTGAAGGCCCTCCGCGTATGCATCGCGACGATCGGAGACGGCGGGGTCGACGACCTCGAGCGGGACATCGATCCGCATCTCCTCCAGGGTGGCGCGGATCACGCTCTCCCGCCCCAGGAGGATGGGGACGGCGATGCCCTCCTCCCGCAACCGGCCGGCGGCGCGGAGCACCTTGCGCTCCTCGCCCTCCGAGAACACCACCCGACGGGGTGAGGCGTGGGCCTTCTGGATCACGACGCTCATCACCGTGCGCCCGGGGGTGAGCCGGTTGGCCAGCTCGTCCCCGTAGGCGGCGAGGTCGACCCGGCGGCGGGCGACACCCGAGGCCATGGCCGCGGCGGCCACCGCGGGGGCGACCCGGAGAGGCACGCGGGGGTCGAGCGGCTTCGGGATGAGGTACTCGGGTCCGAAGGTCAGCTCCTCGACGCCGTAGGCCCGGAGCACCGAGTCGGGCACCTCCTCCCGGACCAGCTCGGCCAGGGCCCGCGCCGCCGCCTCCCTCATGCCCGCGTCGATGGTCCGTGCCCGGACGTCCAGGGCCCCGCGGAAGATGAACGGGAAGCCGAGGACGTTGTTGACCTGATTCGGGTAGTCGGAGCGTCCGGTGGCCATGATCACGTCGGAGCGGGCAGCGACGGCGTCCTCGTAGCTGATCTCGGGGTCGGGGTTGGCCAGGGCGAAGACGATGGGGCGCGGAGCCATCGCCTGCACCATCTCCGTGGTCACCAGGCCCCCCACCGAGCAGCCCAGGAAGACGTCGGCACCCTCCATGGCCTCGGCCAGGGTCCGCGCGGGGGTGTCCCGGGCGAAGCGCGCCTTGTACGGGTTGAGGCCCTCGGTGCGGCCGGTGTGCACCACCCCTCGGGTGTCGACCAGGAGGATGTGCTCGCGCCGCATGCCCAGGCTGACGAAGAACTCGCTGCACGCGATGGCCGAGGCGCCGGCGCCGCTGACCGTCATCCGCACCTGGTCGATGGCCTTGCCGGCCAGCTCCAGGGCGTTCAGGAGGGCGGCGCCGGTGATGATCGCGGTGCCGTGCTGGTCGTCGTGGAACACCGGGATGTCCATGACCTCGACCAGCCGCTCCTCGATCTCGAAGCAGGCGGGGGCGCTGATGTCCTCCAGGTTGATGCCACCGAAGGTCGGCTGCAGCGCCCTGACGATCCGGACCACGTCGTCGGGCTCGGAGGCATCGATCTCGATGTCGAAGACGTCCACATCGGCAAAGCGCTTGAACAGGAGGCTCTTGCCCTCGAACACCGGCTTCCCCGCCAGCGGGCCCACGTTGCCGAGCCCCAGCACCGCCGTGCCATTGCTGACCACCGCCACCAGGTTGCCCCGGGCGGTGTAGAGGAAGGCGTCGTCGGGGTTGCGCTCGATCTCGCGCACCGGCTCGGCCACCCCGGGCGTGTAGGCGAGGGCCAGGTCGCGCTGGGTGACGCACGGCTTGGTGATGGCCACGGCGACCTTTCCCGGACGCCCGGAGCGGTGGTACGCCAGGGCTTCCTCTCGCAGCTGCGCGGTGGACGGCGTCGTCATGTCATGCCTCCAGGTCCGGAGCCGACGGGGAGATTCGAACTCCCAACCAACGGTTTACAAACTGGTGGGATTGGTGCTTTCGGGTCACATTTCGTATTCGGAGGGGCTGCCCGGTGCCAGCCGGTGACACCCTCTTGTTGGTCAGCTTGTTGGTCAGAACCTCCGTTCGCGACGCCCCCTCAGTGCCGCCTGCCCAGCACGAACAGGGCCCGCTCCCTGCGCAGCATCTGGAACGGGGTCATGCACTTGACACGGACGCCCAGGCACGCGTCCGGAATCTTGATCTTCTTCCGGGACGTCGCGGTGACCTCATGGGTCACGACGACGTAGCCCTGAGCGAGAGCGTGTGCGACCAGGTAGGAGTCGGCAGCCTGAAGGAAGGTGGTGACAGCCGCTGGCTCGTACCGCTCGCCCGAGGCCCACGCTGCCACCTCTCGCAGCGCGGGAATGAGCGCGGCGTCCGGCCTCAGGAAGAAGCCGGCCCCCGCTGCCTGCGCCCACTGCGAGAGGTCGTCGCCGACCCCCACCAGCTCATCCTCCACCTTCTCGATGCTGAATACCGCTCCACCGCGATTCTGCTCTGCCAGCCAGTCCCAGAATCCCGGACAGAAGTCAAACCCGTAGTGCAGGTTCTTCGCCTGAATAAAGACGTTGGCATCCAGCAGGTAGGGCATCTACACGTAACCAAGCCGGTGAGCCAGCTCATCGAACGTCGCTTGCCTGCGAACACCGAGCATCCGGAAGGCGTCGCGGTACAGCGTCTGACCCTCCAATGTGCTCGCGATCACGGCCCGGGCCAGGCGGTTGCCAACCCTCACCCGCTGGGTGTTGTAGAAGTTGCCTCCCTCGGCACCGCGCTCGTCAACCACGTGCGCCACCCGGTCGAGCTCGTCGCCATACGCACGGTGATATGCCACCCACTCCAGCCAGCCGACGTCGAAGAGGCGTCGGAGGGCGACGAGCGTGCTGACCTTGAAGAGCCGAGCCACACGCTGAGCGAGGTCTGCGACGGTGGCGTTCGGGTCGAGGACCTTTCTCAGAGCACCCCCCGGCACAAGGAACTCGCCGGCAACCTGGTTGCACCACAGCTCCTCGCCGTCCGCGACGCGGATGGCCAGGTCCGGGGCGTCAAGCGCCGAACCCCCCATCGCCAAGTGGACGAGCTCGTGAACCAGGGTGAAGAGCTGAGCGGCCTTCGAATCCGCACCGTTGACGAAGATCAAGGGCGCGAGGTCGTCCACCATCGCGAACCCTCGGAACTCGCGCGGGTTGAGCCGTCGGTGGGTGTTGGTCCCCACGATGCCGCTGACCATCACCAGCACCCCGGCGTCGTCAATGCGATCGCGCAGACGGGCGAAGGCGTCGCTCCAGGTGGCTCCCCTCTCGCCGGTGGGAAACGGCACCGACTGGCTGAGCCGATGAGCCGCCGCGGTCAGCTCCAGGTCACGACTCAGAGTCCCCACCAGTGCAACGGCATCCTCACGGTTGTCATGGGCGAACTCGCGATACCAGTCCTGGCGCTGCTGGCACTGGTAGAGGGTGTCGAGCAGGTCGGCGCTGGGGCGGATCACGGGTCTGTCGCCGATGGTCCGGAAGTCGGGCAGGGGGAGATCCTCGACCGGGGGCTGGTCGAGAAGCAGGAACCCGACAGGCGTGTGCGTGGCCTGCGCGAACGCGTCAAGCTGCTTGAGAGTGGGCTGGGCAGTCCCCCCTACCCAGCCGGAGAAGGCAGGGAAGCGGTGCTCGAGCTCGGCCTCGGCCATCCCGGCTCGCTCGCGCGCCCACCCGAGGAGCTCGGGCTTCACCTCCACGCGGATCACGACACGGATTCTCCTCGACCCTCGGCGGCGCTGCTCATCTCGACCGCGGCTCCTCTCCCCGCTCACGCCGCTCCTGCCGCGGCAGCTTCTCGAACCGACGTTCGTACGGTGGCAGAACCGGCCCGGCCCTCGCGTCCGACCTCTCCCCCCAGCCGAGCCGGCGGGAGCTCAGGCTCACCCTGCGCAGGACGAGGTCGATGCGCCTCACCCGGAGAGCGTGACCGACCCTGACCACCGGCGGGGAACCGGGCCAGCCGGGGGAGCATCCGTCGGCGCCCTCCTGTCGACGTGGGCGAACGC
>JAJZNI010000122.1 GCA_021847925.1 bacterium
CCCTCCGCCTGGGCAGCGGTGAGCACGGCCTCGACATCGGCCGCGAGCGGGCCCAGATCCGCCTCGGCGAGGGGACGCGGCGGCGCCAGCGCGATCATGGCACACATATGTCATGTGAGTATGACATAGAAACGCCAGAGCCCGGCACGACCATGGTGAAGGCGGCGCGCGAGCGTGCGATGATCACCCCGCCGATGACAGCCACCCCCGGCCCCCGCGTCCCGACCGGCGCCGAGCTGCTCTCCGGGACCCCCGAGGCCATCGAGTACTGCCGCGCCATGGCCCGGGTCGCCTTCCCCGGCGGGATCCCCTCGATGCGCGAGGCGGCCGTGGTCGCCGACGCCATCTGGCGCCATCTCCGCGAGCACCCGGAGGAAGAGGTGGTGGCGTGGGACCCGCAGGACGGGGCGGCTCAGCTGATCAGCGCCGCCTTCCAGCGCGGTGGTCTGGCCGCGGCCTTCGCGCAGGCGCGCCACCGGGCCGCGCCGACCGCCCCTCCCCGCCTGCGGGTGACCGCGTACCGCGAGGAGGAGGCCTAGGCTGCGCGGGAGCTCTGCGGCCGAGCCCGAGAGCGGGGCCGGCCCCGGCCCGGACGCGACGCGGGGCGACCAGGCGGCCCGCGGGCTGCCCGCCTGGTACGCGAGGTGCGGCCGCCACGGGCTGCCCTGGCGCCACACCCGCGACCCGTGGGCCGTCCTGGTGAGCGAGGTCATGCTCCAGCAGACGCCCGTCTCCCGCGTGCTCCCCCGCTGGCGACGCTTCCTGGATCGCTGGCCGACCCCCGAGGCCTGCGCGGCGGCGCCGCTGGAGGAGGTGCTGCGCGAGTGGGACGGCCTCGGCTATCCGCGGCGCGCCGTGGCACTGTGGCGCTGCGCGTCCCGGATCGGCGGGCACGCCGCCGGGGCGCCCCTCGGCTGGCCGCGGGAGGAGGCCGCGCTCAGGGCCCTGCCGGGGATCGGGCCGTACACGGCGCGGGCTCTGCTGGTGCTCGCCCTCGGGGAGCCCTCGCCCACCCCCCACGACGTGAACATCGCTCGGGTCGCGGCGCGCTGCTTCCTCGGCGTGGAGGCCGCGCCGGCCCGGCGGCTCGACGCGGCGCTGGAGGCGGCACGGCCCGATGGGATGCCGCGGCGCGACTACACGCTGGCCCTCCTCGACGTGGGCGCGCTGCTCTGCCGGCGGCGCAGCGTGGCCTGCGCGAGCTGCCCCCTGGGCGCGGGCTGCCGCTCGCGCGACCGCCTCGCGAGCGCCGGGATCCCCGCCCCGCGGCGCCGCCAGCCTCCCTACGCGGGGAGCATGCGCGAGCTGCGCGGCGCGGTGCTCCGCGCACTCCTGGCGCGGCCGGGGCTCGGCCTCGCGGAGCTCGAGGCCGCCGTGGCCTCGGCGCCCCAGGCACGCCGCCCCGGAGCCGTGGCGGAGGCCGTCCACGGCCTGGCGCGCGACGGCCTCCTCCCGGGCTGATCCGGCGGCGCGCGCCGCCACCCCTCGGGTGGTCCGGGCGACGCCATCCCCTACGATGCCCGGGGTGGGGACGATCTCGTCGTACCTGGATCGCGTGCGCTCCGAGCTCCTGGCACGCCCCAGCTTCAGCTTCGCCCCCGATCGCGACCTTCCGCCCCCACCCGCCCGGCCGGCCGAGCCGGGGGACGGACCGCGGGTGCTCTTCGTCGGGTTCCCCTCCGACTACTCGCTGGCGTTCCTGCTCGGGCTGCTCGACCTCGATGTGCGGGTGTGCGGCATCCTCACCTCCCCCGGGGCGCACCCGGCCATCCTCGGCGACAACGCGCTGAGCCGGATCGCCGGCCACCTCGGCGTCCCCCTGCTGCGCACCTGGCGGATCAACGACGACCACAGCCGCCTCGACATCGCCGCGCTGGCTCCGGACGCGGCGGTCATGGCCAGCTTCGACCAGATCGTGAACGCCCGCACGCTGCGCGTTCCCCGCCACGGCTTCATGAACGTCCACCCCTCGCTGCTCCCCCACTACCGCGGGCCGGAGCCGGTGTACTGGACCATCGCCGACGGCGCCTCGCGCAGCGGCATCACCCTGCACCGGGCGGTCCCCAAGTTCGACGCCGGGCCGGTGCTCGCCCAGGCCCAGGTCGCGGTCGAACCGGACGACACCTCGGGGACCCTGGTGCGCCGGCTCGTGGGGGCGGGCCTCCCCCTGCTGGACACCGCCCTCACGTCGCTCCTCCAGGACGCCCCGGGAACGCCCCTCGACCCCGCCGCGGGGAGCTACCGGCCCTCGGTGGGGCACCGCCGGGTCGATGAGGCCGGTTCGGCCGCCGCCGCGGAGCGGATGGTGCGCGCCGGCGTCCCGGACATGCCCGCGTGGACCCGCCTCGACGGCCGGGTCTGCTACGTCCTTCTGGCGCGCGTCGTCCCGCGGGGCGAGGCCGGGCCGGAGCGTGCCCCCCGCCTGGCCTTCCCGGACGCTGACCTGCTCCTGCTCACCACCTCGCCGCGCTGCCACTGCCACCACGACACCGAGAACTGCCCCCACCGCGAGGAGGAGGCCGCCGCGAGCGGCTGAAGTGGCCGAGCCGGGCGGCGCGCGCAACACGCCTGCACCGTTTGGCCCGCCGACGTGGCACCATGGCAGTGGGATGCGCGACGCGGCCCTCTCCCACCTGCCCTGGTCGGTCACCCGCGCCGAGTTCGTCAACACGGCGCGCGACACCGGCGACGGGGGTGCCTGCCTGGTCTTCCAGGTCGCCGACGACATACCGTCGGCGGCCCGCGCCGGCTACGCGCAGCTCATCATCGCCTACGCGCGGGCCAACGAGCCGGTGACCATCGACCCGGACGGCACCGCGGTGCTGCTGATCACCGAGGGAGGGGTGGCGGCCGGGCAGGTGGTCGCGGAGCGCGTCTTCCACCTCATGCGCCGGATCTCGCTGGAGACGACGATCCGTGCCGGCGTGGCAGCGCTCGACGGGGATCCCGAGGCCGCGATCGCCATCGCCCGCCGGCGAGCCGCCCGGGCGGCGGCCTCCGCAGTGGTCACCGAGGGCTGAGACTCCGCCGGCGGAGGACCCGTGCGGGGACGCTACACTCTCCCGGCGGCATGCCGAGGTAGCTCAGTTGGTAGAGCACGGGTCTGAAAAACCCGGTGTCGACAGTTCGATTCTGTCCCTCGGCACTTTGGCCGCGGGGGAGCGTCACCGGGCATGCGGCGGGGTGCGCCCCCCGCCGCCGCCGCTCGCGGCGCGGCCTGCGCCGGGTGCGGGACGCGTGGCCGCACCCGGGCCCGGCGGGTCGGTGGGGACGGTTGCTAGAGTGTCCCCGAGGCGATGAGGCCCGCCCGCACGCCGCTCGCCGGCTGATGGCTTCTACCGAGCTCCTCGAAGCCATGACCCAGCCAGCAGCCTCGTTCAGCGTTCTCTTCCCCGATCCGGATACCGCACCGGGACGCCGCGGTCAGGGCTGGCCGCGCCCGCTGCGCGACCTCAACCTCGACCGGGTCTTCGAGGCCATCGTCCGCAGCCGGGCGGACCACGACCTCGCCCCGCTCCTGCGGTCCCCCCTCCCCGACGTGCGATCGGTCTCCTACCGCCACGCCGTGTTCCGCGACCTCGAGGCGGGGCTGTCGCAGCCGGTCGAGCGGTTCTCGGCGGCCATGGCCCGGATGCGCAGCCACCTCGCCGCCGCCGCCCAGCGCGACCACCCCTACGAGAGGGCGGCGTGGTTCCTGGGGGCCGGCGACATCTACCGGGACGCCCTGGTGACGCTGCGCGACGCCATCGCGGCCGCCCGGCCCGCCTCCCTGGGCCTGCGCCGCTGCGGCGAGTACCTGGACGGCTCAGTGCGCTCCGAGATGTTCATCCGGTTCCGGGACGAGACGGCGCGCCTGGTCGGGGAGCTGGAACGCCTCCGCTACTGCGTGCGCGTCCGGGGCGCGCGGGTGTGGGTCCGCGACTATCGCGGGGAGCCCGATTACAGCGCCCAGGTGCTCGACACGTTCCTCAAGTTCCGTGCCGGCGATGTGCAGAGCCGCCTCGTCGAGTATCGCTTCGGGTTCCAGAACCGCGTCCAGCAGATGATCGTGGACCGCCTCGCCCTCCTCCACCCCGAGCTCTTCGCCTCCCTGCTCTCGTACCGGCAGGCCCACGCCGAGCTCGTCGACCCCCAGGTCGCGCGCTTCGACCGCGAGGTCCAGCTCTACCTCGCCTACCTGGACCTCATCGACCCGATCCGGAAGGCCGGCCTGCGCTTCTGCTTCCCGGAGGTCTCCTCGGAGTCCAAGGAGGTCCGGGTGAGGGACACCTTCGACCTGGCGTTGGCGCGGAAGCTGGTCGAGGAGGGCGGCACCGTGGTCGTCAACGACGTCGACCTCCACGCCGCCGAGCGCATCGCGGTGGTCTCCGGACCCAACCAGGGCGGCAAGACCACGTTTGCCCGCACCTTCGGGCAGCTTCACCATCTCGCCGCGCTGGGCCTCCCGGTGCCGGGGGCCAGCGCGCGCCTGCCCCTCAGCGACCGCGTCCTCACCCACTTCGCCGAGCCGGAGCGGATCGCGGACCTGCACAGCGGCCTCGAGGCAGAGCTCCGCCGTGTCCGAGCGCTGCTGGAACGGGCCACGCCCCGCAGCGTGGTGGTCATGAACGAGAGCTTCGCCTCGACGACCTCCGACGACCAGCTCTTCCTGGGTCGCGAGATCCTCGCGCGGCTCATCGATCTCGACCTCCTGGCCGTGTACGTCACGTTCATCGACGAGCTCTCCCGGCTGGGACCGTCCGTTCTCAGCATGATGAGCACGGTCCTCCCCGACGACCCGACCCAGCGCACCTTC
>JAJZNI010000151.1 GCA_021847925.1 bacterium
ACGCCCACACGCCGGCGACGTTGGTCCTCCCGTCCGGGCCCACGCGCACCCCGCGCGGGCTGCAATCGACCCCCAGCTCCTCCAGGCCGAATCCCTCCACCCGGGGAGCGCGTCCGGTGGCGTTGACGATCCGCTCCGCGCTCTCCTGCTTCTCGTCCCCGGCGGCGTCGACGTAGCGAACCGCGTGGGTGGAGACCTCCCGGACCCGGCAGGAGAGGTGGAAGGTCACCCCGCGGCGCTGCAGGGCCTGGAGCAGCCCTGCCGAGACGTCGACGTCGCACCCGCCGGCGACCTGGGGCAGCATCTCGAAGACCGTCACCCGGCTGCCGACATCGCAGAAGTACGTCGCGAGCTCCAGGCCGATGTAGCCCCCGCCGATGATGGCCACGCTCTCCGGCACCTCGGCGAGGTCGAACACCGTGTCCGAGGTCAGCACCGTCTCGGCGGCGATGCCGGGGATGGGCGGTGTGGCCACCCGGGCCCCGGTGGCGACCAGGAGGTGCGTGGTCTCCAGGACCTCGCCGTCAACCGCGACCCGGTCTCGCGCAGCGATCCGGCCGTGGCCGTGCATCACCTCGACCCCGGAGCTGCTCAGCAATCGCTCGACCCCCCTGGTCAGAGTTGCGACGATGCGGTTCTTGCGCTCCACCACCACCGCGGCGTCGAAGCTCCGGTCCGCGACGCGAACCCCGTACGCCTCCGCCTCGCCACACTCGCGGTAGAGATGGGAGGAGCGCAGGAACGCCTTCGCCGGGATGCAGCCGACGTTGAGGCAGACGCCTCCGATGGGGCCCTCCTCGATGAGCGCCACCCGCATCCCCAGCCGCCCCGCGTGGGCCGCGGCCTCGTAGCCGCCGGGCCCCGCGCCGACGACGATCAGATCGTGCATACGGCCTCCGCGCGCTCGACCCTGTCACGGACCAGGCCGAGGAAGCGAGCCCCGGGAGCGCCGTCGACCACCTGGTGATCGACGGTCAGCGACAACCCGATCGCATCGATGAACTCGAGGTTGCCGTCGGGCTTGCGCACCGGCTTCACCTGGATCGCGTCCACCCCGAGGACCGCCACCTGGGGCGGGTTCAGGACCGGGGTGAACACCTCGATCCCCAGGCTGCCCAGGTTGGTGATCGTGAAGGTCCCCCCGGCCAGGTCGTCGGCGGCGATCGACCCCGCCACGGCCTCCGCGGTCAGCTCCTTGATCCGCCGGGAGAGTCCCCGAAGCGACAGGTTCTGGCTCTGGCGCACGACCGGCACGAGCAGGCCGCGCGGGGTGTCACACGCGAAGCCCAGGTGCACCGCGCGATGCACCTGCACGGCGCCGTCGACCAGCTCGGCGTTCATCTCCGGCACCTCGAGGAGGGCTCGGATCGTGCAGCATGCGACGATATCCCCGATCGTGATCCCGCTGGTCTCCGGGACCGCCTTCAGGCGCCTGCGCAGGGCCAGCAGCGAGGCGGCGTTCGCCGACGTGTGCAGCGTGTACTGGACGGTCTGGGCGCGCGACTCCCGAAGGCGCTGGGCGATGGTGCGCCGGACCAGGGTCAGCTCCGCCCGCGCGACCTCGGCGTCCGGCGGGGGAGCCTCGGCGGAGAGCGCGGACGCCGGTGTCCCGGGCCCGCCCGCGGCGGCATCCGCCGTGGGCGGCGTTGCCATGGTGGCGTGGTGAAGAGCGCGGAGGTCCGCCTCCAGCACCCTGCCGCCCGCGCCGCTCCCCGCCGGCATCTCGGCGGAGGGCCCGTGCTCGCGCTGATACCGCCGGGCTCGCGGGCTGAGGCGCATGGACGTGCCGTTGCCCCCGCCGCGGTGGGATGGCGGCGCCGCGGCGCCCGCGACCTGCGCGGGCGGCTCCGCCCCGCCCTCCGGCGACGGTCCGACCCCGGCATCCTCGTCCCTCGCGGCGGCCGGCGCGGGCGGCGCCCCGCCCCGGGGACGGAATGGCTCGACGCTCTCCCCCGCCTCTCCCACGACGCACACCGGCGTGTACACGGGAACCAGGGCTCCGGCGTCGAAGAAGCGAGCCAGCAGAATCCCCCCCACCGGGGTGGTCAGCTCGAAGACGGTCTTGTCCGTCTCGATGTCCGCCAGCACCTCCCCGGGAGAGACCGCCTCACCGTCCTGCTTGCGCCACGCGGTCAGGAAGCACTCCTCGACCGTGTTGCCCAGCTTCGGCATCTCGATCACCGTCGCCACGCCGCGGCCTCCCTTCCCCAGGATGAACGGCGGGTCATGGCTCGATGATGATCTTGATGGCCCCACTGGTCGGGTCGTGGAAGGTCGAGAGCGCCAGCCCGTAGTCGCTGAGCGCGAAGTGGTGGGTGGTGACATCGCGCACCCTGATGCGCCCCTGCTCGACCAGGGGCATGACCTGGCGCATCTCACCGGCGCTGGCCCGGCTCCCGACCAGCTCCAGCTCATCCAGCACGAGCCGCTGCATGTCGATGTCGACGCCCTTTGTTGGAATGCCGACGGCGGCACAGCGGCCGCCCCTGCGCAGCATCGCCAGCGCCAGCTGGACGGTCGCCGGCACGCCCGCGCACTCCAGCACGATGTCCGCGCCCAGCCCACCGGTGCGGGCTCGCACCTCGGCGGCGGGATCACCCGAACGGCTGTCCACCGTCTCGAACCCCATCTGCGCGGCCTTGGCCAGCCTCACCGGGTTGGCCTCCAGGATGAGCACCCGAGCCGCTCCCCGCACCAGCGCGGCATCGCCGGCGAGCAGGCCGATGGCACCGGCGCCCGTGACCGCCACCACGTCGCCCGGGCGCACCCCGGCTCGATTGGCGACGTGGAGGGCTATCGACGCAGGGTCGATCACCGCTCCCTCCGCGTAGCTCAATCCGTCCGGCAGCCGGAAGACCGCCTTCACGCCGTGCAGCACGTAGGTGGCGTCGGCCCCCGGGAAGTTGTGACCGTACTGCCGGTGGAGCTCCATCACCCCGTAGCTCTCACAGAGGTTGTAGCGCCCCTCGACGCACTTCTGGCACACCCCGCAGGCGTCGTGCGAGGTCCCCGCCACGCGGTCCCCGATCCGCCAGCCGTAGAGGTCGGTACCCGGCCCGAGGGCAACGATGTCACCCGCCCACTCATGGCCGGGTGTGAAGGGGAACGAGGGAGGCCAGAAGCCCGGGTAGTCACCCCGCACCAGGTGGGCGTCCGTGCCACAGATCGACACGGCGCGCACCCGGGCAAGCACCTCGCCCGGCCCCGGCACCGGCACGGGGACCTCGCGAATCTCGAAGCGATTGGGCTCGAGGACGACGAGCGCCGTCATCGTGGCGGGAAGCTCGGGGGCGGCACCGCCCGCCTGGGGGGCTCGGGAGGTGCCGGGCGTGGGGGCGGTGGGAGTGATGGGCATGCTGAGGGTCTCCTGAGGCTGGTCGGGCCGGGTGCGTGACGGATCCATCAGACGATCGCCAGGGGATCGACCATGGACCCGGTGGCGCCGCGAATCTTGAGAGGAAGGGCGACGAACAGGAACTCGTAGACCCGATCGCGCGCCAGAGCCTCGAGATCGAGGCTCTCCATGAGATAGATCCCATTCTCGATGAGGAGCAGGGTGTGCACCGGCTGCGGGTTGGCCGGGCTGCCGAGGTCCGGCGCGGGTTGCACCTCGTAGGTCTCGGTGTCGGTGCCGGTGGCGACCACGCCCCGCTCCAGGAGCCATCGCGCCGCGGATATGTCCGGCCCGGGTGTCAGGTGGGCTGCCATCCTGTCCCGGTCCGGCCAGAGGCTCATGTAGCCGGTGCGGATCAGCACCACGTCCCACGGTTCGATGCTGACGCTCTCGGCCCGGCAGATCGCCTCCATCTCCGCGGCGTCGATCGCCGATCCCTTGGGAAGGCAGTCCACACCGCGGTGGCGGGGGCTGTCGAGGAGAACGCCCCGGGTGAAGAAGGGCGGCATCTTGGAGGCGTCGCCGAAGGTGGGACCGAAGTCACTGAGGTGGGCGTCCGCGGCACCTCCCCCGTACCAGTGCGAGTCCTCGCCCACCGTCATGTGCGCCAGCGCGTCCATGTGGGCACCGGAGTGCGAGGTGGCCATCACGTACTCCGCCATGTAGCCCAGGCCGGCGTCGTTGACGGGACCCCACGGCCTGGCTCCGGCCACCCGGATCCCCCGTGGTGTCCGGTAGTTCAGAACCTGGAAGGGGGGATGCCCCGGGAAGAGCGGCATGCCGGGGAATCGCGTCGCCGCCAGCGAGTACGCACGGCCCTCGCGCACGAGCCGCGCGGCCGCAACCATCCGCTCGCGGGGCAGACGGCCGATGGGGCCCACCTCGGAGCCATCGGCTGCGGAACCCTCCCGTGCTGTCATGCTCCACCTCCCGTGAGCGCGCTGCGATCCGCCGCCGCGATCTCCTCGCGGCGCTCCGAGATGGCCCTCCAGACGCGCTCGGGGGTCAGGGGCAGCTCCCGGATCTCGACACCGATCGCATCTCTCACCGCCTCCACCACCGCGGGACCGACCGGGATCAGCGCACCCTCGCTCATCCCCTTCGATCCGTAGGGTCCGGGACCGTCGCCGTTCTCCACGACGGCGCTGCGCATGTCGGCGGGGAGGTCCATGCTGGTCGGTATCCGGTAGTCGATGGCCCCGAGGTTCTCGATGCGCCCGGACTCGTCGAAGATGTAGTGCTCCATCAGGGTGTGGCCGAGTCCCTGGATCGCGGCTCCCTCATCCTGGCCGGCGACCTGCATCGGGTTGATGGCCCTGCCGACGTCCGAGACGGTGACGTGGCGGAGCACGGCAATCTCGCCGGTGCCCTCGTCCACCTCGACCTCGACCACCGTGCAGTTGAACTCGAAGAAGGCGGCCAGGCCCCCCAGCGGGTGACCGGCCACCACCTCATGGCGGCTCTCGCCGTTGCCGATGATCTCCCCGCCCAGCGGGCCGAGCCCCGGCCCCAGCACCTCGGGGATCGCCACGTCGCGACCCGGCAGGTGAACCACGCCGCGATCCACCACGATCGCAGCCTCGTCGACGCCATGCACGCGGGCGGCCATGCTCCGCACCTGCGCCTGGATCTGACGGCACGCTCCCAGCACGGCGTTCCCCATGAGGACCGTGGACCGGCTCGCCGAGGTCTGCTGGTCATAGGGGACCATCGCCGTGTCCCCCATCACCACGCTGATGCGATCCACCGGGACGCCGAGCTCCTCGGCCGCCATCTGGGCGAACACGGTCCGGGCGCCCTGCCCCATGTCCGAGGTGCCGGAGTACAGAACCGCGCTGCCATCCGCGAGCAGGCGGACCGTGGCGTAGGAGTGCCCCGTGGTGGGACCGGACTTCATGCCCAGCGCGACCCCGCGGCCACGCCCCGGCGGCAGGGGGCTGTCCCAGGCGGCGAGCCGCGCGGCGCGGCGCACCGTCTCCGCCCAGTCGCCATCGGCGGGAGTGTCTCCGGGGATGAAGCTCTCGCCCCGCCGGGGCAGGTTGCGAAGCCGGAGCTCGATCGGGTCGATCCCCAGCCGCCTCGCGGCCTCGTTCATGCTGGCCTCGACAGCCAGGTTCGGCTCCGGCGCCCCGAATCCCCGGAAGGCGGTGGAGGGCGGCGTGTGCGAGAGGATGCTCCGCGCCACGACCCGCGCGGCCGGGATGCGGTAGGGTCCGCTGGAGCTGTAGCCGCCCTTGCTCACGGTCCGGTCGGCGATGTCCGCGTAGGCACCGATCAGGTAGTCGATCTCCAGGTCCCGGAAGGTGATGGTTCCGTCGCGGCGGAAACCGGTCCGGATCCTGCTCGTCGCCGCATTGCGCCGCACCGCCTGGAAGGTCTCCTCCAGGGTGAGGATGAGACGCACCGGGCGTCCCACCCGCAGCGCCATCAGCGCCACCAGGGGCTCGTACTTGGCATGCTGCTTGCCACCGAAACCGCCCCCCGGGTCCGGGGCCAGCACGCGGACGCGGGCGAGCGGCATGCCCAGGAGCCTGGCCATCTCCCTCTGCAGCCAGTACGCGTGCTGGATCGTGCTCCAGATGACGATGCCGTCACCGTCGGGGGCCGCCATGAAGCCATGCGGCTCGATGGCGAAGTGGGTGACCATGGGAAAGCTGTAGGTCCCCTCGACGATCAGGTCCGCGGCAGCGCTGCCGACGTCCCCCCACCCGAAGTGGTGCTCGCGCAGGATGTTGGTTCGGGCGAGCGGGTCCCCGGGGCGGAGATCCGGGTCCTGAACCAGGGGCGCCCCGGGGGCCAGCGCGGCGGCGACGCTGGTGACCGCCGGGAGCGGTTCGCAGTCGACGCGCACCAGGGTCGCCGCCTCCTCGGCGGCGTCGAGGCTCTCCGCGGCGACGGCGGCGACCGGCTCGCCGTGAAACCGGGTCTCGCCGACCGCCAGCACCGGACGGTCCGCGAACTGTGGCCCGAAGCGGGGTACGGGCTGAGGCAGCTCGGCGGCGGTCATCACCAGCCGGACGCCGGGCACCCGCAGGGCCGCGGACGGATCCACCGAGAGCACGCGCGCGCGGGCGCAGTCCAGGGTGACCAGCTTGGCATGGAGGGCGTCAGCTGGGTGGATGTCGCCCAGGTAACGCTGCGTCCCGGTGACCCGGGCCGCCCCTCCACCACGCGGCGCCGGCGTGCCGATCCACCCGCTCATCCGGCGATCTCCTCCGCCGCCGCCAGCACGGCGTCCGTGATCTGGTAGTAGCACCCGCAGCGGCAGAGGTTGCCGGACAGCCCCTCCTCCACGTCGCTCCGGGTCGGACGGGGGATCCTCTCCAGCAGGTCCGCGGCCGCCATCAGCTGGCCGGGCGTGCAGTAGCCGCACTGGGACGCGCCCCTCTCCAGGAACTGCCGCTGCAGCGGGCTGAGGCTGCCCCCCTCCGCGAGCCCTTCCACGGTGCTCACCTCGGCACCGTCGGCCTCGACGGCGAGCACCAGGCAGGAGTCCACGATGCGACCGTCGAGGTGGACGCTGCAGGCGCCGCACTCACCGACCAGACAGCAGGATTTGGTGCCGATCAGGCCCAGGTCGTCGCGCAGCGCCTCGAGCAGCGTCCGCTGCGGGGGCACGGCCAGCGTCCGCGATCTCCCGTTGACGGTGAGCACGATGCGGAGCGCCGGATCCTCGACCGGCCCGGCCTCATCCATGATCGTCACGCCGCGCCCGAGCCGGCCGCCTGCCGGCTCGACCTCCGCGGACGTGAAGCGGGCCGGTGCTCGCCGTCAGGAGCGTGCTCCGGCGCCGGCCGGCCCGCCGCGACGGCGAGGGCAGGATGGGGGCTCGACGGCGAACCCACCCCGGCAAAGGCCGCCTCGAATCGCGCCGCGGTCGACCGGAAGTGCTCACGAATCGCCTCCTCCACGGCGGCCGGGTCCCTGGCCTGGAGGGCGGCGACGATCGGATCATGGAGGGCGACGATCTTCTGCGGATCGTTTCCCGGCAGGACGAAGGTGATCTGGGTTCTGGACACCGGCTGCATGAACTCCCAGATCCGCTCGAGCACGACGTTGCCCGAGATCTCCATGATCTTGGCGTGGAAGGCCACGTCCATCCGGACCTGCTCCTCGCGGTCTCCCAGACGCGCCGCATCCATCATCTGCCGGTGGTAGGTCTGCAGGCCCAGCAGATCCGCGTCCGACAACCGCGCGACGGCGAGGCGTGCGCCGTACGACTCCAGCACGGCTCGGACGTCGTAGGCGTCGAACAGCTCCTGCTTGCTCGGCTGCCGAACGCGGGCCCCCTGGTATCGGGTGCTCTCGATGACACCGAGCGCCTCGAGATCGCGCAGCGCCTCCCGAACCGGGCCCTGGCTCACACCCAGGTCCCGGGCGACACGGGTCTCCACGATCCGAGCCCCCGGAGGGTACTCTCCGGTGAGGATGGCACTGAGGAGGTGCTCCTTCACCTGATCGCTGAGAACGCTGCGTATGATCGTTGGCGCTCGGTGCATCGATGAGACCTCAGAGTCCCAGCAGGTCGTTGCGGGGCTTGGCCGCCTTCTCCAGGATCTCCACGAGGCCGGTGGTCCCGTTGACCCGAATCCGGTCCCCGCTGCTGATCTCCTTGGTCGCGATCGACGACCCCACCACGGCGGGGATGCCGAACTCACGCGACAGCACGGCCGGGTGCGACACGGTCCCGCCCGCGTCGGTGACCAGGCCCTTGATCTTGGTGAAGAGCACCACCCACGCCGGGTTGGTCATCTGGCAGACCAGAATATCACCAGCCCGCACGTGATCGAACTGGTCTTCGTGCAGCACCACCCGAGCGATGCCCTCGACCACTCCGGGCGACCCGCCCATGCCGCTGAACTGTCCGGCGACCTGGCCGGCCTGGCGGTAGAACTTGTCGGGGAAGCCCCAGAGGTTGAGGTACGGGAAGGCCAGCTGCGACTTGGTGACGGTTCCGATCCAGTCCGGCGGGCGGAAGCCGTACGCCTTCTCGCGGTCGGCCCGGCGCTGAGCCACCAGGGCTCGACCGTCGAACGAGCCGGCGTCGCCCATGAACTCCCGCAGCTCGTTGTAGCGGAAGAAGATCACGTCGTCGGGGGCGTCCAGCACGCCCTGGGCGACCAGCTTCCTGCCGATGGCGATCAGGACCAGCCGCACGTGGGCGTTGGCCCCCTGGTCGATGTAGAAGTGGTGGTCGGGGGTCAGCGGCGCCATCTTCAGGTTGATGTCGTTGGCCCTGCGCATCTCCTCGAGGGCCTCTCCCTCCAGGCCCGCCAGGATCTCCTCGCTCGCGGCCTTGATGTCGGCAGCCAGCGTGCTCACCGTCTTCGGGTAGTCGTAGTTGGTCTCGATGTAGCCGCGCACCAGCTCGATCACCGGCTCCATCTGCTCGACAACTGTCGGGAAGATGAACTCGTGGCTCCACACCGCGTGCCAGCCGAACTCCTTCTGGTACGGCTTGACGCGCTCCTCGAGGAAGCGGCGGCCGCGCTCGGTGCCGCGCAGCGCGGCGATGATCTCCCCTGCGGTCTCATAGCGGAACGCTGCGCTCAGCTCGGAGTCGGCCCTGGCCTCCTCCTTCATCTTCCAGAGCGCCTCGATCGAGTCCCAGTTGCGGTCCTTCGCCGAGTTCTGCAGCCGGCCCAGCAGCGCCTCGTCGATCCTGCCGTGGGTCTTCTCCATCACCGCACGCAGGTTGAGGGTCGCGGACAGCTGGGCGAAGTTCAGCATCCAGTGGATCTTCCAGTGGCGATCGTGCATGTCGATCGCGTCCTCGAGCAGGCAGGCGAGCTCCATCAGCGTCAGCTCATCCTGCTTGTCGAGCATCCCCTCGATGTAGTCGAAGTTGCGCTGCATCTCGGGGACGAGGCGCGTCCGCCACCAGGTTTCGAACTGGTCGCCATAGGTGGGGAGAACGGCGTCCAGGTACTTGCCGATCTTCTGGGCGTAGTCCGCGTCCGTGGGGACCGCGGCCCCGTAGCAGGTGCCCACCTCGACGTTGTCGACCCTGATCTTGGAGTCCGCGGGGATGGCGGTGGTGTAGAGATACCCGTTGACGTTCTTGGCAATCCAGTCCGTGGCGAAGGGAGTGCCGAAACGCCGGAACATATGGTCGCACGACTGCGTCCAGAGACCGATGTCCTGGTGCATCGGGCTGAGCGGGTGCGGGTTGTGCAGGTCGTCGTAGACCCAGAAGAGGTGCTTCTCGAACTCCGAGCTCCAGGTGACGGGGAACTTCTCGTCACCGAGGAACTGGCCGAGCACCTCCTCATGGAAGACGGGGTCCTCCCCCGTCCCGGCGGTCTGCTCCGCCTTTGCGTCAATCGCCATCAGGGCCACCTCCAGCCAGAGTGGTTGCGGAACCGTCGGGCATCATGCCTACCGGCCCCTGATCCTGCGGGGGAATGTGATGGTCACGTTGAACCAGCCCATGACCGAGCCCATGTAACCGCCCGCCAGCGCGTAGGCCGACGCGATCAGCACCAGCACGTAGGCGTTGGTCGACGGGGTGGGAAAGGCGCCCACGAAGTACACGGCCAGGAACGCCGTGAGACCGTTGAAGTACGGCAGGGAGCCCACGTTGAAGACCTTGAAGTACTTCATCACGAAGACCATCAGGCAGACGCCGACGAAGAGGGCGATGTACCACTGGCCTCCGGAGGGAACGATGCCCGGCACGTACTGCGCCAGCACCGCCGCGATCAACCCTATGACGACGCCCCAGAAGACGCCGCTGGTGAAGGCGGGGATGATGGTCTTGAGGGAACCCAGCTTGGGCCCCAGGGTGAAGTACTCCGCCCACACGATGAACCCGACCCACTCCGGGACGCTGTACTTGCCGAAGTAGTAGGCGAGGGGCAGGAAGATGACGGTGGTCAGGGCCACCGCCATCCAGAAGGGGATGGTATCCCGGGTCTTGACCTCTGTCGTGGTGGCCGTGGCCGGCGGACTCGCGTCCCGCGGCCGGTCGCCCTCCAGGGGCATGGATGCACCAGTCATCGCGCAGATCCTCCCGAACGCGCAAACAGTCTGCCGCCGGGCTCTGCGACGTCCACTCGCTTCCACGCCCGGCGGGCCGGAGACACGTGACGGTGCAGGCCGCCGTCAGCCTCAGAGGATGGCCGGTCTGTCTCTACTCTCCATCTCCTCCTGAGCATCGCCCGGCGGGACCCCAGCCGAGACCGTGTCCGGGTCGGTGCGAGTATCGAACCGCTGGTCATGAGCAGAAAGTGCCAGTGGTCCCGGATCATCGATGATCCATTATACTCTAGCGAGTAACGAATGATCAATGATCGATGACAGATGACCAATGGCCTGGCCGCGGCCGGGACCAGCGCCCCTTCCGGGGGCGGGCCCGCGAGCCGAAGCTTGTGCCGACCCAGCCTCGAGCACCCGGGAGACGTTGATGACCATCGAAGCGCGGCCCGGCGACCGGGTCGGGAGAGCTGCCCCAGAGAAGGAGCCGGCGGTGCAAACGCTGCGAAACGTCTACGACATCGACCGGGCGCCCGACCTGGCCCTGGAGGAGTTGACCGACCTGCTGGGCGGCAAGGCGGCGAACCTGGTGGTGATGGCCACGCGGCTCGGGCTCCCTGTGCCCCCCGCCTTCGCGATCACCACCGCGACCTGCCGCGCGTACCTCTCAGAGGGGTGGCCGGAGGGGCTGGACGAGGAGCTCCGCGCTCACGTCGCCCGCCTCAGCGAGGTCACGGGACGGCGTTTCGGGGACCCCTCCGATCCCCTGCTGGTCAGCGTGCGCTCCGGCGCCCCCATCTCCATGCCCGGGATGATGGACACGATCCTGGATCTCGGGCTGAACGCCTCGACCGCCGCCGGGCTGGCCAGGGTGACGGGCTCGCCCGACCTCGCCGAGGACTGCCTCGGCCGCTTCCGGCAGATGTACCGGGAGACCGTCGGCAGCGCACCGCCCGATGACCCGTGGCGGCAGCTCCGCGGGGCGGTGGAGGCGGTGTTCCGGTCGTGGAACAGCGACCGCGCCCGCGCCTACCGCCGCCGCGAGGGCATCCCCGACGATCTCGGCACCGGCGTGACCGTCCAGGCCATGGTCTTCGGGAATCGGGGCCCGTCGTCGGGCACGGGGGTCCTCTTCACCCGCAACCCGGCGACCGGAGACCCCGTCCTCTACGGGGACGTCATGTTCAACGCCCAGGGCGAGGACGTGGTGGCCGGCACCCATCGACCGGAGACCCTCGCCGACCTGGAGCGGCGCCTGCCGGCCGTGGCCGACGAGCTGCGCCACTACGCGGAGGTGCTGGAGCGGCACTACCGGGATCTCTGTGACATCGAGTTCACCGTCGAGGAGGGGCGCCTCTGGCTGCTTCAGGTCCGCGTGGGCAAGCGCAGCCCGCGCGCGGCCCTCCGGATCGCGGTGGACATGGCGGACGATCCCGGCTTCCCGTGCTCCCGGGAGGAGGCGGTGAGGCGGACGGCCCACCACCTCGTCTCGCCTCCCCGCGTCCAGGTTCGCAGGCCGGGGAGCTCGCCTCCCCTTGCCGTCGGCCTGCCGGCGTCACCCGGGGTGGCCGCGGGCGAGATCGCGACCACCCCGGAGGCGGCGGAGGCGGCGGCGGACGCCGGGCGAGCCGTGATCCTGGTGCGCACGGAGACCTCACCGGCCGACGTCCGGGGGATGGCCCGAGCCGCCGGCATACTCACCTCCCGGGGCGGCCTGGCGAGCCATGCGGCCGTGGTCGCCCGCGGCTGGGGCATCCCCGCCGTGGTCGGGGCCGCCGGCGTCGAGGTCGGGGACACCGAGGTCCGCATCGCGGGCCGCCTCCTCCGCGCCGGGGAGCGCATCACGATCGATGGCGCCACCGGCGAGATCCACCTCGGCGACCTGACCGGAAGCTGGAGTGTCGCTCCCGAGGCCCAGATCCTCCTCGACTGGGCGCGCGAGCTCGGCATCGACGTGAGCGGCCCCGCGCAGACCGACGCCCCTCCACCGGCGGCGGCGGACGCCGGGCGGCGGACGCCGGCCTCCACGGATGACGTCCTGCGCGCCCTCCTCGTGCGGGGGATGGCCAGCGCGGACCAGCTGGCCACCAGCCTGGGAGGGGACGGCAACCCGGTCACCGCCCTGCTCGACGAGCTGGGCGGCGGCGGTCTGGTGGAGACGGGGAGCGGTCTGCATCGCCTCAGCGCCGACGGCAAGCTCCGGGCGCTGGACCTCTTCGCCCGGGACCGCGAGGGCATCGGAGGCGAGCGGGTCGCGGAGTGGAGCACCGGCTTCACGGCTCTCGACCGTCGCATGAAGGACACCGTGACGGCATGGCAGATGCGCGGCAGCGGAGCCGATGCCCAGGTCAACGACCACACAGACCCGGACTACGACGCCCGCATCCTGGAGAACCTCGCGGCGCTGCATGGCGACGTCCTCACGTGGATCGGGCCGGTGTGCGACGCGCTGCCCCGCTTCCACGGCTACCGGGCGCGCCTGGAACAGGCCCTGGCGGCCGCCGACAGAGGTGATCAGCGGTACGTGGCCTCGCCACGGGTTGACAGCTACCACAGCGTGTGGTTCGAGCTGCACGAGGATCTCATACGTCTGAGCGGGCGGAGGCGCTCGGACCAGACCGAGGTGGACGGAACGTGACCCGACCCAGTCCCATCCCAGCAGGGCAGCGGGCCTCCGCCCGCTGCCCGTTCCCCCGGAGGACGCCATGATCACGAGGGTGGCGCGAGACCAGGCGGTTCCCAAGGAGCTCCCCGGACGCACCTGGTACACGTATGTCGACCCCGCCAACAGCCCGGCCCGGAACGTGACCGTCGGGGCCTCCGTCTACGCCGCCGGCTCCAGGCCGGCGGGCCACGTGCACGCCACCCAGGAGGAGACCATCTACGTCGCCTCGGGCCGGGGCCGCCTGGTCACCCCGGACGCGACCGCCGAGCTGGAGCCGGGCGTCGCCGTGCACATCGCGCCGGGCACCTTTCACATCACGGAGGCCGGCGATGACGGGCCCCTCGAGCTGATCTGCTTCTTCTCCCCCCCGGTGGTGCCCGGCTCCTACGAGGCGGCGCCGGGCTGATGGTCACGACGGCAGCGCATGCCGACGCGGAGGCCGGGCGGCTGGTCGAGATCGCCCGCCGCATTCGCGTGGAGGTGGTGCGCACCATCCACCGGACCGGGGTGGGGCACCTGGGCGGCTCGCTGTCCGAGGCCGACCTCCTGGCCGCCCTCTATTTCCACGAGCTCCGGATCCGCCCGGAGCAGCCGGACTGGCCGGAGCGCGACCGCTTCGTCCTCTCCAAGGGACACGCGTCGGTCGGCCTGTACGCTGCGCTGGCGCTCCGCGGCTACCTCCCGGTCGCCGAGCTGCTCACCTTCGACTCCCGCGGGACGCGCCTGCAGGGTCACCCCGACATGACCCGCCTCAGCTGCCTCGACTTCTCCACCGGATCGCTCGGCATGGGAATATCCGCAGCCGTCGGCATCGCGCTCGGGAGCCGGCTGCTGGGGCGGCCCAACCGGACGTTCGTCCTCCTCGGGGACGGCGAGTGCCAGGAGGGATCGGTCTGGGAGGCGGCCTTCGTGGCCGCCCGCTATGGCCTGGACAACCTGATCGCCATCATCGATCACAACCGCCTCCAGCAGTTCGGCTGGCGCGGTGACACGGCGGAGCACCGCCTGGCCCCCCAGGGACCCGGTGAGCTCCTCGCCAAGTGGACGGCGTTCGGCTGGCGTGCCAGCGAGATCGACGGGCACGACATGAGCGGCATCCTCGACGCCCTGGACGGTGTGCATGCCCGGGACGGCCGTCCGGTCGCCATCATCGCGGACACGGTGAAGGGGCGCGGCGTCTCGTTCGCCGAGGGGCGGTACATGTCGCATGTCCACGTCCCCAATCGGGAGGAGTACGAGTTGGCCATGGTCGAGCTCGGCGAGCAACCGGCGGGTGCCGAGGATGCACCGCGATGACGCTCCCGATGGGGCGGGCGATGCGGGAGGTCTTCGGTGAGACGGTCGCCGAGCTCGCCGGCCGGGATCCCCGCATCGTGATGCTGGACGGCGACCTGGGCACCTCGACGCGAGGGCAGATCTTTGAGCAGGCCCACCCCGAACGCTATTTCCAGATGGGCATCGCCGAGCAGAACATGCTCGGCGCCGCCGCGGGAATGGCGAGCGTCGGCCTGATCCCCTTCATCAGCACGTTCGTCGCCTTCGCAGTGGTCCGTCCGCTCGATCAGATCAGGGTCCTCATCGCCCAGCCCCACCTGAACGTGAAGATCACGGCCGGTTACTCAGGGCTCTTCACCGGTCGTGCGGGAAAGACGCACATCGTGGTCGACGACATGAGCATCATGCGTGCGATGCCGAACATGGTGACCGTCGCCCCGGCGGACGACACCGAGACCGCTCAGGTGCTGCGCTGGGCCGCCGGCCACGACGGTCCCGTCTATGTGCGCCTTGTCCGCGACCCCACCCAGCACCTCTTCGACGCCGATCATGTGTTCCTCCCCTCCACCGGCGTGGTGGTCCGGGATGGGTCGGACGTCACCCTGATCTCCACGGGGGCGCAGACGCCGAGGGTCGTCGACGCCGCGGACCTGCTGGCCGCCAGAGGTATCCGGGCGCAGGTGCTCCATCTCGCCACCATCAAGCCGATCGACGTGGACGCGATCGTTCGCGCCGCCGAGCGGACCGGCCTGGTGATCACGGTGGAGGAGCACACGGTGATCGGGGGCCTCGGGGGCGCCGTGGCCGAGACGCTGGGCGAGCATCGCCCCACGCGACTGCACCGGCTGGGGCTTCAGGATGTCTTCGCAGAGTCCGCGAGCAATGACGACCTCCTGGACATCTACGGGCTCTCCGCCGCACGGGTGGCCGACCAGGTCACCGAGGTGCTGCGGAGCGCGCCCGGGCCCAGGGCGTCCGCAGGCACCCAAGCATGAGCACGGAGGTTGCGTCATGACCGACAGCGGGATGTTCGCGTTGACGGGCAAGGTCGCGGTGATCTGGGGCGGAGGTGGAGCGATCGGCTCGGCGATGGCCGCCACCCTGGCCGGTGCCGGGGCCCGGGTGGCCGTGATCGGCCAGTCCGCCGACCGGGTGGACGCCGCCGCCGCGCGGCTTCGCGAGTCCGGGGCCGACTGCCTCGCCCTCACCGGCGACGCGACCAACCTCGACGAGTGCCGCCGCCTGGTCGGCCAGATCGTGGAGCGCCACGGCCGCCTGGACATCTGCCTGAACGCCATCGGCGGCGGGGCCGGCAAGGTTCTCTATCCGGCCGAGGACTACCCCGTCGACGCCTGGGACTGGATCATCGACCTCAACCTCCTCAGCACTCTCCACGGCACCCAGGCCGCCGCCAAGGCCATGATCGAGGCCGGCAACGGAGGCCGGGTGCTCAGCGTCTCGTCGGTCCGCGGCCAGCTGGGCATCGACGCCGGCTACTCCGCCTACGTCGCGGCCAAGGGCGCGGTCAACGCGCTCACCCGCCAGTGGGCCACCGAATGGGCCCGGCATCGGATCACGGTCAACGCCATCGCGCCCACCTTCGTCGATACGCCCCAGGTGGCCATGCTCCTCGACGACCCCGAGTTCAAGCGCAAGCTCATCGACCGAGTTCCCCTGCGGCGCGTGGGGAGCACGGACGACCTCGCCGGCGCCGTGCTCTTCTTCTGCTCGGAGGCCTCCTCCTTCGTGACCGGGCAGGTGCTCACCATCGACGGCGGCCTCACCGCCACCCAGTGAGGTATCGAGACAACCCCATGCAGCAGCTCACACCCAGCGTCTTCACCGACACGACCCTGCGAGGATGCAACCCGAGCTTTGTGGTCACGTCAGCGGGAGTGGTGGTGATCGATACCCCGCAGCTCCCCACCCGGGCCGTCGCCATGCGCAAGCTCGCCGAGTCCCACGGCCCCATCCGCTACGTCATCAACACCGAGCATCACGTCGATCACATCTTCGGCAACTACTACTTCAGGGGCGCCGGCCAGGTCGTCCACCACCAGGGTGTCTTCGACAACTTCATGGTGGTCACCCCTGACCTCGACCCCTTCGCCTACGCGGCGGAGGCGATCCCCACGGACGACCCCGAGGGCGCCGCGATCTTTCCCGAACGCGCCGCGTACTACGGTGACTTCAACCGAGGCACGATCGTCTTCACCGGCGACCTCACCCTCCACGTCGGTGACCACACCTTCCGCCTGATCCACACCCCGGGACACACGCCGGGTCAGATCGCGGTCCACGTCCCCGAGGAGCGGACCGTCTTCACCGGGGACACGGTGTTCCGCGACTGCCAGACCTGGCTCATGACCTCTGACGTCGATCAGTGGCTCACCTCGCTGGATCGCATCGCCGGCCTGGACGTGGATCACCTGGTCCCCGGTCATGGCCCGGTCACCACAAGCGCCTATCTGCCCACCCAGCGGGCCGTGCTGCTGGAGTGGGTGAGCGCGGTCGCCACGGCCATCGCCCGCGGCTGGACGCGGGAGGAGACGATCCAGCGTGTCAACTTCGCCGACCGCTACCCGGTGGACATCGGCCAGGGCTACATGATGGAGCACATCCAGACCAAGAATGCGGCCTCGCTGTACGACAAGCTCAGCGGCCGCCGGCCCACCGCATAGGGAGGAGCCATGCTCACTGCACACCAGGCCAGCGAGGAGGTGACCGTCGGTCCCGCCCGCATTCGGATCGACTATCACGGCTCCGAGGCTCGCGACCACATCCTCGAGGACCTCGACTTCTTCATCTACCGGCTCGCGGATGCCCGCATCAGCTCCGAGGTCACGCTCGCGACGCCCGACATCGTCTGGAACCTCGATGCCGAGACCTCGGTCGCCTACGACGGCCACACCATGGTCTTCCAGGGAACCTGGGCACCCGGGCCCCTCCAGAAGGCCGGGGTCGCCATGCTGGCGCTGCGCCTGGAGGAGCGGGGCCTCCACCCCTTCCACGCGTCCGCCGTCCGCTACCGGGATCGCACCATCATGTTCCTGGGCGGCGAGTCCAACCACGGCAAGAGCATGGGCCAGATCGAGGCCTGCCGCCGCGGAGGCAGCCTGGTGTCGACCGAGACCACCATCGTCGACGAGAGCGGCACCGCGGTGATGGGTTCGCACACGCTGTTCATCAAGAAGCGCGCCCAGGGGACGGAGCGAGCCGACAAGGCGGCCCCGGAACGCGGCGTGGAGAAGTTCTTCGGCAGCACCCCGACCTGGGAGGTCCTCGACGGTCCCACCAGGGTGGACGTCGTCGTGGTCCCCTCGATCGACGGCAATTACGATCCCAGCATCGCGGAGATGATTCCCTTCGAGCGCCAGTTCCAGACGCTGCACTCGGTGCAGAACTACTTCCTGCTGAACGAGCTGCTCGCCCCCGGCTGGCCGATGCCACTCCTGGACACGGAGGCCCTGCGGCGCGATCGGGCGCGCTTCGTGGCGAGCTTCAGCGAGCGCCCGTATTTCCTCATCCGCGCGGCCACCCCCCAGGTCCTGATGGATCTTCTGGACGGCGTGCTCTGAGACGTCATGAGGTCCTTCCGTTACGCCCACCCGCCGAGCCTCGCCGAGGCGACCCACCTCCTCGCGGAGGGCGGTGCCGGCACGGCCGTGCTCGCCGGCGGCACCGACCTGATCGTCGCCCTCCGGCAGGGCAGGCAGGCGCCGCGGCTCGTCATCGACATCAAGGGTGTGGCGGAGTTGCGACCGCCGATCAGCGTGGGGGGTGGATGGATGCGCATCAGCGCCACCACCCTGATGACGGCGCTCCGGGACGACCGCGCGATCCGCGAGAGCTTTCCGGCGCTTGCCGAGGCGGCAGCGGTGGTCGGCTCCGTGCAGATCCGCAACCGAGCAACCCTGGGCGGCAACATCTGCCATGCCTCACCGGCGGCGGACACCGTCCCCGCCCTCCTCGTCTACGCGGCCGAGCTCGAGTTGCGGTCGGAGTCGGGGACCCGGCGCATCGCCCTCGAGGACTTCCTGGTGGGCCCGGGCCAGACGGCTCTCCGCCCCGGCGAGCTGCTGACCCATGTCGCGCTGCGCCTTCCACCCCTGTGCCCGGGCGCGGCCTTTGCACGCTTGACGCGACGGCGCGGCGTCGATCTGGCCACCATCAACCTGGCCTGTGGAATGGACGGCGCGGGCACCACCCGCCTCGCCTACGGCGCGGTGGGGCCGCGCGCCTTCGTCGTCAGCGACGGCACCGGCGTGCTGGCCGACCCCCGGGCCGCGGCGGCGGACAAGGAGGCGATCCTCCGGCAGCTGCTCACCCGCGCCTCCCCGATCAGCGACGTCCGGGCCAGCCAGGACTACCGAGCGGCCATGCTGCGGGTCCTGAGCCTGCGCACCCTCCGCGTGTGCAGTGATCGTCTCGCCGATGCCACGCGCTGACCCGCAGCGGCGATGGCTCTGAACGGCGGCTCGCGGGCGCGGCGCGGATCTGCAGGGCGCTGAGCGGGTCGAGCGCGGCCGACGCCACCCAGGTCATGCGCGCGGTGGAGGTGGCACCCCTGACCCCTTCGGCACGTCTGACGCGTGCGCCGCGCGACGCATGCCCTCTGGCGCGGCCGTCCTCATCCGCCGGCTATCCCTTGAGGAAGCCGTTCTGCACCAGCCACGCGTGGGCCACGTTGGCCGGGGACTGGTTGTCGATGTCCACCCTCGCATCCAGCGAGCGGATCACCGAGGTGGTCAGCTTGGCCGCCACCGGGGCCATGAGGTTGGCGATGGCGGGGTGGGCCCGGAGGACGCTCCTGCGCACCAGGAGTCCCACGCTGTCCGGGGGGAAGAGGTTGCGGTCGTCCTGGAGCACGTAGAGGTGGTCGGCCTCGATGGCCGCGTCGGTGGTGAAGACCTCCCCGGCGGCGCACTGTCCGGAGGCGATCTCCTTCTCCGCGGTGCTTCCCACCGTGATGTAGTTGGCGTTGGCATAGGCCTGGTTGTACGTCTTGGCCAGGCCGGGGACGCCGTCGGGACGGGTCTTGAGCTCGGCGAGGATGCACACCGGGGTCGAGGGATGCGCCGCCAGGTACTTCCCGAAGGCCTCCAGGGTGGTGCCGTACCTGCCGGTCTCGGAGGCCTTGATGGCGATGCCGTTGGTGTCGTCCAGAGGGGCGGGGGACGTCCAGCAGATCCCCCTCGCGGCGTCCTTCTGCTGCACGAAGTCGAAGGCCTGGGTCAGGCCGGTGGGGAACTGGCCGTTGCTGTAGCCCAGGTAGTCGGTGATCTCCGTCCCGGTGTACTGCCAGTACATGTCGATGGTGCCGTTGGTGAGGGCGGTGCCGATCGCCTTGTCGGGGGCCTGGAAGGTGTACGTCACCGAGAAGTCGTGGGCCTGCAACACCTCCTCGGTCATGCTCGCCAGGATCTGCTCCTCGCTGAAGGCCTTGGAGCCGATCGAGACATGGGCGCCGTTGCCGCTCGTCCCCGACGGGGAGGGGCAGCCTCCGGCACCACCCGCCGGCGCCGAGGAGGAGCCGCCGCTGCCGCAGGCCGTCGCGAGCAGCAGGGGCAGGCTGGCCGCGGCCATGACCCAGGTCCGCGTTCTCACCATGGTGTCCTCCTCTGACGGTGTCAGCCGATCCGCCCCACCTGCGGGCGGAGGTGCGCGGGGGTGACGGCGAGCTCGACCAGGCCGAGGGCCCAGTCTGCCAGAAGCGCCAGGGCGGAGACCATCACCGCCCCCACGAAGATGATCCGGTCGGAGATGTTGATGCCGGCGTTGATGACGTCGCCCAGGCCTCCGCCTCCGATGAAGCTGCCCAGCGTGGCGGTCCCGATGATCAGCACGAGCGACGTGCGCAGCCCCGCCATGATGAGCGGGGTCGCGAGCGGGACCTGGACCCTCCACAGGGCCTGCCAGCGGGTCATCCCCATCCCCCGCGCCGCCCCGACCGCGGCCGGGTCCACGCCCTGGATCCCCACCATGGTGTTGCGCAGCACGGGGAGCGCGCTGAAGGCGATGAGCGCGACGACGGTCGGCACGATCCCGATGCCGAGGTACGCCCAGAGCAGGGCGAGCACCCCGATCCCGGGGATCGCCTGCCCGATGTTGGCGAGCGGGAAGACCACGAAGCGCAGCCCGCGGCCCGTCACCCCGACGAGGATCCCGAGCGGGACGCAGGTCACGATCACGACGGCGAAGGCCACGCCGCAGAGCAGCACGTGGCGCCCGAGGCTGCCCACCAGGGACGGCCCGTTGAGCACCACGGGGTCCCCCGGGCTCCCGGGGAGGAGCAGGAAGATGCCGCAGCACACCAGCAGGCCGGCGGCGACCGCCATGGGCCGCACCAGGAGCCGCCACCAGGGCCGGGCGCCCGCCGGGCGCGCCGTCCGATCCCGCAGGCCGGGGGTCGCCGCGGGGATCACCGGACCGCCTCGCGGATGGACTCGGAGTCGATGATCCCCAGGATGCGACCGGACTCGCGCACCGCCACCCGTCCGTCGCCGGTCCCGAGCACCGCGTCCAGCGCCTCCCGCAGGGTGGCGTCGGCGTCGATGGCGGTCGCGGGCACGCCCTGACCGTCGGGGTCGCGCAGGCGGGCGGAACGCACCCTGCGCAGCCCCAGCCTCCGCACCATGCGCCCGTCGCCGAGGAACTCGTCGACGAACGCGCTGGCCGGCGCGCCCAGCAGGAGGTCGGGGGCCGCGTACTGCTCCAGCGCTCCTCCCGCCGAGAACAGCGCGATGCGATCGCCGAGCCGGACGGCCTCGTCGATGTCGTGGGTGACGAAGACGATGGTCTTGTGCAGGACCTGCTGAAGACGCAGGAGCTCGTCCTGCAGGCGTCCGCGGACGAGGGGGTCGATGGCCCCGAACGGCTCGTCCATGAGGAGGATGTCGGGGTCGGCTCCCAGGGCGCGCGCCACGCCCACCCGCTGGCCCTCGCCGCCGCTCAGCTCCGACGGCAGCCGGTGCGCATACTGGCCCGGCGGCAGGCCCACCAGGTCGAGCAGCCCCTCCACCCTCCGGTGGGTCCGGGCCCGGTCCCACCCGAGCAGACGCGGGACGGTCGCCACGTTCTCGGCGACCGTGCGGTGGGGGAACAGGCCCACCTGCTGGATGACGTAGCCGATGCTGCGGCGGAGCAGGTTGACGTCCATCTCCCGCGTGTCCCGGCCATCGATCCGGATGGTGCCCGAGCTGGGCTCGACGAGGCGGTTGACCATCCTGAGGGTGGTCGTCTTGCCGCACCCCGACGGGCCGAGCAGCACGACGATCTCACCGGAGGCGATCTCCAGCGAGAGGTCGCGCACCGCGACGACCTCGCCGAAGCGCTTGCTGACGCGGTCGAAGGTGATCACGTCGCGCCCACCGCGACCCGACCACGGGCCAGGCGCCGCTGCACCAGGGAGAGTACGCCGTCGGCCAGCAGGCCGATGGCGGCGACCGGGATCACCCCGGCCAGGATCCTCGGGGTGGTCGCGGTGCTCCGATAGAGCGCGCTGAAGATCGGCTGGCCGAGGTCGTTGGCCCCCACCACGGCGCCCACCGTCGCTATGGCCACCACCATCACGGTGGCCTGGCGGATCCCTCCGAGGATCACGGGCACCGCGAGAGGGAGCTCGACCCTCAGGAGGCGTTGCGCGCCGCCCATCCCCATGCCCCGGGCCGCCTCGATGACCGCGGGGTCCACCGCGCGGATTCCGGTGAGGGTGCCGCGCACGACGGGGAGGAGCGCATAGAGGACGAGGCCGATGATCACGGGCGGGTCCTCCAACCCCACCCAGATCGAGAGCAGTCCAAACAGGGCGAAGCTCGGGACCGTGAGCAGCGTGCTGGTCACCGCCAGGGACGCCGCGGCGACGCGCGCGGAACGGGCCGACCCGATCCCCAGACCGAGGCCCACGGCCACCGCGATCGCCATGGCGATGGCGACGATCTCGAGGTGGGTCTCCACCTGCGGTCCGAGGGTGCCCCAGTTGTCGAGGATGTAGCGGACGGTGCTCACCGCGCGGCCCCGACGTGCAACCGATCACCCTCCGAGGGAGCCGCGGAACCCCGGTGGGCCCCGGACCCGGTGCTCTCCCGTCCGATCTTAGCGGCGGCCACACCCCGGCGTGGCGGAGCCCCGGCCCGCCGAGGTGCGCGGCCCCCTGTGCTACCCTCGGGGTGAGTATCGCCACACGCTGCAGAGGCTTCGAGCGCTCATGTCGTCACGTGGCCACGACGGCGAGCCGGAGCCGCAGCGCGCCCTTCCTCCCGAGCCCCCATCGGCGGGCGCACACGAGCCGCGGGTGGCGAGCGCGCCTCCGGGGAGGGATCGGCCAGGCCGGGCGGCCCGCCTCTCGGCGCGGCTGCGCGCCGGCATCGTGGGAGCGGTCGCCGGCGTCGTCCTCCTCGTCATCTTCGCGGTCGAGAACGTGAACCCGGCCACGGTTCACTTCCTCGCCTGGAGCTGGCCGGGGACGCCCGTCTTCGCGGTCATCCTCTGCTCGGTGGTGCTCGGCTTCCTGATCGGCGTCCTCTTCATGCTGCTGCGCCCGGGGCGGCCGCGGACGCGTGCTCCGGGGACACCGCCACCGCCGCCACCTCCGGCCGTCTCCGCCGCGCCCCCGAACCGGCAGGCCTGAGCGGCGGTGCCGTCGCGCGGGCGGGTCCATCCCGTCACCCGCGCCGGCGTCCGCACCCGTCAGACTCCCCAGGGTGGACGTCCTCGACGCCGTCATCCTGATCCTGATCGTGGGGCTGGCGGTCTCCGGGTACCGCCGGGGCCTGACCTGGGGCGGTCTCGCCATGCTGGGACTGGTCGCGGGGAGCGTGGTGGGCGCTGCGATCGCCCCCCCGCTGACCCGGCTCGTCTCCCCCAACCCTCAGAGCGACGCCCAGCCGCTGATCGCCGCCGGAATCTTCCTGGCCGCGCTGCTGCTGATCGAGGGCATCGGGAGCGCCATCGGCTACCGCTTCCGCGTTGCGGCCCTCCGGACACGGCTGGCCGCCTGGGACTC
Source organism: bacterium (assembly GCA_021847925.1). Lineage (GTDB taxonomy): Bacteria > Chloroflexota > Dormibacteria > Aeolococcales > Aeolococcaceae > JAJZNI01. The sequence goes on from JAJZNI010000151.1 coordinate 23,314, forward strand.
GGTGGCGGGCAGCGTCACCGGCGCGCTCGGAGCGCTCTTCGTCTTCTGGTTCATCGGCCTCACTTTCGTGAACAGCTCCCTCGGCGTGGTGAGCTCCCAGATCAGCAACTCCGCGATCGAACGGGCGCTGCTCAACATCGCCCCGCAGCCGCCGGCCTTCATCGCCCGGGTCCAGGAGTTCCTCCAGAGCAACAGCTTCGTGGGGCTGAGCCCGGACCTCCCCACGCAGCCGCTGCCCGTCTCGGTCAACACCCCGGGGGTGCGCGCCGCGGCCGCGGTCACGTCGAAGGTGATCGCCCTGGGCTGCGGTGGCCCGGGGGGCGCGGTGGCGGGCTCGGCGTGGCCGGTGGGGCACGACCTCATGCTCACCAACGCGCACGTCGTCGCCGGCTCGTACAGCCAGCAGGTGGACACCCCGAGCGGGAGGGTGCTCGGTGCCCGGGTGGTGCTCTTCGACCCCCAGACGGACCTGGCGCTCCTGCGCGTCCCGAGCCTGGACATGTCGCCGCTGCCGATCGCGGCCGGCAACCCGGCGACGGGAACCCAGGGAGCGGTGATCGGTTACCCGGACGGCGGCGCCGAGAGGGTGGTGCCCGCCGCGGTGCGCGGCACCGTCGCCGCCACCACCTGGAACATCTACTACACGAGCTACGTGACCCGGCAGACGGTGGTGATCACCGCCGACGTCATCCCCGGCGACTCGGGCGGTCCGCTCGTGGACCTCGCCGGGCAGGTCATCGGGGTCACCTTCGCCATGAGCACCAGCACCTCCGACGAGGGCTACGCCCTCGCCACCCCGGACATCACCGCCGACATCCAGGCGGCGCAGGGGCGCACCGCGGCGGTGAGCGACGGCTCCTGCGTAGAGGGGTGAGCACCGCCGGGAAGGGATCCGGGATGCAGGCGGCTCCGGGTGAGCGGATCATGGTGAGGGTGGAGGGGCCCCGTCGCGGGGCCGCCGCCCAACGGCTCGCGCAGGAGGGATCGCGGATGAACCACGCTGAGAGCTGGGACCAGCGCTACGCGGCGGCCCCTCGGCTCTTCTCCCACGAAGCGGACACCGCCATGATCGAGCTGGTGACCCCACTCACCCCGGGGCGGGCCGTTGACCTCGGCGCCGGCGAGGGGCGCAACAGCCTCTGGCTCGCCCGCCGCGGCTGGCGCGTCACGGCGGTCGACCAATCGTCGGTCGCCCTGGAGCGTCTGCGCTCCGCGGCGGCGGCCGAGGGGCTGCCGGTCACCCCGCGGCTCGGCGACATCCACGCGGTGCTTGCCGGCGGCGAGACGTACGACCTCGTCCTCGTCGCCAACATCCACCCGCCCGCGGAGGAGCGCACCGCTCTGCTCCTCGCCGCCACCCGTGCCGTCGCTCGGGGTGGGCACCTCCTGGTGGTCGGGCACCACGTCGACGCGCTGGGCCGGGTCGGGCCCCTCGACACCACCCGTCTCTACACGGAGGAGGCGCTGGCGGGCTCCGTTCCGGGCCTGCGCATCCTGAGCCTGGAGCGCCGCGAGCGCACCCACGGAGGCGACACCGGCGAGCTCGTCGTGGACGTGGTGTTGTGGGCGGCGGCCCCCGGGGAGGGCGAGCCGGAGCGAGGCGCCGGGCCTCCGGACTGAGCCCGGGGATCCGGCGGCGCGACGTGCCGGCGCACCGCCGACGAGGAGGGGCCGGCCCGCCGGGCCCGGGCGGCCGGGAGGCGTGCCGTGGATCACGCGTTCATCCCAGGTTCAGGCTGAGCTGAGAACGTCACCGGGTCGAAGGGGCAGGGGCGAGGTCGGGAGGGGTGATGCTCGGACACGGCCGGATCGAGGGGGGGCACGTCCGGCGCGGCCGGCGGCGTCATCACCTGGGAGGGCCGGTCCTGGCGCGGGCGGCCCTGTTCGGCGGCCTTGCTCTGGTGCTGGCCTGGCTCGTCGCGTCGGCGGTGCTGCTCCTGTACATCCCTTGAGTGTTCGGAGGAGGTGCGCGATGAGCCACACGCGTGGAGGGTCTGACCGGCTCGCAGCGCCATTAAGCCTGGGTTCATCAACCGGTCCCAGCCTTCACCGCTGACATGGAGATCCTCCGCAACCTCTGGCGCCGCAAGCTGCGCACGACGCTCACGGTGACCGGCATCGTGATGGGGATATTCGCCCTCACCACGATGGGGTCGCTGGCCGAGCATTTCAACGTGCTGCTGGGAGGCGGGATCACCTACTACGGCAGGAGCGTCCAGGTCGCGGACGCCAACGGCGCGGGCATGCTGGGCGGCGGCTACATGTCGCTGGCGACCCTCAACCAGGTCCGTCAGGTGCCGGGCGTGCGCGCCGCCTTCCCGACGGTGATGACACTCGCCAAGCCGGGCGACACCAATGTGGTGAGCCTCGGCGTCCCCGACTACATCAGCAACTACAACCCCAGCGAGAACCGCTACGCCGCCTTCAAGGTCTCGATCGCCGTGGGGAGGTGGGTGAGCGACGCCTCCCGTGGTGAGGTGGTGCTCGGCACCTCGTTCGCCAACGAGTTCCACAAGAGGGTGGGCGACAGCATCGCGCTGCCGGTCCGGCCGAGCGACGTCACGTCGACCTTCGTCAACCACCGCTTCACCGTGGTGGGGATCCTCGACCGCACCCTGACCGCCCCCGACAGCGGAGCCATCGTCAGCCTCCATGACGCCCAGACGATCCAGGGGGAGAGCATCCCCGCGGCGGTGCGGAGCAACGTCGACCCCTATCAGCTGATCTCGGGCGCCGTGGTGTACGGAAACCCCGGTGCCAACCTGGACACGCTGGCGGAACGGATCAACGTGCAGGTGCCGAGCGTCAAGGCCACCAAGCCGAGCACCCTGGTTGACAGCTTCAGGTCCGGCGGTGCCGTGTTCACCTTCATGACCACCGCCGCGGCGCTCCTGGCCCTGATCATCGGCGGGCTCGCGGTCGTGAACACCATGATCATGTCGGTCACCGAGCGGGTGCGGGAGATCGGGCTCAAGAAGGCGCTCGGCGCGCGCACCTCGCACATCCTCCGGGAGTTCCTCTCGGAGGCGGTGCTGATGGGACTGATCGGAGGGGTCTTGGGATTCCTGCTCGGGTGGGGCATGACGGCCCTGCTCAACGCGGGGGACCCGAGCGGGGGCCTCTTCCTGGTCACCCCGCGGCTCGTGGTGATCTCTCTGGCCTTCGCGCTGGCCCTGGGCGCGGGAGCCGGCCTGCTCCCCGCCGTGCGCGCCGCGCGCCTCGACCCGGTCACCGCGCTCCGCGCGCAGTAGAGGGAGTGACCATGCCCACCCTGCAGCTGGACGGAGTGATCAAGGACTACGGCAGGGAACCCCAGAGGGTGCGAGCCCTGCACGGCGTGAACCTGGCCGTGGAGCAGGGCGAGTTCGCCTCCATCGTGGGGCGGTCGGGCAGCGGCAAGACCACGATGCTCGACTGCATCGGCCTGCTGATGCGCCCGACGGCGGGACGCGTCCTCTTCGACGGCATCGACACGGGGGGGCTCACCGAGCCCCGGCGCGCCGAGCTGAGGAGCCGGCGCATCGGATTCATCTTCCAGGACTTCGACCTGCTCCCCACCCTCACGGCGATGGAGAACGTCCTGCTGCCGCTGCGCTACTCCGGCGGCGACCGCAGGGAGGGCCGGCGGCGGGCCCGGGACCTCCTCGAGGAGGTCGGACTCGCCAACCGGCTCCACCACCGGCCCACCGAGCTATCGGGCGGCCAGCAGCAGCGGGTCGCCATCGCCCGATCCCTGATCAACCAACCCTCGCTGGTGCTGGGCGACGAGCCGATGGGCGAGGTCGACACCGAGACCGCGGACCTGCTGCTCGGGCTCATGCGGCGCATC
>JAJZNI010000145.1 GCA_021847925.1 bacterium
CTCAGCAAGCGGTGGCCCTCATCGCCAAGGCCACCGAGAGCGACCCCTTCTACGAGCTGGAGCTCGTCGACTGCAGCGGCAGCCCGGTGGCCGCCACCGGCCTCGGCAGCGCCGTGGCGCTGACCGGGCAGTCGTGGGTGGCCGGGGTCTGCGAGGGCGGTGGCCAGTATCCCGGCAGCGTGACGCCGACCTCCACGGGCGGCGGGCTCCAGTGGCTCATGGCGGTGCCGGCCAGCACCAGCAACCTGCGCTTCCAGGGCCTCCTGGCCGGCATGGTGTCGCTCGCACCCGACGCCGGCCCGGGCGGCGGGGCCAACCAGGTCGCGGCCCTGCTCTCCGGCATCACCGGAGCGGGGGGGGCGTCCGTCAGCGTCACCGCGGTCAACAGCTCCGGGCTGCTGATCTACACGACCGCGATGGGTGCGCCCAGCACGCTCACCGCCGCCGAGATGCGCGCCAAGGGAGCGCTGACGACCCGGGTCCGCAACGCGGGGGTCACCGCGGCGCTCTCCGGGCACTCCGGGTCCGCGGACATCACCTCGCACGGCACCGCCACCATCACCGGGTACGCGGAGGCGCCGGACGTCCAGTGGGCGATCCTGGTCAGCGAGCCGGCCAGCCAGGCCCTCTCGGGCGTGGCCGCGCTTCGCAACGCGGGGTTCATCGTCCTCGGCGCGGGGCTGGTGCTGGCCGCCCTCTTCTCCTTCGGCATGGCGCAGCTCGAGGTGCGCCCCATCCGAGCGCTCGCGCGCGCGGCCCGCCGGGTCTCCCAGGGCGACCTCACGGCCCGGGTCACGCCCCGCGGTGCGGAGGAGGTCGCCACCCTCGGCGAGGCCTTCAACCTCATGGTCGAACGCCTCGAGGCGCTGATCGGCAGGGTCAGCGGCACGAGCACCGACCTCTCCGACTCGGCCACCCGGCTCGCCGCGGCGTCCAACCAGCTGGCGGCCACCACCGCGCGGCAGAGCTCCAGCGCCACCGAGACCTCGGCGAGCATGGAGGAGCTGGCACGAACCTCCGCCCAGATCGCCGAGACGGTGGAGCGGGTGGCCGCGCAGGCGGCCGACACCCGGGACAAGCTGGAGCGGGCCCGGGAGGACATCCTCGCCTCCACCGAGCGCACCCTCAACCTCACCGAGCGGGTGCGCGACATCACCCGCATCCTCACGCTCATCAACGACCTGGCGGACCAGACCAACCTGCTCGCCCTCAACGCGGCGATCGAGGCCGCTCGGGCGGGGGAGGCCGGCCGCGGCTTCGCCGTCGTCGCCGACGAGGTGCGCCGCCTCGCCGACCGCTCCAAGGGGCTGGCGTCGGACATCGCCACCATCACGGAGTCGGTCCAGCGCGAGACCAGCGCCACGGTGATGGCGATGGACAAGGGGGCGGAGCAGCTCCGCGACGGCCTGAGCCTGATGGAGCACGTCGCCGAGGCCAGCTCGGGCATCCGGCTGGCCACCCAGCAGCAGCAATCGGCGACCGAGCAGGTGGTCGAGGCGATGGAGCAGGTCCGGGTGGCGAGCCAGCAGGTGTCCACCACCGCCCAGGAGCTGGCGCTCGCCTCCGGGAGCCAGGCCGGCATGGCCGGGGAGCTCAAGGCGGCGTCCACCATCGGGGCTCCCGCGGCACCCCCCGGCAACGGGCACCTCGCCCCTTCGGCGATGCCGGCTCCACCTCCGCCCGGCTCCCGGCCGCCCAGCCCTCCGCCGGTGCCGAGCCGGGCCGCGAGGCGCTGACCCTGGTGAGGCCCCGGGGAGGGTCGCGGTCCGCGGCCCGCTCGCGAATCACCCCGTCGGGTGATTGACGTGCCGGCCGGTCCGGCTGGAACCTGAGCACGCTCCCATGAGGAGCGCTCACCCGGATGCCCGACCCGTTCATGGACACAGATCACAAATCACCCGCTGGGGTGATTGACACCCCCTCCGATGGCTCCCTAGAGTGTGGGACCGCTCTCATGAAGGACCCCCACGCCACGAAGGTCACCCTGGAGAACGTCGCGCGCGCTGCGGGCGTCTCGCGGGCGACCGCCTCCCGCGCGCTGACGGCCAGCCCCCGCGTGAGCGACGACGCGCGCCGCGCCGTGGAGCGGGCGGCCCGCCGCCTCGGGTACGTCCCCAACCAGGCGGGGCGGGCCCTGGCCACCGGGCGCAGCGACTCGGTGGCCCTCGTGGTGTTCGAGCCCACCACCCTCCTCTTCGGCGACCCGTTCTTCCCCCGCCTCATCCGGGGGCTCAACGACGTCCTCGCCGAGCGCGACCTGCAGCTCATGCTCCTCGCGCCCCAGACCGGCGCCGACGTCGACCGGCTGGAGCGCTACGTCGCCGCGGGCCACGCCGACGGGGTCCTCCTCGTCTCGCTGCCCGGGACGCACCCCCTCCCGGGCCGCCTGGCCGGCCGCGGCATCCCGGTCGTGATCGGGGGCCGTCCCTCGGAGCCCGAGAGGTTCAGCCACGTCGACGTCGACAACGTCTCCGGGGCGGCCCACGCCGTCGCCCACCTCGCGGCCGGCGGCCGCCGCGCCATCGCCACCATCACCGGCCCGCAGGACGTGCCCGCGGGGCAGGACCGCCTCCGCGGCTACCGTCAGGGACTGGAGACCGCCGGTCTGCCCCTGGACGAGGGTCTGGTCGAGGCGGGCGACTTCACCCGCGACGGGGGGGCGCGCGCCATGCGCTTCCTCCTTCTCAAGCGGCCCACGCTGGACGCCGTCTTCGTCGCCTCCGACCTGATGGCGGCGGGTGCCCTCCAGGTTCTCAGCGAGGCGGGCCGCCGGGTGCCCGAGGATGTCGCCATCGTCGGCTACGACGACGACCCGCTCGCCGCGTCCCTGCAGCCACCGCTCACGAGCGTGCGCCAGCCCATCGAGGAGATGGGTCGCGAGATGGCGCGCCTGCTCCTGGGGGCGATCCACGCCCCCGACCACGCCCCCCGCAGGGTCCTTCTCACCACGCGCCTCGAGGTGCGCCTCTCCTCGGCGCCCGCCTCCCCGCGCCTCAGTGGGGTCGCCTAGCCGTGGCGATGCTCATCCGCCGCGTCGCCTTCTATCTCCTCGCCCTGCTGGTCGCGGTCACGGTGAGCTTCTTCCTCCCGCGCATGGTCCCCGGCAACCCGGTCGCCTCCGAGCTCGCGGTGGTGAGCGCCCGCGGGGAGTGCACCCCGGCCTGCGTCGAGGCCGTGGAGGCGAGGTTCGGGGTCGGAGCCGACGCCGCCATCCTCAGGTCGCCCGCGCCCACCGCCGCCGCCTTCTCCGTGGGCGGCGGCGCGGCCGGCCTCTTCCGGACCGGCAAGCCGGTGACGGTGGGGCAGGAGACCGCCACCGTCCAGTCCGTGAACGGCGAGCGGATCACCCTGACCACGCCGCTCGCAGCGGTGCCCAGGCCGGGGACCACGGTGACCCAGAACCTCGCCCCCGGTCTGATCGTGCAGTACTTCCAGTACCTCGGCGGCCTCTTCCAGGGCAACCTGGGCGTCTCCTACTTCGAGGGGAGCCAGCCGGTCACCACGCTGATCGGGACCTACCTGCCCTGGACTCTGGGTCTGCTGGGGGTGGCGACGGTGCTCGCCTTCGTGCTCGGGACCGGCATCGGCGTCCTGGTCGCGTGGCGGCGCGGAGGCAGGATGGACTGGCTGCTCCCGGGGGCCACCTTCTTCCAGGCCATCCCCCCGCTCTTCCTCTCCATGGTGATGGTCGCCATCTTCGCGACCGCGGCCCACTGGTTGCCGACCGGCGGCGCCTACGACGCCACCGACCAGCCGTCGTGGAACCTCGGCTTCATCGGCAGCCTCCTCGACCACGCCCTCCTCCCCGCCATCACCGTGGTGCTCTTCTCCATGGCCGGGTTCATGCTCGGGATGCGCAACCAGATGCTCACCACCATGGACGAGGACTTCGTCCTGGTGGCCCGTGCCAAGGGCCTGCCCACCCGGCAGGTCATCTGGTACGCGGCGCGCAACGCCATGCTGCCGAGCATCGCCAACTTCTCCATCGCCATCAGCCTGGTGGTCGCCGGCCAGCTCCTCGTCGAGATCGTCTTCAACTACCCGGGGATCGGGGAGCTCCTCTTCAAGGCGGTGACCGGCAACGACTACCCGCTGGTGCAGGGCATCTTCGTGGTCATCGTGCTCGTCGTCCTGGTCGCCAACCTGCTCGCCGACGCCGTGTACGTCCTGGTCGACCCGCGCGCCGGTCAGGAGGCGTGAGCCGATGAGCCCCGAGATCGCGCCGCTGGCGACCGTGACCGGGGGAGGCCCCGACCCGGTCGCGGTACCGCCCCGGTCGAGGGCCGTCGTGCTGCCGCGGTCCCCGAGGATCTGGGTCGGCGTCGGGATCATGGTCTTCTTCATCATCTTCGCGATCGTCGGCCCCTTCATCCGCCCCTACAATCCCAACTACATCGACAAGGCGTGGGTGTCGGTGACCTGCTCCACCGGGCCCGGGACCTGCATCGGGCAGACCAAGGACGGGGTGGCCGGCACCACCGTGCCGCTGGTCCAGCCCTACGGACCCTCCGGGGCCCATCCCCTCGGCACCACCGTGCTGGGCAGCGACGTCTGGTCGCAGCTCCTCTCCTCGACGGGCCCGACGCTCATCGTGGCCTTCCTCGCGGCCCTCATCGCCACCCTCCTCTCGGTCGTGGTGGGGGTCAGCGCCGGCTACCTGGGGGGCAATGCCGACGAGGGGCTGTCGCTCTTCTCCAACGTCTTCCTGGCCATTCCCGGCCTTCCGCTCCTGATCGTCCTGGCCAGCTACGTGCCCGGCGCCGACACCAGCGCCGTCGTGGTCGGCCTCATCGTGGCCCTCACGGGGTGGGCGTACGGGGCGCGCGTCCTGCGCGCGCAGACCCTCTCGCTGCGCAACCGCGACTTCGTCGAGGCCGCCCGGGTGTCGGGGGAGGGGCGGCTGCGCATCATCCTCGTGGAGGTGGTGCCCAACCTCCTCCCGATCATCGCCTCCTCGTTCCTCTTCACCACCCTGTACGCCATCGGCGCCTACATCGCGCTCGCCTTCCTGGGCCTCGCCGGGGCCCCGAACGCGAGCCCTGCGGGCCCCTGGAACTGGGGCATCATGATCCAGCAGGCGTACACGCAGAGCGCCATCAACAGCGGGTGGTGGTGGTGGTGGGTGCCACCGGGGATCGCCATCGCCCTGGTGGGCACCGCGCTGGCCCTGATGAACTTCGGCATCGACGAGTTCGTCAACCCGCGGCTTCGCGCCGCCGGCCTCACCCGCAGGGCGGCGCGCCAGGCCGGCATCAGCGTGCGCCCCACCCTCGGCTTCACCGAGGTGGTGCGCCGCGGCGAGGCGCCCGCGGCGGCCGCCGCGGCCGTGCCGGCCGGGGGAGGCGGGCCCTCATGAGCACGACCGAGCACCCGGTGGCCGCGTCGCCGCCCCCCTCCGGCGGTGTCGTTTCCCGCCGTCCCGAGCCGGTGCTGGAGATCCGCGATCTCTCGGTCGACTACGGCTTCGGCGACCAGGCCGTGCACGCCGTGGTGGGCTGCGACCTGGTGCTGCGCCGCGGCCAGGTGCTCGGCCTCGCCGGCGAGAGCGGGAGCGGCAAGTCCACCCTCGCGATGGCGGCGCTGCGCCTGCTCCGGTCGCCCGGGGTGATCACCTCCGGGGAGGTCATCTTCCACTCCCGCCCCCGCGGTGAGGAGGGCCCGGCCACGCCCGTCGACCTGATGCGCGTCGGGCCCGACGAGCTCCGCAGGCTGCGCTGGTCCGGGATCTCGGTCGTCTTGCAGAGCGCGCTCAACGCCCTCAACCCCGTGATCAGCGTCGGCGCCCAGTTCGACGACATGCTGCGGGCCCACCGTCCCGAGCTCTCCGAGCAGGGGCGGTACGAGCGCAGCGCCGAGCTGATGGAGATGGTGGGGATGAGCCCGGACCGGCTGCGCAGCCACGCCCACGAGCTCTCCGGCGGCATGCGCCAGCGCGCCATGATCGCCCTGGCGCTCGCCCTGGAGCCGCAGGTGATGGTGCTCGACGAGCCGACCACCGCCCTCGACGTGGTCACGCAGCGCGAGATCCTCGAGGAGCTCATGGGCCTCCGCGACCGCCTGGACTTCGCCGCCCTCTTCATCACCCACGACCTCTCCCTGCTGGTGGAGCTGGCCGACGAGATCGCGGTCATGTACGCGGGCCGGTTGATGGAGCGGGCGGGGGCGAACTCCCTCTTCCGCGCCCCCCGCCTCCCCTACACCTACGGGCTGCTGCACTGCTTCCCCCCGATGCACGGGGAGCGCGTGACCATGGAGGGCATCCCCGGGTCGCCTCCCGACCTGCGCGCGCTGCCCTCGGGCTGCGCCTTCCACCCCCGCTGCCCCTGGGCCATGGACCGCTGCCGCAGGGAGACCCCGCGGCTCACCCCGCTCGACGGGTGGGGGCGGGAGGTCGCCTGCTGGCTGCACTCCGACGGCGCCACGGTTCCCGAGGAGCTGCGCCAGCCCGACCCCGCGGAGCCCCGCGGCCCCATGCGGGTGGTCTCGCGGCCCGCGCCGTCGCGGGGAGGGACGCGATGAGCCTCACCGCCCTGGACCTGCCGCGGACCCCCGTCGCCGCACCGCCGGTGCTGGAGGCGCGCTCGCTCCGCAAGGACTTCTGGGTCAAGCAGGGGCGGCGGATGCTCGCCCGCAGGGTCCCGCTCCACGCGGTGGACGGGGTGTCGCTCCAGCTCGTGGCCGGGACGGTCACGGCCGTCGTGGGCGAGAGCGGGTCGGGCAAGACCACGGTCGCCCGGATGCTCGCCAAGATCCTTCCCCTGGACGGCGGGGAGCTGCTGCTCGACGGCGAGCCGGCTCCGCGGGGCCGACCGCGCACCTACACGCGCCAGGTCCAGATGGTGTTCCAGGATCCCTTCGCGTCCCTCAACCCGGTGCATCGCATCCGCCACCACCTGGTCCGGCCCCTCAGGATCCACCACCTGGGTGGGGCCGACCTCGAGGCCGCGGTGGCCGACCTCCTGCGCCGGGTGGCGCTGGAGCCTCCCCGGCACTTCATCGACAAGTACCCCCACGAGCTGTCGGGGGGGCAGAGGCAGCGCGTCGCCATCGCCCGCGCCCTCGCCGTGCAGCCCCGGGTGCTCCTCGCCGACGAGCCGGTGTCGATGCTCGACGTCTCGATCCGGCTGGGCATCCTCAACCTGCTCGCCGACCTGCGCGACCGCGAGCACCTGGCGATCCTCTACGTGACCCACGACATCGCCTCGGCCCGCTACCTGGCGGAGACCATCATGGTCATGTACGCGGGGCAGGTCGTCGAGGTGGCTCCCAGCGTGCGGCTCACCGACAACCCGGCCCACCCGTACACCCAGCTGCTCCTCTCCGCGGCGCCGGACCCGGACCGCGCCCAGCCGCCGAGCCTGGCCGGGAGTGGGGCGCCGCCCAACCTGGCGGCGCTGCCGACCGGGTGCCGCTTCCACCCTCGCTGTCCCCACGCCATGCCGATCTGCAGCCGCCGGGTCCCGCCCAGCGTCGCGGTCGCGTCCGGCCACACCGCCGCCTGCTGGCTGCACGTCGACCCCGCGCAGCGCACCGCGGCGGGGGAGGACGGCGAGCTGCCGCCGGACCCGGCGGGCTTTCAGCGCCCGGCGTCCACGCCGGCCGGGACGCGCCACCCGGAGGAGGGCTAGCCACCGCGCACCATCCCGCGGCCTCGGGCCGCATCCCGCGACACGACCACCCAGAGGAGGACTGAGGAGGAATGGAGTATGGGATCACCTTTCGGGCTCCGCCGGCCCCGAGTGGCGAGCGGAGGCGGTGCTGCCCCAACCCCGTGGGGTTGGCGGCCGTCCCGCCGCCGCGGCGCCCGACCCGTCGGCGTATCGGACAGACGGCACGGCCCCCACGCCGTGCCCCATGGAGAGCACACAGCTAGATGAATCCTGGAAAGATCGCAGTGGTCGCCGCGGCGGCCGCGCTGGGGGTCGCAGCCTGCGGGTCCAGCTCCACCTCGACGAGCTCGTCCCCAAGCGGCGCCTCCAAGGTCGGCCCGCCCCTCTACGAGGAGGCCACGACCGGCGTCACCTTCACGCAGAACTTCAACCCGTTCGACAGCGCCTCGCTGGCGGCGGGGATGAACATGCGGTCCCTTCTCTACGAGCCGCTGTACGAGTTCGACGCCCTCGACCCCACCGCCTCCCACCCGTGGCTGGCGACCGGGTACAGCTTCTCGAACGGTGGCAAGACGCTGAGCATCACCGTGCGCAGCGGCGTGAAGTTCAATGACGGGTCGGCCATGACCGCCAACGACGTGGCCAACACGTTCAACATCATCTACAAGTACAAGGACGCCAACTACAGCGGTGTCCCCGCCCAGGCGTCGGCGCCCTCGGTGAGCGGCAGCACCGTCACGCTCAGCTTCCAGAGCGCCCAGTACACCAACCTGTGGGCGATCCTGGCCAGCACCTACATCGTGCCGGCCAGCGCCTTCCCGATCGGGACCGACCCGGCGACCACCACGGTGTCCAACCCCGTGGGGACCGGGCCCTTCATGCTGGACACGTTCAGCACCACGGCCGTCACCTTCAAGCCCAACCCGCACTACTGGGGTGGCACCCCGCCCGAGTCGAAGGTCATCATCCCCAACGAGGCGACCAACCAGGCGGCCCTCGCCGCTCTGCAGCAGGGTCAGCTCGACTGGGCCGGCAATGACCTCCCGAGCATCGTCGCCAACTACATCAACCTGAACCCGAACACCAACCACGTCTGGTTCGCGGCCGGCAACACGGTCACGCTCGAGTTCAACCTGATGCCGGGCAACGGCGGAGCCACCGGGATCGACCAGGCGGCGGTCCGCCAGGCCGTGAGCATGGGCATCGACCGGGGCGAGGCGTCCTCGATCGGTGAGTCCGGCTACGAGGCCGCGGCGACCTCCTCCGGCGGTCTGCTCCCGGGCCAGCAGACGGCCTACAAGAACCCCAAGTACACCAACGACCTGCCCGGAAGCCCGGCGATCAGTTCCGCCAACCAGCCCGCCGGCTGGACCGGCCCGACGGTGTACAGCATCCTGACCGCCGCCGGCTGGACCCCGCCCACCGACTGGGCGACCTCCACCGATGGATCCAGCTCCTCGTCGGCCGCCGCCCCCGCCAACTGCGACGGGAGCAACCCCGCCGACTGCTGGACCAAGGGCGGTCAGATCATCAAGTTCTCGATCTGGGACCCGGAGGCCTTCTCGGACTACTGGGCGGACGCCAGCGAGATCTCCCAGACCCTGCAGGCCGAGGGCATGGACGTGACCACCAGCAACGCGTCCGGTGGGTACACCCAGTGGAACAACGCCCTCATCGCCGGCAACTTCCAGACCGCGCTCCACTGGGGCTCCGGTGGGAACATCCCGTTCGTGCAGCTGGACAACTGGCTTGACTACAGCGTCAACTGCCCGTCGGAGTCCAACTGCCCCTCGGGTGACTACGGCCGCTACCAGAACAGCGCCGCGCAGACGGCCCTGCAGCAGTACGAGGGCGCCAACCCGACGACCTCCAGCGGCCAGCAGACCATCTCGTCGGCCATCTCGACCCTCGAGGGCATCATGAGCACCGACGTGCCCGACGCCCCGGTCCTCTACGGCGCCGACTGGAACGTCTACAGCACCGCCAAGTACACGGGCTGGCCGAGCCAGCAGAACCCGTACATGGACCCGTCTCCGGACGACCCCGAGCTGCCCTACATCCTGATGCACCTCACGCCCGTCGCCTAGGGATAGAGGTTCCCTGCTGACCTGGGGTCAGCGACCGACACTCGAATAGGACCCACCTCCCGAGGTGGGACGGCCGGCCCGGCCGGCGGGGCTCTCCCCGCCGGCCGGTCACCGGTCGTGACCACGGCCCCGGGCTCCCTCGAGCCCGGGCCGTCCTTCCACTCCGACGCCGCGCGCGGACGGCCGGCAGCGGCGGCGCGGGACCGCTCTCACGAGGACATCGGTGTGCAGTACGGGCATTTCGACGACGAGCGCCGGGAGTACGTGATCTCTCGACCCGACACCCCCCTGCCCTGGATCAACTACCTGGGCATGGAGGAGTACTTCGGGATCATCTCGAACACCGCCGGCGGCTACTCGTTCTTCCGCGACGCCCGGCTGCGGCGGGTGACCCGCTACCGGTACAACAACGCCCCCCTGGACCTCGGCGGCCGCTACATCTACATTCGCGACGATGCCGACGGCGACGTCTGGTCGCCATCCTGGCAGCCCACCCGCTCCGACCTCGACAGCTACGAGTGCCGGCACGGCCTCTCCTACAGCGTCATCGCCTCGGCCCGGGGCGGGATCAGCGCGGAGACGCTGTACTACGTGCCCCTCGGTGAGAGCCTCGAGGTGTGGCGGCTGCGCCTGCGCAACCGGGGCGGCGCGCCTCGCCGCCTCTCCGTCTTCGGCTCCGTCGAGTTCGCGCTGTGGGATGCCCAGGACGACGCGACCAATTTCCAGCGCAACTTCTCGACCGGCGAGGTGGAGGTCGAGGACGGCGTGATCTATCACCGGACCGAGTACCGCGAGCGGCGCAACCACTTCGCGTACTTCGCCTGCTCCGCTCCCACGGCCGGCTTCGACACGCAGCGCGACGCCTTCCTCGGCCCCTACCGGGGATGGGACCGTCCCCTCGCCGTGGAGAGGGGCGAGTGCAGCGGGTCCATCGCCCACGGCTGGCAGCCCCACGGCGCGCACCACGTCCGGCTCGAGCTGGCCGCGGGGGAGGAGCGCGAGATCGTCTTCCTCCTCGGCTACCACGAGAACCCGGTCGCCGAGAAGTTCGACCCGCCCGGGTCGAGCGTGCTCAACAAGCGGGGTGTGCGTCCGGTGATCGAGCGCTGGCTGCGCCCGCAGTCCGTCGGGGCCGGCATCGCCGCGCTGCGGTCGCGCTGGGACGAGCTGCTCTCGGCCTTCCAGGTGCGCAGCTCGGAGCCGCACGTGGACCGCATGGTCGGGGTGTGGAACCCCTACCAGTGCATGGTCACCTTCAACATGAGCCGCTCGGCCTCCCTCTACGAGTCCGGCATCGGACGCGGGATGGGTTTCCGCGACTCCAACCAGGACCTGCTGGGCTTCGTGCAGATGATCCCCGACAGGGCCCGGGAGCGGATCCTGGACATCGCCGCCACCCAGCTCCCGAGCGGTGGCGCCTACCACCAGTACCAGCCGCTCACCAAGCGCGGCAACGACGCCATCGGCTCCGGCTTCAACGACGACCCGCTCTGGCTGATCCTGGGGGTCGCCGCCTACCTCAAGGAGACGGGTGACGGCACCATCCTGGAGGAGCCGGTCCCGTACGACAACGCTCCGGGCTCCGAGGTCCCGCTCCTGGACCACCTGCGGCGCAGCCTCGCCTACACGCTCGACCGCCGCGGCCCGCATGGCCTCCCGCTCATCGGGAGGGCCGACTGGAACGACTGCCTCAACCTCAACTGCTTCTCGGACACCCCGGGCGAGTCCTTCCAGACCACCGAGAACCGCGAGGGCGGGGTGGCCGAGTCGGTGTTCATCGCCGGGCTCTTCGTGCTCGCCGCCCGCGAGCTGGCGGCGATCGTGGAGCGCAGCGGCCTCGCCGGCGAGGCCCGCTCCCACCGCGAGAGCGCCCGCGCCATGGAGGAGGTGATCGGGCGCGACGGCTGGGACGGCGAGTGGTTCCGGCGGGCCTTCGACCACTTCGGAGAGCCGGTGGGCTCGGCGCGGTGCGCGGAGGGCCAGATCTTCATCGAGCCCCAGGGGATCTGCGTCATGGCGGGTGTCGGGCTCGACGACGGCCGGGCCGTGCGCGCCCTCGACTCCGTGCGCAACAGGCTCGCCACCGAGCACGGCATCATGCTCCAGCAACCCGCCTACTCCCGGTATCACCTGGAGCTGGGCGAGATCTCCTCCTACCCACCGGGGTACAAGGAGAACGCCGGGATCTTCTGCCACACCAACCCCTGGATCGTGATCGCGGAGGCGATGGCCGGGCGCGGCGACGCGGCCCTCGACTACTACCTGCGCATCAACCCGTCCGCTCGCGAGGCGCGCAGCGACGTTCATCGCTGCGAGCCCTACGTCTACGCGCAGATGATCGCCGGCCGCGACGCGCCCACCCACGGCGAGGCCAAGAACTCCTGGCTCACCGGCACCGCGGCGTGGACCCTCGTGGCGGTGACCCAGTGGATCCTGGGGGTTCGCCCCGAGCACGACGGCCTGCGCGTCGACCCCGTCCTCCCCTCCGGCTGGACCGGCTTCGCCGTCACGCGGCGCTTCCGCGGCGCGACGTACCGGATCACGGTGCGCAGGGTGAGGGGGCCGGCCGCGCGGGTCACCCGGCTCTCGGTGGACGGGAGGGAGGTGGACGGCACCCTCATCCCCGTCGCCCCCGCCGGATCCACCGTGAACGTCGAGGCGACCGTCGGCGGTTGAGTCCACCCGCGGCGTCCCGGGTGCGGCTCAGCCCGGAGCGCGGTGCCGCGCGCACCGGGCACAATCCGACCGATGTCCCGTCACCGCCGGCCCTCGCTGGGCCAGGGCCTCGACTACGTCCCCGGGGAGCAGCCCCCCGATGACGTGAGCTGGATCAAGCTCAACACCAACGAGTCCCCGCTGCCCCCGTCGCCGCGCTGCGCGGCCGCCGTCGCCGAGGCGGTCGCCTCCCTGCGGCGCTACCCGCACCCGGACGGCGAGCCGCTCCGCTCGGCGCTGGCCGCCCACCACGGGGTGGCCCCCGAGCAGGTCGTTCTGGGGAACGGCGCCGACCAGATCCTGGAGGCGTGCTTCCGGGCGTTCGCCGACCCGGGCGACAGGGTGGTGCTGACCCGGCCCACGTACTCGCTCCTTCCCCAGCTCGCCCGCCTCGGCGGCGTCGAGGTGGAGGCGGTGGCGCTGGGTCCGGACGGTGCGCTTCCCGAGGGTCTCGCCGCGGTCCCGGGCGTGATGCGGATCCTCTGCAACCCCAACTCGCCGACGGGGAGCTGGGTGCCTCCGGAGGCGGTCGAGGAGCGCCTCGGCACCTCCGAATCGGTGGTGGTGATCGACGAGGCGTACTGCGACTTCGCCCCCGCCTCCTGCGTCCCCCTCCTCGGCCGGCACGACGGCTGGCTGGTGGTGCGGACCTTCGCCAAGAGTCGCGCCCTGGCGGGCCTGAGGGTCGGCTACGCCCTGGGGCAGGCGGATGTGGTCGCCGACGTCGCCGCCGTCCTGGAGTCGTACCCGGTGGACCGTCTGGCCATCGCGGCCGCACACGCGGCGCTTGCGGACGCCGACCATCACCGCCGCATCGTGGAGCTGGTGGTGGTGGAGCGCGAGCGTCTCAGCGCCGCGCTGCGCGGCGCCGGGTGGGAGGTCGCGCCGTCGCACGCCAACTTCGTGCTCGCCCGGCCGCCCGGCGGTGACGCGGCGGGGGTGGCGGCGGAGCTCCGCCAGGAGCACATCCTGGTGCGCCACTTCCGGGACGGCATGCACGACGACCGGCTCCGAATCACGGTGGGGACCCCGGAGGAGAACTCGACGCTGCTCCGTGCGCTCGGCGCGGAACCTCGCTGACGCCGCCGGGCCCTGCGCCCGCCCCCCGGGGAGGGCGGCCGGCATGCCGGTGATCGCGCCGACACTCGTTCCCGAGGACGCGGAGGAGAGCCTTCACCCCCACCGCGAGCACGACCCGCTCGCCCACGGTCTCGTCCCGGCGGGCGGTCCGTAGACTTGGAGATCGGGATGCCAGGGCAGAGCCTCGACCTCGCGGACGCCGAGCGGGAGTGCGGCGACGGGGCCCTGGCCCGGGTGCGGCGGGCCTGCGCGGAGCTGGCGCCCGGGGAGCCCCTCACCATCCTGACCGGCGTTGCCGAGCAGGCGTTCGCGGTCCGGGCCTGGGCGCGGAAGGCCGGCATGGAGCTGGTCGAGGAGACCCGGGTGGGCGGGCGCTCCCGGCTCGTGATCCGGCGCCCCGATCGGTGAGCGGGCCCCTGCGGCTTCCCGACGGATTCCTGCTCGGCACCGCCAGCGCCGCCCACCAGGTGGAGGGGGGGCTCTGGAACGACTGGATGCGGATGGAGCGCCGTGAGCCCTGGCGGATCAGGGGGCGCGACTCCGCGGCGGTGGCCATCGACCATCTCCACCGCTACCGGGAGGACCTGGAGCTGCTGGCTTCGATGGGCCACACGGCGCAGCGCTTCTCGGTCGAATGGGCGCGCGTCGAGCCGGAGCCGGGGCGCTTCGACCGGTCCGCGCTGCGTCACTACGCCGGCGTGGTGCGGACCTGCCGCGACCTGGGCATGGAGCCCGTCGTGACCCTGCACCACTTCACCCTGCCGGTGTGGCTCGCGGACCGCGGTGGCCTGCTCGCTCCGTCCGCCCCGCGCCTCTTTGCCCGCTACGCGGCCCGCTGCGCCGAGGCCCTCGGGGAGGAGGTCCGGTGGTGGGTCACGATCAACGAGCCCAACGTGCTCGCGGCCCTCGCGTACGCGGGCGGCCGCTGGCCGCCGCACCAGCGCTCGACCGTCGCCGCGCTCCGTGCCGGCGTGACCCTCCTGCGCATGCACGCCGCCGCCGCCCGCGCGCTGCGCCACGTCGCGGCCCGGCGCGGCCGCCCGATCATGGTGTCCATCGCCCACCACGAGCGTCCCCTCCGGGCGCGTCCGGGATCGGCCGCCGCGAGGCTCGTGGCTCCGGCCGCCGGATACGCCCTGAACCGCTGGTTTCTCCGCTCCTGCGCGAGCGGCCGGGTGCTCCCACCGGCCGGGCTGGGGCGGCCCGTTCCCGGGCTGGCCGGCTCCCTGGACTACATCGGCGTCAACTTCTACTGCGAGGACCGCGTGCGTCTCGACCTCGGGTCGCCGTCGACCCTCTTCGTCAGCCCCGATCCCGACCCCGCGCTTCCGCGCAGCGCGGTGGGCTGGAGCATCGATCCGGCGGCGCTCCGGCGTGCCCTCCTCAACCTGTGGACGGAGTTCCACCTCCCCATCCTGATCACGGAGAACGGGGTCGCCGACGAGGCGGACGAGCTCCGCGCCGCGTTCGTGACCGGTCACCTGCGCGCCGTCGCGGAGGCGATCGCCGGCGGAGCGGACGTGAGGGGGTACCTTCACTGGACGGGGTTCGACAACTTCGAGTGGCTCGAGGGGTACTCGGCCCGCTTCGGGCTCGTGGCCGTGGACCGCACCACGCTCGAGCGCCGGCCGAAGCCGAGCGCCGCCGTCTTCGCGGAGATCTGCCGCACCCGCGTGGTGCCGTCCCCCGACGGTCCCGACGGTCCCGACCGGCCCGCCCCGCGCGCCGTCCCCGCCTGAGCACATCCCTCGCCGGCGTGCCCCAGCACGCGGTCGGCGGCGGTGCCGCGAACCCGGAGCCCGCTGGTGGGAACGATTCCGGCGCCGGGGTCGAGCACCGGGACGCCGTCCGTCATTGCCGAAGCTCGTCATCGCATATTGACACTGCTCCGGCCGGTTGGTACGTTGGCGCCCGGATCTGAAATCGCTTCCATGCAATCGTGTGGGGGCGCGGCGATCGCGGAGCAGCGCGTCCGGCGAGTGGGCCCCGAGCCGGTGGGCGTCATGTCAGGGGGCCGATCCTGGGGAGGAGGAGACCCGTGAAGGTTCTCAGCCGTCATCTGGCGCGCCGGGCAGCGCTTGCGGCCGGGGTGGCCGTGGTGGGAGCCGGTCTCGGCGTCGCGCCGGTTGCCGCCGGCAGCCCACCGCCGAGCGGGCACAGCCTGTCGCCCAGCACCCGCTTCTACGTGCCGCCGCCGGCGCAGGGCTCGATCCAGGAGATGCGGCAGCTTCTGAGGGAGAACCAGGCGCATGACGCCGGCCTCCTCGCCACCATGGAGTCCTACCCCTCGGCCGTGTGGCTGACCGGCGAGACCGCGGCCCAGGCGGCGCTGCCCCACAACCACGGTGAGGTGCTCGCGGACTCCGAGGTCTACCGGGAGGTGCTGCAGACCCTCTTCGCCGCCCGCCGCCAGGATGCGGTGCCGATCTTCGTCGCTTACAACATCCCGGGGCGGGACTGCTCGCAGTACTCCGCGGGCGGGGCGCCGAGCGACGCCGCCTACCGGTCGTGGATCGACTCCATCGCCCGGGCCCTGGGTGATGCCCAGGCGGTGGTGCTGGAGGAGCCCGACGGGCTCGCCAACCTGCCCGGCTACTGCGGTGCCGCCTACGCGGCCGCCAACCCCCTCATCACCAACACCACCCGGATCGACGACATCGCCTACGCGGTGAAGACGCTCGAGGCGGACCCCAACATCAGCCTCTACCTCGACGCCGGGAACAGCGCCTGGCAGAACACCGGCGGCATGGCCGAGACCCTGGTGGCGGCCGGCGTGCAGCAGGCCCAGGGCTTCTTCCTCAACGTCTCCAACTACCAGTACACGGTCAACAGCGACTACTACGGCATCTGGACGTCCGACTGCATCACCTATGCCACGGCCGACCTGGGAGCGACCCAGGCGTCCGCGCTCGCGGATGCGGCCAAGTTCGTCGGGGCCGCCAACACCCCGGGGACCGACCCCTTCAACAACTGCCCCAACCAGTACTGGAACGGCGGGCCGCCGGACGCGACGGCTCCCGCGACCTACATCGAGAACCTCCTGGGCACCAACTCCACGGGTGGATGGGTCGGCTACGGCTCCCTCGACCGCTACGGCGTCTGGAGCGACACCAGCACCAACCCGGCGCTCAACACGTCGGGTGAGGACCTGCGCTACGCCCAGGACCTCGGCTCCACCCTCCCCACCACGCACTTCATCGTCGACACGAGCCGCAACGGTCTCGGGCCCAACGACATGTCGGCCTACGCGGCGTCACCGTACAACCAGGACTCCGGCATCATCGGCACCCTGCAGAGCGGCAACTGGTGCAACCCGCCGGGAGCCGGGCTGGGACTCCGCCCGACCGCGAACACCGCGGGCATCCTCGCTCCGCTCGACACCTACCAGATGGTCCCCAACGTGCTCGACGCCTACCTCTGGGTGAAGACGCCGGGACAGTCCGACGGGCAGTGCGACATCGCGGGCGGCGTGCGTGCCTGGAACGACGCCGAGGGCACGCCGTCGATCTCCGGCTGGCCGACCAGCACCAGCAGTGACTGGACCACCTTCGACCCGCTCTGGAGCATCCAGCTCGGCGAGGTGTACACGGACCCGGCCGCGGGCGCGTGGTTCCCGGCGCAGGCTCTGCAGCTCGCCCAGAACGCGAGCCCCGCGCTTCCCACCTTCCCGACCTTCCGCATCGACGGCAACGGCCGGATCCGCATCGACAGCCACAGCTGACCAGGGGGGGAGAACCCCTCCGCGAGAGGGGTGGAGCCCGGGGCCCCGCGGGGTCCCGGGCTCCACGCCACGGCTGGGATGGTGCGCGGGAGGCGGTTCCGGGGCCGGCGCGGCGGTCCCTGTGGTCCGCGGCCCGCCGTGCTCAGACCTGGGTCGCGGCGAGGCCGGCGCCGAGCGGCGCTCCCGCGGGCGCTGCCCCCAGCTCGCGGCTGATGCCGGCGACCGCCTCGGGGCGTCCAAACAGGAAGCCCTGCCCGCGGTTCACCCCGAGCCTGACCAGGTCGGCGGCGACGCTCAGGTGCTCGATCCCCTCGGCCACCACCTCCGAGCCGATCTGCTCGGCGAGCGCGATGCACTCGTAGATGGTGCGGCGCGCCTCCGGCTCGTTGCAGCGGTTCACCACCCCGGCGTCGATCTTGATGACGTCAGGGCGCACCGCGTGCAGCAGACCCACTCCCACCCCGGGCCGCCCCGTGTCGTCCACGCCGATGCGGAAGCCCGCACGGCGGTAGGCGTCGATGCGCGCCCCGAGCTGGCCCATGTTGGTGAAGCGGTCGGCGTCGGCCACCTCGAGAACCACGGTCTCGCAGGGGCGGCCGATCCAGCGCAGCAGGTCCACCATCTGCTCGACGTCCTCGTCGACGTCGGCCACCGCGGAGAGGTCGATGTTGACGTAGAGGAGCGCGTCGCTCCGGATGCCCTCGGCCCCGCGCACCACGGCGCGCCGGCAGATCCAGTCCAGCTCGTTGGTGACGCCGAGGCGGCGCGCGGTGGTGAAGAACTCCTCGACGCTGTCCGCTCCGTCGAGGTTGACCGGGCGGGCGAGGCCCTCGTAGGCGACGATGTGGGCCTCGGGCAGGGTGACGATGGGCTGGTAGACGGGGTTGATCTGCTGGGAGGCGAGGGTGCGGCTGAGCAGCGTCGCCCAGGCCCGTCCCGGGGCGGCCGCCGGGCGGCCGGTGATGGACCCCGCGACCCGGTTGCGGCCATCGCGCTTGGCACGGCCGAGAGCCTCGCTGGCGCGCGCCCACACCTCGTCGGGTCCCTCGCCGGTGGAGCCCACCGCCCAGCCGACGCTGACCCTGACCGGGAACGCTCCGCCCGCGAGCTCGGAAACCTGGGCGCGGACGCGCTCGGCGACGCTGCCGACCACGGCGGTCGCCGATCCGACGGTGAGGATGGTGAACTCGTCGTCGCCTGTGCGGGCCAGCACGTCCTGCTCGCGGATGGAGGACTGCAGGGCGCGGGAGACGGCGCGCAGCGCGCCGTCCCCGGCCTCACGGCCCAGGGTGCCGTTCAGCTGGTCCAGATGGTCGACGTCCACGGCGATGAGCGCGTAGGGCTCGCGCAGCGAGCGGAGCCGGGCCGCGAACGCCTGCCGGCGGGGCAGACCGGTGAGGCCGTCGCGGGTCTCCGCCGGCGCGTCCGCGCCGGGGGTGCGCTGGCTGTGGACCAGGTTGCTGAGCGCGAGCGTGGCGATCCCGCCCAGCCCGTCGACGAGCGTCACCTCGGACTCGCGGAGGGCGCGGTCCTCCCGCTCCACGAGCAGGACGGCGATCACCCCGGCTCCGGCATGGATCGGGGTGGCGGCGCGGCGCGGAGCCGGCCCGGCCTCGGCAAGGGTGTGGTCCCCGGTGACCGCGGCCAGGATGAGGGGATCGGCGCTCAGGGGACGGAGCTCCCCCGCCGCGGCGGCGCCGGGGGCTGCGCCCGGCCCGGCGGCTGCCACCATGGTGTCGCGCTCGATCCTGAACACCCGGGCGATCACCGGGGACGCTGTGCGGGTCGTCAGAAGCTCGGCGGCGGCCGCACCGGCCGCGGCCAGCACGGAGTCCGCGCTGTCCGCGCCGCTGATGCGGCTCATCGCCTCCATGATCCGGTCGGAGCGCACGTCACGACGCCTCCCGACCCGCGGAAGGTGGATTCGCCGTCGCGCTCCGCTCCCCCGTGGCGGAGGCCCCGGCGCGCCCGGGGAGGCGCCGCCGCCCGAGGGGGAGGCGGCGGTGACCGGCGGGGACGCCGTTGCGCGGTCCGCGGGCGCGGCCGCGGCCGCGCCCGGCGAGCGCAGCCGCGAGACGACGCGCCCGAGCGCGCCCCCATGCGGGGGGCGCGCCCAGGGCGCTGAGAGGGGGGGCGGGGGAACGGTCGGGAATGCGGCGGTCACGTCTCTGAATCTCATGCTCCGAACTGGCTCCGGGCACCATTGTCCTGGGGCGCGCCGCGGTCTTCCAGATCAAGCGGGGTCAGGTTGTGCTAGTGCATCTGCATCTTTTGATGCGTTCTGTCACGTGGCGGAGTCCGCGCCGCGACAGCACCGCGGGGGGACGAGCGCTGCGCCCCCACCCGAGGTTTGACGGCGCGTTCCCGGCGGGGGCTGGGTTCGGTCATTGTGCGTCACGTACATGTACCGGCGGGCATTGTGGGAAGTTGGGGTGGCGATGTATGGACGAAACACCATCAGGACGGGTAATCTTATGCAGTTCGTCTGAACCAGTGTCCCGCACCGAGGTCCTCATGGCCCCCACCCGCATCCGCTCGACGCCCCCCGACGCCGTGGCCGCCGCCCGGGCCGCGGGGATCCGCCACCTCGACCTCCAGTTCACCGACGTCACCGGCGCGGTCAAGACCGTCACCATCCCCGCCGACCAGCTCTCGTCCGCCCTGGAGCACGGCGTCTGGTTCGACGGCTCCTCGGTGGAGTCGGTGGCCCGCACCGCCGAGTCCGACATGTACCTGCGGCCCGATCCCCAGACGTTCGCGGTCCTGCCCTGGCCCGAGACCCCCACGGGCCGGATGATCTGCTGGGTGACGACGCCCGACGGGGAGCCGTACCCCGGCGACCCGCGGGGGGCGCTCCGCCGCGCCGTCGAGCGCGCCGCGCAGCTGGGGTTCATCTACCGCGTGGGCCCGGAGATCGAGTTCTACCTCCTGGAGCGCGACGCCACCGGCCGGCCCGTGCACCCGGCCCACGATCGGGGGGGGTATTTCGACCTCGCCACCGATCCCACCGTCTCGGTGCGCCAGTCCATGGTGGACCAGCTCCGCGATCTGGGCCTCGAGGTCAACACCGTCCACCACGAGCTGGCGAGCGGCCAGCACGAGATCGACGTCAGCGCCCAGGAGGCGCTGCGGGCCGCCGACGACGTGCTGACGCTTCGCTACACCCTCAAGGCGATCGCGCAGCGACACGGTCTCACCGCCACCTTCATGCCCAAGCCCTTCCAGGGGCAGCCGGGCAGCGGGATGCACGTCCACCAGTCCCTGAGCCGCCCCGGTGACGGGGCCAACGCGTTCGCGGGCGACGACGACTACGGGTTGAGCGACACCGCCAAGCACTTCATCGCCGGTCAGCTCCACCACGCCGCCGGGATGTGCCTGGTGCTGGCGCCGCTCGTCAACTCCTACAAGCGCCTGGTCCGGGGCTTCGAGGCGCCGGTGTTCGTCTCCTGGGCGCGGACCAACCGGGGGGCGCTGGTGCGGGTCCCCCACGTCAGCCGGCCTGAGGTCACCCGCGTCGAGCTGCGCAGCCCCGACCCCTCCTGCAACCCCTACCTGGCCTTCGCCGTGATGCTGCGCTGCGGCCTGGATGGCGTGGAGCACCGCCTCCCCCTGCCCCCTCCCGTGGAGGAGGCGCTCTACGGCTTCGACGAGGTGGAGCTGGAACGACGCAACGTCGGCCTTCTGCCCGACAACCTCAAGGACGCCGTCACCGCGCTCGAGTCCGACGAGGTGGTGCTGGACGCCCTCGGCGACACCCTGGCCGAGCGCCTCATCGAGGTGAAGCAGCTGGAGTGGGACCAGTACCGCTCCCAGGTCACCCCCTGGGAGGTCGAGCAATTCCTGGAGCGCTCCTGATTGATCAGCGTCCAGGACGTGTGGCGCGGCGCGCTGCCGCCGGGGACCGAGCTGCTCGGCGGTGGCGGTGGTCTCGACCGCCAGGTCGAGTGGGCCACCTCGCTGCGCACCCGGCCTCCCGCCTTCGAGGCGATCAAGGGAGGGGAGATCGCCTTCATCGCCGTGCGCTCGATCAGGCTGCTCGACGAGCGCCTCGACCTCACCCGGGTGCTGGCGTCCTTCGCCGAGAAGGGCGGCGTCGCCGCCGCGGTCATCGGCGAGGTGCCGCCGGGCGCCGTGGAGGTCGCCGAGCGCCTCACCCTGCCCCTGCTGCGCCTGCCCGCCGAGTGCCACCTTCCCGACGTCCACCAGGCGACCACCCGCTTCATCCTGGACCAGCGCACCGCGCTCCACGACCGCGCCCAGGAGCTGCAGTCGGAGCTGATGGAGCTGGCCCTGAACGGTGCCGGCCCGAGCGGGATCATCGACCGCCTCGCCGAGCTGCTGGGCCTCGCCGCCGCCTGGCAGGCGGAGTCCGGGGAGCTGCGCCACGTGGCGGGCGCGCTCCCCAGCCCCGCACCCGCCGACCCCTGGTCGCGCGAGATGCCGGCGATCAGGCGCTTCGCGGACTCGACCGCCGTGCTGGCCGCCAATCCGCCCGTCCGCGAGTTCCCGCTCGGGATGGCGGGGATCGCGCGGCTGGTCGCCCCCATCCCCCTGCGTGACGGGATCGGCGGCTTCGTCTCCGTGGTCGGCGCGGAGGTGGACCTGGGACAGCTCGCCCGCCTCGGCTGCGCCCGCGCCGCGTCCGCCTGCGCCATCGAGCTGGACCGGGAGCGAGCCGTGCTCGCCGCCCGCGACGACCTGGAGGGGGAGGTGGCGACCGCCCTCCTCACCGGGGCCTACAGCTCGGAGCCCGCGATGCTGGAGCGCGCCCGGCGGATGGGGGCCGGCGTCGGCGAGTCGGTGGCCGGCGAGTCCCTCGTCTTGGTGGTGCGCACCTCCTCACCGGCGCCGCAGGGCTGGCCGGCGAGCGGGGTCAGGGCCGCGCAGCGCTGGGCACAGCGTCGCGAGCTCCCGGCGCTGGTCACGGCCCACCAGGGTGCGGTGGTGGTCATCGCCGGCGCGGCGCTGGGCGACCCGCGCCGCGCGGCCGGCGAGCTCGCCTCCGACTGCCGCGCCCTGGTCGAGCTCCCCGTGACGGTGGGGATGGGGCGGGCCAAGCACGGCCCGGCCGGGATCCGCGCCTCGCACCGGGAGGCCGAGCAGGCGATCGGCATGGGCGCCCGGGTCGACGCCCGAGCGCCGGTCGTGAGCTTCGCCGACCTCGGCCTGCACCGGCTGCTCTTCGCCATGGCCCAGCACCCCGAGCTGCACGAGTTCTTCCGGGACCAGATGGCGGTGCTCAGCGCCTACGACGAGCGCGGAGGCGGGGACCTCCTCCGCACCCTGGACGCGTTCTTC
Organism: bacterium; assembly: GCA_021847925.1. Lineage (GTDB taxonomy): Bacteria > Chloroflexota > Dormibacteria > Aeolococcales > Aeolococcaceae > JAJZNI01. The sequence goes on from JAJZNI010000145.1 coordinate 22,512, forward strand.
CGCTGCCACGGCTCCCCGACGGAGACCGCGCAGCGCCTCAAGCTGCACCGCAACACGGTTCTGTACCGTCTCCGCCGCATCGAGGAGGTGGGGCGGCTGGATCTGAGGGACCCCGACACCCGTCTCAACCTCCAGCTCTGCCTGCGCATCCGCGAGGTGCTGCAGGCGCTCGCGTGAGCGTGGCGCTGGGGGTGGGTGCCGCCCGGCCGCGGCGCCGGCGGGAGCGTCCCTTTGTGAGATCTGACCAAGATCCGGCCCCGCCGATTGGTGCGCGGCGCACGCAGTCCGGGCCTCCCCGGCTCCGATAGGGTCGCCGGAGCAGGTCCGGATCTGGCACGGAGATCTCCTCTTGCGTCTCTCAGCGCGCCTTCGCCTGGGCATCGGCGCGGCCGCCGTGGCCGCCGCCCTGCCCGCCGTCGTCAACGCGGCCGGCATCACCACGCCAGGCTCGCCGGTGGTCGCCCTCAACACCGTCTGGGTGGTGATCGCCGCCACCTTCGTCCTCTTCATGCAGGCCGGCTTCGCCATGCTCGAGGTCGGCTTCACCCGGATGAAGAACGTGAGCACGGTGGTCGCCAAGATCATCGTGAACCTCGCCATCAGCTCGGTCATGTACTGGGCGGTCGGCTTCGCCTTCGCCTTCGGGGTGGGGGGCGGCTTCCTCGGCCACCTGATCGGGTGGGGCTCCGGCTTCGCCCCCTCGTTCCTCCCCGGCTCCACGCTCGACCTGCCCGCGCTCTCGGGGTCGGACGTGCCCGCCGCCGCCAAGCTCTTCTTCGAGTTCGTCTTCTGCGCCATCTCGCTGGCGATCGTCTGGGGGACGATGCTGGAGCGGACCAAGTTCATCGTCTACGTGCTCTTCGCCATCCCCTTCGCCGGCTTCATCTATCCGATGATCAGCCACTGGATCTGGGGCGGCGGCTGGCTCGCGGCGCTCGGCGCCCAGGACTTCGCCGGCTCCGCGGTGGTCCACCTCACCGGCGCCAGCGCCGGCTTCGCCGGCCTCCTCCTGCTCGGACCCCGGATCGGCAAGTACGGCCGTGACGGGAAGCCCAACGCCATCCCCGGGCACAGCATGCCGCTGGCCCAGCTCGGCGTCCTCATCCTCTGGTTCGGGTGGTTCGGCTTCAACCCGGGCTCCACGCTCCAGGCCCTCAACCTCCACTTCGCCGACGTGGCGGTGGTGACCAACCTGGCCGCCGCGGCCGGCGCGATCACCGCGATGATCCTCATCTACCTCCGCCAGAGCAGCCTCGACGTGGGGATGATCGGCAACGGGGCCATCGCCGGCCTGGCCGCCATCACCGCGCCCTCCGGCTTCGTCCAGCCCTGGGCCGCGCTGATCATCGGCGCGGTCGCCGGGGCGATCGTCACCTTCGCGATCCCGGTGGTCGACCGCTTCATCGACGACCCGGTGGGCGCGCTCTCGGCGCACGGCCTCGCCTGCGTCTGGGGGGTGCTCTCCTGCGGCCTCTTCACCGACCCCGCGCTGGCCCGGTTCAACGGCGTCGGCCGCGGCGGGCTCGTCTACACGGGGAGCTTCACCCAGCTGGGGGTGCAGGCGGTCACCGCCGTCACGGTCGTGAGCACCGTGTTCGCGCTATCTTTGGGGCTCTTCTGGGCCATCAAGAGGACGGTGGGGCTTCGGGTGAGCGAGCGGTTCGAGATCGACGGGCTGGACATCAGCGAGCACGGCATGTGGGGATACCCGGAGCAGTTCATGCCGGTGCCGGGCGGGGCCTACATCCACCCCGACGCCATCGCGCTCGCCTCCGGCCGCCCGGTCTCCGCAGCGGAGCCGGAGCGGGCATGAAGAAGGTGGAGGCCGTGATCCGGCCGGAGCGTCTCCAGGCGGTGCAGGACGCCCTCGACGCGCTGGGGGCCTCGGGGCTGACCGTCACCGAGGTGATGGGCTGCGGCCGGCAGCGCGGCTACACCGAGACCTACCGCGGCACGCGCGTCCACATCTCGCTGCAGCGCAAGGTCAAGGTGGAGGCGGTGGTGGTGGACGACCGCGTGGAGATCGTGGTCCAGGCCATCGCCGGCGCCGCCCGCAGCGGCGAGGTGGGCGACGGCAAGGTGTTCATCCTCCCGGTCGAGGACGCCGTCCGGGTCCGCACCGGCGAGCGGGGCGACGACACCATCCGGCACGTCGCCCCCGAGCACTGGGGCCACTGACCCGGCGCCGGGTGGGCGGTGCGGACCTCCCCACGCCGTCCCTTGGTAGACTGGGCGGCGTATGACCTACACCGTCACCGAGACCTGTGTGGACCTGAAGGACAAGTCCTGCATCGAGGTCTGTCCCGTCGACTGCATCCACGAGACCGATGAGGACCGCATGGTCTACATCGACCCCGAGGAGTGCATCGACTGCGGGGCCTGTGTCGATCCCTGCCCCGTCGACGCGATCTTCGCGGAGGAGGACGTCCCGGCTGCGCAGGCACCCTACATCGAGCTCAACAAGCTCTACTTCAGGGACGCCGGAGAAGCCCGGGCGGAGTTGGACGCCCTGAAGCCCCGCACCCCCGCCTGAGCCCTCTCTCGGCGGCGTGGTTCAGGCGGTGCGTACCGCCTCTCATGCGGTGCTCCCGTCGCTCTGCCCAACCGGATCGCGGCCGAGCCGGCCGCGGCGGTGCCTCGGTGCGGGCGGCGGCACGGCCCCCTGTGCGGAGTGGCCCGCCGCCGGGAGCCGAATTGGGCTGAGCGCACAAGGCCCGGCCCTGGGCTCTCGGCCTGAGCGTCCATGGCGGGGCGGCCGTGGAAGCCGCTAGGCTCAGCCCGAGTGATCGGGGCCGGGGGCGTGCCGGCGTGGGCACGGCCAGCCGGCCGGCGTAGCAAGGGGACGTGCATGGCAATCGACGAGTCCGTGGCAAGACCAGCGGCCGGAGGGCCGGCGGTGGACCCCGCCGCCACCCCGCAGGACGTGATCCGCCGGGCGAGCGAGGCGGGCAGCCAGTTCGTCGACCTGCGCTTCACCGACCTCCCGGGCTCCTGGCAGCACTTCAGCATCCCCGTCAAGGAGCTGACCGAGGGTCTCTTCGAGGAGGGGATCGGGTTCGACGGCTCCTCCATCCGCGGGTTCCAGAAGATCCACGAGAGCGACATGCTGCTCTTCCCCGATGCGGCGTCCGCGTTCGTGGACCCCTGCCTCGAGGTGCCCACGCTGTCCCTGATCTGCGACGTCCGGGACCCCGTGACGGGGCAGCCGTACTCGCGCGACCCCCGCTTCGTGGCGCGCAAGGCGGCGGCCCATCTGAGCACGTCCGGGATCGCCGACGCGTCGTACTGGGGCCCCGAGCTCGAGTTCTACATCTTCAACTCCGTCCGCTTCGACCAGAACGCCCACGAGGGCTACTACCACATCGACTCCGACGAGGGGATCTGGAACAGCGGTCGCAACGGCAGCGACAACCTGGGCTTCCGCCCCCGCCACAAGGAGGGGTACTTCCCCGTGCCCCCCGTGGACCAGCTCCAGGACCTGCGCAGCCGCATCGTCCTGGCCCTGGCCGACGCGGGCATCGACATCGAGGTGCACCACCACGAGGTCGGCACCGCCGGGCAGACCGAGATCGACATGCGCTTCGGATCGCTCGTCCGCACCGCCGACCAGGTGCTGCTCTACAAGTACGTGGTTCGCAACGTGTGCCGCCAGCACGGCTACACCGCGACCTTCATGCCCAAGCCGCTCTTCGGGGACAACGGCAGCGGCATGCACACCCACCAGTCGCTCTGGAAGGACGGCGTCCCCCTCTTCTACGACAAGAACGGCTACGCGCTCTTCAGCGACCTCGGCCGCTGGTACATCGGGGGCCTGCTGCGCCACGCTCCGGCGGTGCTCGCCTTCGCGGCGCCGACCACCAACTCGTATCGGCGTCTGGTGCCCGGCTACGAGGCGCCCATCAAGCTCGCCTACAGCGCCCGCAACCGCAGCGCGTGCATCCGCATCCCCACCTACAGCAACTCGCCGAAGGCGCGGCGCCTGGAGTTCCGCTCTCCCGATCCCACCTGCAACCCCTACCTCGCCTTCAGCGCCATGCTGATGGCGGGGCTCGATGGCATCGCCAACAAGATCGAGCCGCCGGCCCCCATCGAGGCCGACCTCTACGAGCTGGAGGGCGAGGACGCGGAGAAGGTGCGGGACCTGCCCGGCTCGCTCCCCGAGGTGCTGGACGCGCTCGAGGACGACCACGACTTCCTGCTCAAGGGTGGCGTGTTCACCGAGGACGTGATCGACACCTACATCGCCTACAAGCGCGAGCGTGAGGTGGACCCGGTCGCCCTGCGTCCGCACCCCTACGAGTTCTACCTGTACTACGACGCGTGACGGAGCGAGGAGCCAGAGCCGCATGGCTCTGGCGCCGAGCGTAGGAGCGTGGCGTACCGACCCCGTGTACGACGCGTGACGGACTAAGG
>JAJZNI010000149.1 GCA_021847925.1 bacterium
CTGCTCCTGGTCAGCACCGGACCGGCTGCGGTGCACGAGAGCCCGGGGCACCCCGAGCGGCCCGACCGGGTGGCGGCGATCCAGAGCCGCCTGGACGCGACCCCGGGGCTGGCCACGCTGGCGCGCGCCGAGCCCCTCGAGGTCGATGCCCCCGTCCTGGAGACGGTGCACACCGCGGCGCACGTGGAGCGGGTGCGCAGCCTCGCCGCGCACGGAGGGGGGTGGCTGGAGCCCGACACGTACTGCCGCCCGGGGTCGTACGCGGCCGCGTTGCGCTCGGTGGGGGCGGCCGCGGCCGCGGTGGACGCCGTGGCCGCGGGGAGGGCCGCTCACGCGTTCTCGCTGAGCCGCCCTCCGGGACACCACGCGACCGCCGACGCCGGGATGGGCTTCTGCCTCTTCAACAACGCGGCGATCGCGGTGCGGCGGGCTCGGGGGCTGGGGGCCGGCAGGGTCGCCGTGGTCGACATCGACGTGCACCACGGCAACGGCACCGAGGAGATCTTCTGGGACGATCCCTCCGTGCTGTACGTGTCGCTCCACCAGTGGCCCCTCTACCCGGGGACCGGCCCGGAGACCGCACGCGGAGGGCCGCGCGCCGCGGGGCTCACCGTGAACCTTCCCGTCCCGCCCGGGACCACCGGGGACGAGTGGCTGGAGCGTTTCGACGCCCGAGCGGTCCCTGCCGTAGAGGGCTTCGGTCCCGACCTGATCGTGGTCAGCGCCGGGTACGACGCCCACGCTCACGACCCCCTGGCCTCGCTGCGGCTGACCGAGACGACCTACGCGGCGGTTGCGGGGAGGATCGCGTCGATCTGCGCGGGGCGGGGCATCGGCTCGGTGTGGCTCCTGGAGGGGGGATACGACCTGCCCGCCCTCGGTGGGTCGGTCGCCGCCACCCTCCTCGCCCTCTCCGGCCGACACCGAATGGCCGGGGACGCCGTTTAACCTCCCGTGACCGGATCGACCCGCGCCCTTCGCCACCTGGGTGCCGCCGCCGCGCTGGTGACGTCGCTGCTGGTCGCCGGCTGCAGCGTCCTCTCCACCGGCACGTCCCCGAGCGGCGGGGTGGCAACCAACCCCGCGGCGACCCCGGTCACGGGGACGCTCGCGCCCGGCTCGGGCTCGGCGGGCGCCTCCGGGTCGGCACCGGCGCAGACCGGTGGAGTGCGCACGGTGCTGGCGGTCGACGGGCTGAACATGCACGTCTCCCCGGCGCTCTCCGCGCATGTGGTCGGCACGCTCACCTGGGGAGCGACCGTGAGCGTCCTCGGCTATGACCCGACCGGCGGTCCCTGGCCCAGCTCGACCTCCCCGGGTGCCTGGTACCACGTGCAGGGCGCCACGGTGTCGGGGTGGATCGTGGCGGAGCCGGGCTACACCGCCCAGGGCTCGCTCAGCTCGATGAGCTTCCCGGACAAGCACATCGACGGAGCCCTCTACCCCTCGAGCTGGACGTACGCGGACGACGCCGGGGAGCTGGTGTTCGAGCCGCAGGAGGGGGCGGACGTGCCCACCCTGGTGGTCCGCGAGGCCGCCAGCCTCCCGGCGCTGGGCGCCGCCGGCCTTCCCGGGTACACGCCGGTCTCCAGCAGCTCCGAGGTCGTGGTCTGCGGTTACACCGGGACCGAGGTCCGCTACCAGGCCCCGAGCGGGGCCAGCCCCCAGGTGGTCACCGACGCCGGGGGGGCCAAGGTGACGCGGCTCTCCGGCTTCGTCCAGTTCCGCGCCACGCTGTCGCCGACGGTCGCCATCGACATCGAGATGAACTACGCGACCTCCGCCGACCTCAGCGTCTACCAGAACTTCCTGGACAGCGTCCGCTACCCGTTCCAGGACTGCGAGGCGAGCCCCGGTCCCAGCTCCAGCCCCAGCCCCAGCGGCGGCTGATGCGGACGGCGGTCCTCGACGTCGACACGACCGGCGTGCCGGTCGTGGACATCACCGATCGCGCCGAGGGGTTTGTCCGCGGTGGCGGTGACGGGCTGCTCTCGGTGTTCGCCCCGCATGCCACCGCCGGCGTGGCGCTCATGGAGACGCAGAGCGGCTCCGAGGCGGACCTGGTCGACGCGCTGGAGCGGTTGCTTCCCCGCGACGGCCGCTACCGCCACCGCCACGGCTCCCCCGGGCACGGCGCCGACCACCTGCTCCCCGCTCTGGTGTCGCCGTCGCTCACCATCCCGGTGGCGGCGGGGAGGCTTCTCCTCGGCACCTGGCAGCGCGTGGTGCTGGTGAGCCTCAACACCGACAATCCCCGGCGCCGGGTGCGTCTCTCCCTGCTCAGCGGGTGACGGGCGGGACCGCCACCCCTCTTCCCGGATGCGGTCGCTAGATGCGGGTGGCCCCGTGCACCAGGGTGTCGATCGAGCCGTTGGCGAGGCTCATGAAGAGTCCGCTCAGCGCGGCCAGAGCGACGTACCCGACGCCGATCGCCACCCGCATCCTCGGGGGCAGCGGGGGCGCCTCCCGACCCAGGCGCGCCATCCTGAAGCGGTTCCAGACCGTGTAGCAGGAGACCAGGAAGAAGAGCAGGAGGAAGGGGTTGAACTGGGTCACCCCGGCCGCCATGGCGAGGAGGATGGCGCCGAACACGGCGAGGCCGACCACGTTGAGCCAGCGGCTCACCGCGCCGGCCACCCTGCCGCCGTCGAAGGGCACCGCCGGGATCAGGTTGAAGAGGGTGATGAAGAACCCGAAGTAGCTCAGCGCGTAGGCGAAGGCCACGGCGTTGGTGAGCTGCGGCTGGAGCACAGCCCAGACGTACACCGCCAGGGTCGCCGCGAACCCGAACACGGGGCCGGCCGCGGCGATCACGGCCTCCGTGGCCCGGCTCCGCTGGAACCCCGCGCCCGCCTGCGTGAAGGCGCCGAGGAAGGGGATGAAGACCGGCGCCGACATCGGCACGCCGAGCGACCGCGACACCAGGAAGTGGCCCATCTCGTGGATGAAGATGAGGATCACGATGCCGGCCGCGAAGGCCCAGCCGAAGAGCAGGGAGTAGGCGACGAGGGCAACCAGCATCGAGATGAAGGTGAAGCCGAACTTGCCGAAGGCCAGACCGTACTTCACGAACGCGAACAGCGCCGCCACCAGCCCTCCGGCGGCTCCGCGCCGCCGTCTCGCGGTCGCAGCCGCCGGAGGGGGCTGCTGCCAGGCCGCCCATCCCGGCGGTCCGAGGCCGTCCACCGGATGACCGGCGCCCGGAAACCCGACCGGTACGGGGAGCTGCGGGTACGCAGGGGGAGCGGGAGGCTCCCCGGGGAGCGGTCCCGAGGGGGCCGGGTGGACCCCCGGCGGGGGTGCTGGCGGCGGGTACCAGGTGCCGGGGTGCTGGCCGTACCCGGGAGGCGGCGTCGGATGGCCGGTGCCCGGGTGCTGACCGTGGCCGGGGGGAGGGGGCCAGGGGGTGTTCGGGGGCATCCGCCGATCATCCCACGGCCCCGCACGGTCCTCCCACCCTGAGGCGGCGCGCCGCCTGCTACGCTCCGTGCTCGGCCATGGACGGAGACGTGCTGCGCGGCTCGCGCATCGGGGTGATCGGCACCGGGGTGATGGCCGAGGCCATGCTCTCGGGCCTGCTCTCGCGCCGGCTGGTCGCTCCGGCCGACGTCACCTGCAGCCATCCGCGGGAGGACCGGCGCCATGACCTCGTCGAGAGGTACGGTGTGGCCGCGGTGGCCGCCAACGTCGAGGCCGCCTCGGGGGCGGACGTCGTCCTCCTCGGGGTCAAGCCCCAGATGCTGCGCGTCGTGATGCCGGAGCTGCGGGCGGCGATGCGGGCCGAGCAGCTCGTCATCAGCATCGCCGCGGGGGCGAGCACCCGAGCCCTGAGCGAGGGGCTGCGGCACCCGGCGATCGTGCGCTGCATGCCCAACACGCCGTCGCAGATCGGCCAGGGGGTCACGGTGTGGTATGCGACCGCGACGGTGGACGCCGCGGGGCGCGCACGCACGCGAGCCATGCTCTCCGCCCTGGGGCGAGAGTTCGAGGTGCACGATGAGCGCCAGGTGGCGATGGCCACCGCCGTGAGCGGCACCGGGCCCACCTACATATTCCTGTTCATCGAGGCCCTCACCGACGCGGCGGTGCATCTCGGCTTTCCCCGCCACGTCGCCCGCGAGCTGGTGCTCGACACCATGCAGGGATCGGCCGCATTCGCGCTCGCCAGCGGCCGTCACGTCGCCGAGTTGCGCGACATGGTGACCTCGCCCGGGGGCACCTCCGCGGCGGCCCTGTACGAGCTGGAGCGGGGGCGCCTGCGCACCGTGGTGAGCGACGCGGTGTGGGCGGCCTTCGAGCGCACGCTGGGGCTCGAGGCGGGCCTGGAGGGGCGGCCTCCCGATCCCTCCGCACGCCCGCGCTGAGGAGCCGGCCGCAGGCGCTCACCCGGCGGGTCGGCGCGGCACATGCGATCACCGAGGGGGGGTGTGGCCGTCCCGTTGAGGAGCGGTTACGGCGTTCGAAGCGTTGGCGTCACATCGGCTAACCTGGCCCTGCGGCCGGGGGTGCGGTGTCCCGGCCCTCATCCGAGAGCACCTGGAGGGGGCGTGTGTCGACGGCAGGGGCCACGGGGCCAGCGGGGGCGAGGCGGCGCTTCCCCACGCCCCCACGCCCCGGGTGGGGACGTCTGCTGATCGCGGCGGCGA
>JAJZNI010000094.1 GCA_021847925.1 bacterium
GGCGGTGCGGTGAAACCACCATCGCGACATCTGCGTCAGCACCCGTCCCTTGTCGGGGATCGGGTCCGGCATCACCACGTCGAAGGCGGACACCCGGTCGGTGGCCACCATCAGCAGGCTCCCGTCGTCGAGGACGAACGTGTCCCGGACCTTGCCGCGCCGGAACACCTCCAGGCCCACGTCCTGCGCCGAAGTCATCACCGCCGTCATGCCGTCCCTCCACCGATGCCCGCCTCGAGAGCGACCGCGGGCCGCTCGCCGCCCGTCGCCATGCCCGGCTCCGCCTCCACGATGGGGATGCCCAGGCGCCGGTAGGTGTGGTCGATGCCGGCCAGCGCCTGGCCCAGGTCGAAGCAGGCGTCCACCCTGTCGGGTGGAAGCTCCCCACCCAGCCGGTCGCGCACCAGGGCCTCGAAGCCGGCCTCGCCGGCGCGGGCCCGCTCCGCCAGCCCCTGCACCTCGCGGTACGCGCGCTCCCGCGACCAGCCCGCGGAGATCAGGGCGTCCAGGACCCGGGGCGAGCAGACGATGCGGCCGCGCGCCTCCACGTCCCGTCTCATCTTGTCAGAGTTGACACGAACATGGGTCACCAGGCGCGCGCAGATGCGGAGCATGTAGTCGACGAGGGCGCAGGCGTCGGGGAGGAGGACGCGCTCGGCGGACGAGTGGGAGATGTCGCGCTCGTGCCACAGCGCCACGTCCTCCATGGCCGTGAGCGCGTAGCCGCGCAGCAGCCGGGCCATCCCGCACACCCGCTCGGAGAGGACGGGGTTGTGCTTGTGGGGCATGGCGGACGAACCCTTCTGGCGCTCGGCGAAGGGCTCCTCCAGCTCATCGACCTCGGTCTGCTGGAGCAGCCGGATGGTGGTGGCGAGCCGTTCCAGGCTGGCACCGAGGAGGGCGATCGCGGTGACGAAGGCGGCGTGCCGGTCGCGGGCCAGCACCTGGGTGCTGGTGGCGGCGACGGAGAGCCCCAGCCCGCGGCAGACGTGCTCCTCCACCTCGGGGGGGACCGAGCTGTGGGTGCCCACGGGCCCGCTCACCTGGCCCACCGCCACCTCGCCGGCGGCCGCGGCGAGCCGGGCCCGGCCGCGGCGGACCTCGTCGAGGTGGTTGGCGAGCTTCACCCCCAGGCTGAGCGGCTCGGCGTGGACGCCGTGGGTGCGCCCCGGCATGAGGGTGAGGCGGTGACGGGCGGCCTGGTCGGCGAGGGCCGCCTCGACCGCCACGGCGTCCTCGTCGATCTGGCGGGCCGCGTCGCGGAGCTGGGTGGCGAGCGCCGTGTCGACCACGTCCGACGAGGTGAGGCCGAGGTGGAGGAAGCGCCCCTCCTCTCCCACGGTCTCCTGGACCGCCTGGACGAAGGCGGCGACGTCGTGGCCCTGCTCGCGCTCCAGCTCCGCGATCCGAGCGGGGTCGACCCGGGCTTCGCGGCGCAACGCGGCGGCCGACGCCTCCGGGATGCGGCCGAGGACGGCCCAGGCCTCGGCCGCAAGCAGCTCCACCTCCAGCCACCTGGCGAGCCTCTCGCCGTCCGCGAAGATGGCGGCGATGGGCGCGGGGGTGTAACGAGGGATCACGCGGGCCAATTCTAGTGGGGTGTGCCCTCCCCCCAACGGCAGCCCCGGCCGCCCAGGGCGGGTCCCCCGCGGGTACCCTGGACGCGCCACCCCGCGGTCCGGGCGCCGCGCCCGCCCGGCGCTCCACCGCGCCGGACCGCCGGTCCCTCCCGTGGCCCTCCACCCGCACCCGAGCACCCCCCGCCCCCTCAGAGCATGTCCGACCCCGTAACTCCGGGCCGATATCACCCGTTCCCCCGATGCACACGCTCGGGGAGGGCGTCGCCATGACCCTGTCCCGAGCTCACGAGGATGAGGTCGTTGAGCGCGCCAGGACCGACGCGGACGCATTTGGGGAGCTGTACGACCACTACTTCGGACAGATCTACCGCTTCGCCTACAGCCGTCTCCACGACCAGGACGCCGCCGAGGAGGTGACCCAGGAGGTCTTCATGAAGGCTCTCCGGGCCATGCCCCGGTACCGGCCGTCCGGGCACCCCTTCAGCGCCTGGCTCTACCAGATCACGTCAAATGCCATTGCCGACCACTACCGCCAGCACCGCGCCACCTCCAGCCTCGACGCCGCCGTCGAGGTGGTGGACCCGGCACGCCCCGTCGCCGAGAGGGTGGTGGAGTCGGCCGAGGCCCAGCGGGTGTGGGCGGCGATCGACAGCCTTCCGGAGCAGCAGCGAACCGCGATGACCCTGAAGCTCGGCGAGGACCTGAAGCTGGCCCAGATCGGCGCGATCATGGGCAAGAGCGAGGGGGCGGTGAAGCTGCTGATCCACCGCGGCATGATCGGCGTGCGGCAGCGTCTCGGGGTGACGGTGGCCGCCGAGGAGGCCACGTGAGCGACCTCCCGGGCGGCGCGCCGCCCTTCTCCGACGACCCCGAGCTGGAGGAGCTCTTCGCCTCCGACCCGGAGCTGATGGCCCTCGCCCGCCGGGTCCGCGAGAGCCGGCCCGAGCCGGTCCTCGACCCCCGATTCCACGCGGTGCTGCGAGCGCGGCTGATGCGCGAGGCGCGGACCGCCCTGGCGCCGCGCCGGCCCCTTTTCCGCCGCCGCGTGCTCAGCCCCCTGGCCTGGGGGGCGGCCGGGACGGTGGCCGCGCTGGCCGCCGCCGCCGTGGTCGCCGTCACCCTGGATCTCACCCTGCCCACCGGGACGCACCCGCTCGCCGTCGTGACCTCCAACGTCAGCCGCGACCCCGCGGTCGACCCTCACCAGGCGATCACGCTGAGCTTCAACCAGCCCATGGACACGCGCGACCAGGCGCTCGCCTCGAAGCTCAGGATCCAGCCCGCCACCGCCTTCACGGTGGCGTGGAAGAACCCCACGACCCTGGTGGTGACACCCCTCCACCCGCTCGCGACGGACACCGTGTACCGGGTCGTGATCCCGGCCGCGGCGGTCCACAGCCAGTCCGGCGCCACGCTCGCGAGCCCGGTGACCATCAGCTTCGGGACGGCGCCCACCCCGACCCCGGGGCCGACCACGACCCCGGTGCCGTCGCTGCGGCCGGTCGCGCTGGCCCAGGCCGCGCCGGGAGCGTCGGCGTTCTGGGACGGCAGCGGCACCCCGGGGATCACCGCGTCGACCGCTCCGGCCGCCACGCCGGCGCCGAGCCCCTCGGCCACCTCGGGGACCACGGGCTCTCCGGCAGCGAGTCCGAGCGGGACCGGGTTGCCGGCCTCGCCCGCCGCGGGGTCGCCCGGCCCCTCGCCCGCGAGCGGCGGGGCGGTGGTGTTCCCGGCGTCCTCGCCTGCGCTCACCATCAGCGCGGGGGCGACCACGGGCGTCGCGCTGTCACCCAACGGGTTCGACCTGGCCCTGGCGGTGTCCCAGCCGGACGGCACCAGCACCCTCGTGGTCGAGCAGGCGCACAGCTCCGACCCGCGGAGCACCGCCACCACGCTCTGGCCGCGGAGCGGAGCCCCGGGCGCCAGGGTGACCTCGCTCGCCTGGCAGGACGACAACCGCATCGTCTTCGTGACCCCTCAGGGCATCCAGACGGTCACCCTGCTGGGGCGGACCGCCACCCTCGCCGCCTTCCCACCGGGCGGGTCCGCGGCGGGCGTGGTGCTGTCGGGTGACGGTCGCTACGCGTTCGTCCCGGCCGGGGACGTGATCGCCGGGGAGGTGGCCGCCGGGGCGGCGGGCGGCCCGGCGTCGCCGGTCGCGTCCGCCTCCCCCTCCGCCGGCACCACCACCTCCCCCACCGCATCCCCCTCCGCCGCCACCACCGCGTCGGCGGCGCCGACCGCCCCCGCCTCCACGCCCGCCGCGTCACCCCCGGCGGCGGGCTGCGCGGGGGCCTCCTCGGCGAGCCCGAGCCCGGGTGCCGCGACGCCATCCTGCTCGCCCGGCGACGGGTGGCTGCTCGCCCTTCCCACCGGCGGGGGTTCCGCGACCACCCTCGCCCAGCTGCCCGGCAGCGCCGCCGGTCCGGTGGCTCTGAGCGGCGACGGGAGCCGGGTCGCGTGGGCGGCCGGCGGCACCGCGAACGCGCCTCGGATCCTCGAGCTGCCGACCGCGACCCCGCTGGCAGCCCCCAGCGCCGTGCCCGGTCTCACGGTCCCGGGCATCGACGCCCTGGCGCTCAGCCAGCACGGAGGCCGGGTCGCCTACAGCCTCGACCCCGGCGGTATGACCGTCGCCGCGACGACGGACGGCAGCGTGGTGGGCACGGCCTCGGGCCCTGCCTCGTCGCTCGGCTTCTCCCCCGACGGCGCCCAGCTCGCCTACATCTCCTCCGGCACCCTCATGGTGGCGCCGCTTGAGGCCGGGGCCGTCGCCCCTGCGCTCGTCTCGCCGTGCGAGGGGGGCGACCGGACCCTCAGCGAGTTCGTCACGGCCCAGGTCGACGATCAGGTGGCCCAGCTCGGCGCGCTGAGCAGCCCGGGGGTCGGGGCCGTGGCGGCGACGCCTGCCGACCTGAGCCGCGGCTACGTCGTGAGCGCGCGGTGCAGCGCCGCGCCGGCGAGCGGCAGCGGCGCGCCCTCCGCCTCACCCTCCGCCTCACCCTCCGCCTCCGCCTCCGCCGGTGCGTC
>JAJZNI010000143.1 GCA_021847925.1 bacterium
GTCGGCTGGAGCCGGTTCACCTCCTCGATGGTCGTCAGCGTCATGGGGGAGCACCTCCGGGGCCGGTTGGGAACGCGTCGTCGGGTTTGTCAGGACATTGTACAAAACCAGAAAGCTCGCGGGCGGGTGGTCATCCGGGCGCCGGCGAGGACGCTCCCGCCTCCCTGCCCGAGGCGGTCACGAGCGACACCAGCTCCCCCGGGTCCGCCGCGGGTGGGTCGTGGATCTCCCACAGACCGGCACGCCGGACCAGCAGGTACCAGAGCCCGTCGCGTCCGAGGCGTAGCTGGATGCCTCTCGAGCCACAGGTCACCCGCTCGCCGCGCACCGTCACCTCACCGAGGGCGCTGCGCAGGGCGGCGGCGCCCTCGTCCACGTCCTCGGCCGTGGGCCTCCACGGAGCACCCTGAAGCACCTCCAGCGCCGCGGTCCCGCCCGCCGCCCAGGCCAGTGCCCGCCGCATGAGCAGACGGGGCGCGGCTCCCACCCGCCCCGCGAAGCCGTCGAAACCGGGCCGCCCCAACCGGGCGGCGGCCAGCCGTGCCAGGTCGGCGTCGGGCGGCAGACCAAGGCCACCGTCCCCGAGGCCCCGGCAGAGAGCGAGGGCGCGCTCGGCCGCATCCCGGGCGAGCGCCGCGAGGTCCTCGGGGGCGACCCCCGATCCGGGGGGTGGGTCGGTCGGCAGACACGCGGGCTCCCCCGCGTGGGACGGGACCGCGTGCGGCGCCGGAAGGGGTGTCTGCGCCGCGCGTCGAAAGAGCTCCCGGGCCTCAACTCCGGCATCCCCGACGGCAGGGTGCGCGTTCGCCCGGCGCCGCGGGCCAGCCTCGCGGGCCCGGTCCGCCTCGGCGGACGCCCGCAGGCGGCGGAGCCCCGCCAGCACCTGGTCGCGGCCACGGCCGCGCAGCAGAAGGATGGTGAAGGGATCGGCGTCCATCCGGTCGGCGATCAGGTAGCAGACCGCGGCGGCGTGCTTGCACGGGCTGGCCCAGTCAGGGCAGGAGCACCAGGTGCCCAGCTCCCCGGCGGACGGGAGCAGGGACACGCCCGCACGCTCGACGTCCCCGACCACGCCGGGATCCAGGTCGCCGTCGAGGAGCGCGGCGGCGTGGGCCGCCCGGGACGCGACGACGCCGAGCACGCGATCCCACTCGCCGTCGGAGAACGGCCGGACGCGAAGGCGGACCAGGTAGGGAGCCGCGCGCGTCCCCTGCACCGGCGCCACCGCCTCCCCGGCGCTGATCACCATCTGGCCCACGGCTCCGCTGCGCGCGTACGCACGGCCCCGGGGCAGCCGGTTGGGGTCGAGCCGCGCGCGCGTCTCCAGGGCCTCCACCCAGGCTCGGCCCCACCAGGTGGTGCCGAAACGCGAGCCAGCCCGAGCTGCGGAGAGTGCCCTTCCCTCCGGGGGCCGCGACCGGCCTCGCGGCCCGTCCCAGGATCGATCGTCGCGGGTCCGCCCGCCCCTCATCGCTCCATCCTCAGCGAGACCAGCTCGCGCAGCTCGCGGTTGGTCAGCTCGGTGATCCACGCCTCGCCGGCCCCGACCACGGCCTCGGCCAGCTCGCGCTTGCGCGTGAGCAGGGCGGCGATGCGGTCCTCCAGGGTCCCCTCGGTGACCAGGCGGTGCACCTGCACCGGGCGGTCCTGGCCGATCCGGTGGGCGCGGTCGGTGGCCTGGTCCTCGACGGCGGGGTTCCACCACCGGTCGTAGTGGAGGACGTGGGTCGCCCCGGTGAGGTTGAGCCCGACGCCACCCGCTTTGAGGGAGAGGATGAACACAGGCGCAGCACCACCCTGGAACGCCGCCACCATCTCGTCGCGCCGGCGCACCGGGACGGCACCGTGCAGAAAGAGGCTCGCGATGCCCCGGTCCCGCAGGTGGCGCTCCAGCAGCCGGCCCATGGCGACGAACTGGGTGAAGACGAGCGCCTGCTCCCCCTCTGCGACGATGACCTCCAGCAGCTCGTCGAGAGCGGCGAGCTTGCCCGAGCGCCCCGCGACCGGGCCGCGCTGCTTGAGGTAGTGGGCGGGGTGGTTGCAGACCTGCTTCAGGCCGGTGAGAAGCTTGAAGATGAGGCCGCGGCGGGCCAGCCCCTGGGTGCGTTCGATCTCCGCCAGGGACTCCCGCACCACCGCCTCGTAGAGGGTGGCCTGCTCCGCTGTCAGCGGGACGACCCGGTCCATCTCGGTCTTCGGGGGGAGCTCAGGAGCCACATCCGGGTCGGACTTCCGCCGCCGCAGCAGGAACGGGCGCACGGTGGCGGCGAGCCGGTCGCGCACGGCCACGTCTCCGTCGCGCTCGATGGGGACCGCGAAGCGCCGGTGGAAGTCGTCCATCCGCCCCAGCAGGCCCGGGGTGGCCCAGTCGAGGATCGACCAGAGGTCGGAGAGCCGGTTCTCCACCGGGGTTCCGGTGAGCGCGATCCGCACCCCCGCCGGGATGGCGCGCAGCTCGCGGGCGGAGCGCGAGAGCGGGTTCTTGACGGCCTGGGCCTCATCCGCGATGGCGAGGTCCCAGCTCACCGCGGCCAGGGTGGCGCGGTCGCGCAGCACCACACCGTAGGTGGCGAGCACCACCTCGTCGCGGGCGAGGCCGGTCAGGTGGCGGCCGCCGCCGTGGTAGCGGCGCACGCGCAGCTCCGGGGCGAAGCGGCGCAGCTCCCGCTCCCAGTTCCCGAGCAGCGAGGCGGGGCAGACCACCAGCATCCGGCCTCGGCGGCGCAGGAGGTGGAGGGCGATGACCTGGATCGTCTTGCCCAGCCCCATGTCGTCGGCGAGGCAGCCGCCCAGCCCCAGCTCGGCCATGGCGGCCAGCCAGGCGAGACCGCGCCGCTGGTAGGGGCGCAGGCGTGCGTCCAGGCCGGCCGGCTCGGGCTGGTCGCGGGGGAATCGAGCGCCCTCCAACCGCTCGGCGAGCTCCGCAAGCGGCCCCTCCACCCGCACGGGGATGGCGGCGCCGTCGATCTCCAGCACCCCACCGCCCAGCTGGGCGGCGAGCACGTCACCCGCACGGACCCGCCCCGGGCGGCGGCGGCGCAGCCGCTCCAGGAGCTCGGGGTCCACCGTGATCCACCGGCCGCGCAACCGGACCAGGGGCCGCTTGGCCTCGGCCAGCGTCTCCACCTCCTCGCGGGTGAGCACCTCGCCGCCGAGGGCCACCTCCCAGCGAAAATCGAGCAGCTCATCGAGGAGGAAGGTGGCCCGACCGGCCCTCTCCGGCTGGGGCGTGCCGCCGACGACGGCCCGGAGCGTGAGAACGTCGCCGGCCAGCTCCGCCGGCCAGAGCACCTCGAGCCCGGCGGCGGCGAGGGCCTCGGCGGCCGGGCCCAGGAGCTGGGACGTCTCCTCGTCGTCGAGGATCAGGCGCTCCGGCCGCGCCGCCTCCAGCAGCCGGCCGAGTGGCGGCCAGGCCCGCGCCCCGCGCCGCAGCGCGAGAAGCAGGTCGGTCTCGACGCTCTCGCCGAGGCGGCTCAGCACCGCCTCGGGGGAGCTCCAGAGGTCGGCAGCATCCACGACCAGCGAGGGGTCCGCATGGCTCCGGAGCTGGACCACGGCACGGAAGCGGCCGTCGCGCGCGTCGCCACCGGCGGGTGGCCGCGTGGCGCCGTCCTGCTCCTCGCCGTCCAGGTCCCGCGGGGGCACCAGACGGAGGCCCGGGCGTGCCCCCTCGCCCAGCCCCCGGGTGGCCGTCTCCAGCCAATCGCGCAGCCGCTCGACGCGAACCGGCCGTGCGCCGCCGAAGGCCTGGCCACCCACCACCCGCGACGCCGCCGGGCTGCGCACCAGCGTGTCGGCGAGGGCATCCCAGCACTCCCTGACCAGGGACTCCGGGGAGCGCACCCGCAGCGGCCGCGCCGAGGGCAGGGGAAGGGCGTGACCCTCGGGCGGGAACGCCCGGGCGAGGCTGCGCAGCCACCCCTCATCTCCCGGGTCCAGCGGCCCCACCTGCCACGTGTCGAACCCCGTCGGGGTGATGCCGGGAAGCAGGCGCCCGCGGGCAACCAGGCCGAGGCCCGCTCTGACGGCGAGCGACCATGCTCGTGCGGAGGGGGCGACCTCGGCCTCGGCGGGGAGAGCTGCGAGCCACTCCAGGGCCGGGCTGATGGGCACGAGCCGGGCGGCCACCCGGCTCCGCCGCACCCCACTCCCGGCGGCGACCACGACCTCGAGGTCCGAGAGCCTGCCCGGCGCCCCGCGCACGTGCTCCGGGCGGAGCAGCGCGAAGACGCCCCGCCGCGGCGGGTCGCCGGGCACGAAGAGAACGTCGCCCGCGTGTTCGACCATCATGCCCGGCGCGCAGGATACTCGGCGCGTCGCTCCGGGCTCAGGCTGGAGCCCGCGCCCCGCACACCGCCCGCCTGCTCCAGCCCCCGGGGCCGCGACGGCTCGATCGCTGCAGGCTCGATCTCATCGGTGTCCTCGTGAGCGGCATGCGCTCTCCGCCTCGGGCCCTCGAGGCCGCTCGTGCTCACGAAGGCGCATCCGGCGGAGCCTCGGTTCCCTCGATGAACAGCCGCAGGTGGTCTGCGCAGGCGAACCGCCGGTTGCGGCGGAA
>JAJZNI010000090.1 GCA_021847925.1 bacterium
CGGACTGCCGGACGACGAGGCCGCTGTCGATCTGCAGCTCGTCCCCCACCACCCGCCAGCGCGTCACCAGCCAGGAGATCACCCCGGAGAGCAGGGCGAGGCCGGCCAGGGCCGCGAGGACGGCGGCCGAGATGAGCGTGTTGGACCCGGGGCCGGAACCGCCCCCCGCAGCCCCCTGGTCGGCGAGCACCAGGGCGATCGGGATCACGCCGGCCGCGACGCCGAACCGGGCGAGGGGGGTGAGGGGATGGAGCCGCTGCCAGGTGCCCCCCAGCCCCGAGCTCAGCCCCGCGGGGGGCGGCCCCGCACGGAGCGGCGGAGCGGGCGGCGGCAGCCCCGAGGGGGGCGGCCCCGGCGGCGGCAGGGGGGGTGGAGGCGGGGGGATCGGGCTCAAAGACCGGATGAGCGGGCCTCGCCCAGCGCCGCGAGCCGGTCGCGCAGCCGGGTGGCGTCGGCCGTGCGCAGGCCGGGGATGCGCGCGTCCGTGGCGGCGGCCGCGGTGTGGAGCTGGACCGTGGCGAGGTCGAAGAGCCGGTCCACCGGCCCCGCGCTCACGTCGACGAACTGCATGCGGCCAAACGGGACCACCGTGAGACGCCGGAAGAGGAGCCCGCGCCGCACCACGAGGTCCTCGTCGCGCTCCGCGTAGCCCCAGGCGCGGTAGCGGCCGCGCTCCACCCACCAGGAGGCCGCCACCAGCACGATGGCGAGCCCCGCCCCCGCGGCCGCCATCCGCCCGTCAGCGATCGCGGCCCCGCCGGCCGAGAGCAGGGCCACCAGGACGGCGCCTCCCATGGCGATGACGGTCTGGCGCGCCAGCCACAGGCGCGGCGAGGGCCGCGCGTAGGTCTCCATGGTGGGCAAGATCCTATCCTCTCCGCACGCCGCCGGGCGCACGGGGGAGACTGGGACGGTGACCTGGTGGCGCGACGCCGTGCTCTACCACGTCTACGTCCGGAGCTTCGCGGACGCGGACGGCGACGGGGTCGGCGACCTGCCCGGGGTCCGGGCGCGCCTGGACCACCTGGGCGCGCTCGGGGTGGACGCGATCTGGCTCTCGCCGACGTCGGTGAGCCCCGATGCCGACCACGGCTACGACGTCAGCGACTACCGGCACGTGCAGCCGGCGCTGGGAGGCGACGCCGCCCTGGACCAGCTCATCGCCGCCGCTCACGCCCGCGGCCTCCGCGTCCTCCTCGACCTGGTCCCCAACCACACGAGCGTCGAGCACCCCTGGTTCGTGGACGCCCGCGGCGGGCGCGGCTCGCGGCACCGCGATTGGTACGTGTGGGCCCACGGGCGGGACGGTGGGCCGCCCAACAATTGGATCTCCGACTTCCGGGAGCGCGGCTCGCCGCGCAGCGCCTGGACGCTCGACCCCCGCAGCGGGGAGTGGTGCCTGACCTCCTTCCTCCCCCTGCAGGTCGACCTCAACTGGCGCTCGCCGGCGGTGCGCGCCGAGTTCCTCGACATCCTGGCGGCCTGGTTCCGCCGCGGTGCGGACGGGGTGCGCATCGACGTCGCCCACAAGCTGGTGGTGGACGCCGGGCTGCGTGACAACCCGCCGCTCGCGCCGGGCGACGACCCGGTCAGCCGGGCGCGCGGCCAGCGCCAGGTGATGAACGCGGAGCGGCCCGAGCTGCACGACATCCTCCGCTCGTGGCGGCGCCTCGCCGACTCGCTCACCCCGCCGCGCCTTCTCCTCGGCGAGACCTACGTCGGGGACGTGGCCCGCCTCGCCCCCTTCCACGGCGCGGACGACGAGCTGCACCTCGCGCTCAACGTCCCCTTCCTGCGCTCCGAGCTCACCGCCCCCGCCCTGCGCCGGGTGGTGGACGCCACCCTGGCGGCCCTCCCCGCGGGGGCGTGGCCGCTCTGGTGCGCCTCCAGCCACGACGACGGTCGCTTCCCCAGCCGCTGGTGCGGCGGCGACGAGCGCCTCGTCCGCTGTGCCCTCCTGATCCTCCTCACCCTGCGCGGCACCCCCCTCCTCTACTACGGCGACGAGATCGGGATGACCGACGTGGAGGTGGCGGCGGGACGGCGGCGGGACCGGGCCGGCGGGCGCGACGGCTGCCGCACCCCGATGCAGTGGGAGCCCGCCCCGGGTGGCGGCTTCACGCGCCCCGGGGTCGAGCCGTGGCTGCCCCTCGGCGACTGCGTTCGGACCAATGTCCGCGACCAGGGTCGCGACCCCCGCTCCATCCTCACCCTCTGCCGCGACCTGATCGCCGAGCGGCGGCGGAGCGAGGGGCTGCGCCGTGGCGGGATGGCGTGGCTGCCCTCCCCCGAGGGCGTCCTGGCCTGGCGCCGCGGGGAGCGTCACGCCGTGGCCGTCAACCTCTCCGCGGGTGCGGCCGACGTGGCCGGGGCGCGGGGCCGGGTGCGCGTGGGGACGGACCGGGGGCGGGACGGCGAGGAGGTCGGGGGCACGCTCCGCCTGCCGGGTCAGAGCGGCGTGCTGATCGAGCTGGGGTAGTCTCACCGCGCATGTTCTCCAAGGTGCTCGTCGCCAACCGCGGTGAGATCGCGCTGCGCGTCATCCGCTGCTGCCGCGACCTGGGGATCCGCTCGGTCGCGGTGCACAGCGAGGCCGATCGCGGGGCGGCCTTCACCCTGCTCGCCGACGAGGCGGTGGAGATCGGGCCGGCCGCGCCCGCGGAGAGCTACCTGAACGTCGAGCGGATCATCGCCGCGGCCCGCTCCACGGGCGCGGAGGCGATCCATCCCGGGTACGGCTTCCTGAGCGAGAACCAGGGCTTCGCCCGCGCCTGCCAGGAGGCGGGGATCACCTTCATCGGCCCCCCGCCCGAGGCGATGGCCGCGATGGGCGAGAAGGTTCCGGCACGCGAGCGGATGCGCGCCTCCGGCGTCCCCATCGTGCCCGGCACCGGGGCCATCGCGGGCGTGGACGAGGCCGCCCGCGCCGCCCGCGAGATCGGCTACCCGGTGCTCATCAAGGCCTCCTCGGGAGGCGGTGGCATCGGCATGCGGGTGGTCCGCGAGGAGGCTGAGCTGCGCTCCGCGCTGGAGGCGGCCCGCTCCACCGCGGAGCGCGCCTTCGGGGACGCCACCGTCTTCCTGGAGCGCTACGTCGACGATCCCCGCCACATCGAGATCCAGGTGCTCGCCGACGCGCACGGGACCACGGTGCACCTCGGCGAGCGCGAGTGCTCCCTGCAGCGGCGCCACCAGAAGATCCTCGAGGAGTCCCCATCGGCCGTGATCACCCCCGAGGTCCGCGCCCGCATGGGCGACGCCGCGGTCACCGCCGCGCGCGCGGTCGGCTACGTCAACGCCGGGACGGTCGAGTTCATCTACTCGCGCGGCGAGTACTACTTCCTGGAGATGAACACCCGCCTCCAGGTCGAGCACCCGGTCACCGAGCTGGTCTGCTCCCTGGACCTGGTCGCCGAGCAGCTCCGCATCGCCGCGGGGGAGCCCCTGTCCTTCGGGCAGGAGGACGTCACCCGGCAGGGGCACGCGATCGAATGCCGGATCAACGCCGAGGACACCGAGCACGGCTTCCTGCCCTCGCCGGGTCGGGTGACCGCATACCACGAGCCCTCCGGGCCGGGGGTGCGGGTGGACTCCTCGCTCGCCGGTCCGGGGATGGTCTCCCCCCACTACGACCCCATGATCGCCAAGCTCATCGTCTGGGGCCCGACCCGCGAGCTTGCCATCGGGCGGATGCGCCGCGCGCTCACCGAGTTCACCGTGACCGGCATCCGCACCAACATCCCGTATCACCTGGCCGTCCTCGACACCCCCGACTTCCAGCGCGGCGAGTACACCACCCACTTCATCGAGGACCATCCCGGGCTGGTGGAGGCGGCGCGGGCGTGGGAGGAGCGCCGGCGCCGGTTTGATCGCGTGGTGCGGGATCCGGCCCGCGCCGCGGCGATCGCCGCGGCCGTCGCGGTCTCGGGGTGACCTCCCGCCCCGTCTCGCTCCGGCCGGCGGTCCCGGCCCGGCCCGGCCGCGCGGATCAGGGGCCGATGGGGTAGGAGGCCTGCGCGGCGGGATGGCCGCCGTCGATGTCCGTGATGGACGTCCCCACCACCACCTCCGCGCCGTCCGGGAGGCTGCCCGCGATCACCAGGCTGACCTGGCGGCTGGCGGGGTCGTAGGCCGGCGGGCTGACCAGGGGGATCACCTGCCCGTGGGCGTCGACGATCTGGATCGAGCCGGCCCCGACGCTCGAGCTCACGAGGTCCGCGTCGAAGGTCACGGTGACGGCCGTCTCGGGGTTCGCGGAGGTGGAGGCGGGCGGGGTGACCGCCACCGAGAGGACCGAGGGCCCGGCGCCCAGGGCGTGCAGGGGAGGTACCTCGAGGGAGGTCACGAGCCACTGGCCGCCGGTCTCGGTGAGCACGACCGTCTCGTCGGTGAGCTGCCCGGGCGAGGAGCCCGAGGGGTCGACGATGAGCCGCGCGGAGGCCGTGAGGGTGGCGCCGCCGGAGGGGCCCGGGGACGCACCGGCGGAGGCGGAGGGTGAGGCGGAGGGCGCGCCGCTGCCGCT
>JAJZNI010000092.1 GCA_021847925.1 bacterium
GGGTCGCCGATGCCGCCGGGCTGGCCACCTTCGGACATCTCGTCGACCGCCGCGCCCGGCTCACCGGGCCCGTCGCGACCGGGTTGGTCGCCGTGTCGCTCGCCGCCCTCTTCGCGGCCGGGACCTCGGCGCTGGGGGCGGCGCTGCTGGAGGCGTCGCTCAGCTTCGGGCTCTCGGGGGTCGTGCTCTTCCTGCAGAGCGAGGTGCTGGTCGTGGCCCCGTGGCGCGCCGACCTCGCCACCGCCTGGTACTCGGCCACCTTCAACGCCGGCATCGCCGCCGGTCCGCTGGTGGGGGCCCTGGTGCTGGCGACGCTGGGGCTGCGTGCGACCGCCGTGGTGGGGGCGCTGATCGCCGCTCTCGGGATGCTCACCGCGAACCTCGGGGCCGGGGGCCGTACCATCGGGTGAATGGACATCGAGGTCGTCGTCGAGGTTCCCAAGGGAAGCCGCAACAAGTACGAGGCGGACCACGCGACCGGAGAGATCTGGCTGGACCGGGAGCTCTTCACCGCCACGCGCTACCCCATCGACTACGGCTTCATCCCCGGCACCATCGCCGAGGACGGCGATCCGCTGGATGCGATGGTGCTGCTCGACGAGCCCACGTTCCCCGGCTGCCACATCCGCTGCCGCCCGGTGGGGCTCTTCATGATGCGGGACGAGAACGGACCCGACGCCAAGATCCTGAGCGTCCCCGCCTGGGACACCCGCTTGGGCTGGCGTGCCATCGAGGACGTGCCGCCGTCGCTCCTGCGCGAGATCGCCCACTTCTTCGACATCTACAAGGAGCTGGAGCCCGGGAAGATGTCCGAGGTGGGGGGGTGGCGAGGCCGGGATGCCGCCGAGGAGGAGATCCGCGCGGCCCGGGAGCGCCACTCGGCCGCCTCGCACCGGTGACCGCCGTCAGGAGGACGCCGGCGCCGGGAGGTGGGCGCGGCACACCGCCGCCGAGGCGTTCCAGGGATGCCGGGCGAGCTCGGCGCGGCTGACGAAGATCGCGGCGAAGCCATCGTCGTACACCTCTCTCCACGCGGGGTCGACCGAGAGCGCCGCGGCGAGCACCGACTGCGGACGCTCGATCACGTAGTCGACCCGGTTCCGCCGGAGGATGCTGCGCCAGTCCGGCTCGCCGTTCTCCACGTCGCTGATCTCGCGCATCAGCGCGTTGCCCATGAGGGTCGCCTCCCCATAGATGAAGACCCGCCGCCGGGGCGGCGGGACGTCGGCGGGCGGCGTGGCGAACCGGTAGATGAGATACCCCCCCCAGTCGTACGCGTTGAGCATGCGGGTGCCGACCGCGGGATTGGCCTCGAGGCAGTCCACGGCCCGAACCGGGAAGTTGGCGACGGTGCTCGCCGCCTGACCCCCCAGGGTGGTGGCGGCGAACCCCACGCCGGCGGCGGCGAGCGCGAGGGCACCCACCAGTGCGACCGCCGTCACGTCCGCGGCGCGGCGGCGCAGCCAGGTCATGGCGTGCGCGCGCAGTCCGCTCGCCTCCCAGACGGCACCCCCCGCCCAGGCGACGACGGGAGTGACGAGGGCCGCCGCGATGTAGGCGTTGCGCACGGCGGCCAGCGCCAGCCAGATGGCGGTCATGCTGAGCAGCAGGTCCCAAAGACGCGGCCGTCGCATCGCCATCGCGGCGATCGTGCAGACGAGGAGGAGCTCGAGGAGGAGCTCCTCCGGGGAGTGGAAGTTGGGTGACCGCCACTCCGCGATGAAGCTCTGCTGCACGGAGCTGAGCTCGATCCTCAGCGCGACCAGATACGTCTGATAGGTGTGCGCATTGAGGAGCGCCGCCACGCCGCAGCCGAGCAGGACGATCCAGAGCCGGAGGGCACGAGCGCGATGGGCGGCGCGGTCCCCGGTGGCGAGCGCGACGAGGAGGCTCTCGGAGAGCGCGGCGACCCCCAGCACCAACAGGCCGTAGATGAAGCCGCCGTGCAGGTTGGTCCAGACCGCGAAGACCGCGGGGAGCAGGTAGAGCCGGCGGCCCTGGCCGCGCAGGAATCGCTCGACCCAGAGCAGGGTCAGGCAGGTGAGGGTGAAGGTGATCATCTGGGAGCGCGGGCCCCACACGGCGATCCCCGCGCCGGCGGCGAGCAGGAGGCAGAGCGCGGCGATCGGGCCCGCCACACGCTCGAGGGCGATGCGGCGCCAGATGAGCCAGAAGCCGACCCAGGTGAGCGCCGTGTAGGCGAGGCTCACGGCCAGGAAGCCCCCGGCCCGGTAGAGGAGGGTGAGCAGGATCTCGTTGCCGTACTCCTGGTCGACCCAGGGACGGCCGGCCACGGTGTAGGTGAACGCGTCGTGGCTCAGAAGGCGGCCGTGGTCGAGGATCCACGCCCCGGTGGCGAGATGCCAGTAGAAGTCGGGGTCGCCCACGCGCCGGCAGATGACGGCGAGGACGGCCACCAGCGCGGCGGCGACCGCCAGCCGTCCCGGCGTGACCCGGCCGAGCCCGGTGGGGGGCGGGACCCCCCCCGTCCGCGCGCGCACGTCGCCCTCGAGCATGGGTGCGCACGATGCCACAGCCGCGGACGCTCCGGCGTGGCGCGCGGCCGGGGGCGGCGCTCAGGCGGCCGGCTTGCTGGCGACCAGCACCGGCGCCGGGGTGGGCAGCCCCACGCTCTCGAGACTCCTGCCGCTCGGTTCCGGGAGCACCCGGGTGAGCGCAATGCCGAGCAGGCCGAGCGCGCCGCAGAAGAGCAGGGTCCCGCTGAGGCCGAACCCGCCGCTGACCAGGGGGAAGAGGCCGACGCCGAGAAAGGCCCCGAGCTTGCCCACACCGGCGGAGATGCCGTGGGCGGTCGTCCGCTCGGCCACCCCGTAGACCTCGGTGGGGATGACGAAGGTGGTCACGTTGGGTCCGAACTCGGTGAAGAAGTAGCTGATGCCGTAGAGGAGGAGGAAGGGCGCCACGGTGCCGGTGACGCCGGGGATGAGCGCGATGAGGGCGAAGCAGACGGCCATGCCGAGGAAGCCGATCCACTGGAGGCGGCGATGGCCGATGCGGTCGATGCGCAGCAGGGCAAGGATGTAGCCGGGAACGGCGAAGAGGGTGAAGATGATCAGCGTCCAGGCGGTCGACTGGATGAGCGTCGCGTGGGGGGCGACACCGCGCAGGATCAGCGGGCTGCTGATGGTGTTCCCGTAGTACACGTAGTCCACCAGGAACCAGGAGCCGGCCGTTCCCAGGAGGAGCAGCAGGGTGTGGGGGGTGGACAGGAACCGGCGGAAGCTGCCGGCGACCCGGGTGGCGCCCCCGGCCACCGGCCGCACCACCCCGTGGCTGTACTCCTCGATGGCTTGGCGGGCCTCCGCCTCGCGGCCCAGGACCGAGGCGGCGAAGCGGGGGGACTCGGGCATGCGGCTGCGCAGGTACACCACGCTCAGGGCCGGGAGCGCGCCCAGTCCGAGCATCACCCGCCAGGCGAGGTCGTGACTGATCCCCGAGGCGAGCAGCGCGAGGGCGACCACGGGGCCGATCACCAGCCCGGCGGCCTGGGAGGAGAAGACCAGCGACACGAGGAGCCCGCGCCGCCGGCGGTTCGCGTACTCGCTGGCGAGGACGGCGCTCACCGGGTAGTCGCCGCCGATCCCGAGGCCCAGCACCAGGCGGAAGGCGACCAGCCAGACGTAGCCGGGGGCGAGGGCCGTGGCCAGGGCGCCGATGGCCATGATCGCCGCCACCAGCCAGTACACCTTCTTGCGCCCGACCAGGTCGGCGAGGCGGCCGAAGACCACCGCTCCGACCAGGGTGGCCACCAGCGTCGCGCTGCTCAGGAAGCTGGTCTGGAGGCTGCTGAGGTGCCACTCCGCGGAGATCAGGGTGACGGCGACGCCGATGATGAAGAGGTCGTACGCGTCGGTGAAGAAGCCCATCGCCGCGGTGACCGCGGCCTTGAGATGGAAGAGGCTCAGAGGAGCCTCGTCCATCGCCTCCCCGATGGTGCGACCTGATGACGCGGGCGGGCCGGCGCTGACGGTCTCCATCTGCTCACTCCGCAGAACTGTCCATCCAGAGCAAGCGTGGATAAGAGGAGGTTAAGGTGTCGGCAAGGATGGGTTAAGGTCGCCTTAACGTCCCGGACCGGGGCCGCGGGCGCGGTCGCGGACACGCCCGGGAGGTGCGTGCGGCCATGATTGGCACCGTGCCCCCTGCGACCGAGCTCGCGAGCCTGGAGAGGCGGCTGGCGGCCGCCGTCGACGGCGACGTGGACTTCACCGAGGGTGCTCGTCACCTGTACGCGACCGACGCCTCGAACTACCGCCAGCTTCCCCTGGGGGTGGTCCAGCCCCGCCACGCCGCCGACGTGCTGGCGGCGCTCGCCGTCTGCCACGAGGCCCGCGCTCCCGTGCTGGTGCGCGGCGCGGGCACGAGCCTCGCGGGGCAGGCCTGCAACCGGGCGGTCGTCCTCGACCTGTCCCGGCACCTCACCCGGATCGTGGAGGTCGACCCGCAGGCGCGCGTCGCGCGGGTCGAGCCGGGGGTCGTCCTCGACCGCCTGCGCGATGCCGCGGGCGCGCACGGGCTCACCTTCGGGCCCGATCCCGCCACCCACGCCTGGTGCACGGTGGGCGGGATGATCGGGAACAACTCCTGCGGGGTCCACTCGGTCGCCCACGGCCGCACCGAGCACAACGTGGAGGCGCTGACCGTCGCGACCGCCGACGGCCACGCCCTCCGCGTCGGACCCGCCGGCTTCACGGTGGAGGGGACGGGGGGCGGCCGGGCCCGGGCCGCGGAGATCGCCGACCGCGTCCGCGACCTGGTCTCGCGCCACGAGGAGGAGATCCGCGCGGGCTTCCCGCGGATCCCCCGGGTGGTGTCCGGGTACAACCTCCGCCCCCTGCTCCCGGAGGAGGGAGGCAACCTCGCGCGCGCCCTGGTGGGCAGCGAGGGGACCTGCGCCGTGGTCCTGGAGGCGGTGCTGCGCCTGGTCCCGCGCCCGCCCGCGCAGGTGCTCCTGGTGCTGGGCTACCCGGACGCCGTCGCGGCCGCCGACGCCGTCCCTGAGCTGCTCGCCTCGGGGTGCTCCGGCCTGGAGGGCTTCGACGCCCTGACCGTCGAGATGATGCGGCGCAAGGGGCTGCACCGGGACAGGCTGGGCGGCCTCCCCCCCGGGGGGTGCTGGCTCCTCGTCGAGCTGCCGGGCGAGACGGCCGGGGCGGCCGCGGAGGCTGCCCGCTCCCTGATGCGCCGTCTTGGGACCCGCCCGCCCCGCCCTTCCGCCGAGCTTCTCGTCGACCCCTCGGCGCAGCGCAGCCTCTGGGAGGTCCGGGAGGCGGCGCTCGCCGCCTCGGTGCGGGTGCCCGGCCGGCCCGAGGGGTGGGAGGGGTGGGAGGACGCGGCGGTCGCGCCGGAGCGGCTCGGGGCCTACCTGCGCGACCTCCGCGATCTCCTCGACGCCCACCACCTCCACGGGCCGATGTACGGGCACTTCGGAGACGCGTGCGTGCACATGCGGATCGACTTCGACCTGCGCAGCCGTGAGGGGATCGCGCGGTACCGTCGCTTCGTGGAGGAGGCGGCGGACCTCGTCGTCTCCCATGGCGGCTCCATCTCCGGGGAGCACGGCGACGGGCAGTCCCGGGGGGAGCTCCTCGCCCGGATGTTCAGCCCCCGGCTGCTGGCCGCCTTCCGCGAGTACAAGTCCATCTGGGATCCGCGGGGCCTCATGAACCCCGGCAAGCTGATCGACGCCCTCCCCCTCGACGCGGACCTCCGCCTGGCCCCTCCGCACGCGCTGCGGCGGCCCCCCACGGTGTTCCGGTTCCCGGACGACGCGGGAAGCCTGGCCCAGGCCGCCGAGCGCTGCATCGGGGTGGGGAGGTGCCGGCGGATGGGTGGAGGGGTGATGTGCCCCTCCTACATGGCGACCGGCGAGGAGGCGCACTCGACGCGGGGCAGGGCCCACCTCCTGGCGGAGATGCTGCGCAGCCCCGACGGGCTGCGCGGAGGGTGGCGATCGACGGAGGTGCGCGAGGCGCTCGACCTCTGCCTCTCGTGCAAGGGCTGCAAGTCGGACTGCCCGGTGAGCGTCGACATGGCCGCCTACAAGGCAGAGTTCCTCCACCATCACTACCGCGGAAGGCCGCGACCGCGGGCCGCGTACAGCATGGGGCTGATCCACCGCTGGGCCCGGCTGGCGGCGCTCGCCCCGCGAGCCGTGAACGCCGTGGCGGCGCACCCGGCGTCGGGCGCCGCGGTGAAGCGCCTCGCCGGGGTGGCGCCGCAGCGCTCCCTGCCGGCCTTCGCCCCCCACACGTTCGCGGCGTGGTTCCGGGGGCGGGGTGCCCGGGGCCCCGCCGGGGCCCCGCCGTGCGTGGTCTGGCCCGACACCTTCACCAACCACTTCGTGCCCGAGATCGGCGTCGCGGCGGTGCGGGCCCTCGAGGCCGCGGGCCTGCGCCCGGTGGTGCCCGCGGCGGGCGCGTGCTGCGGCCGTCCCCTCTACGACTCCGGAATGCTCGGTGCCGCGCGGCGGGAGCTGCGCCGCGTGCTGCGGGTGCTGCGGCCGGCGATCGACGCCGGGGTGCCCATCCTGGTGCTGGAGCCGTCGTGCCTGTCGGTGTTCCGTGACGAGCTGGTCAACCTGTTTCCCGACGAGCCCGCGGCTCGCCGGCTCAGCTCGCTGGCCGTGAGCCTCGGCGAGGTGCTGGCGCCGCGCGCCGACCGGCTGCGCGCCGCCCCCCTGGGGCGCCCCGCCCTGGTGCAGGAGCACTGCCACGAGCACGCGCTGACCGGCTTCGGCGCCGAGCGCGCGCTCCTGGACGCGCTCGGGGTGGAGTGGACGGCGGCTCCGCCCGGCTGCTGCGGCATGGCGGGGTCCTTCGGCTTCGAGCGCGGCCGCAAGCACGCGGTCTCCCTCGCCGTCGCCGAGCGAGGGCTGCTGCCCGCGGTGCGCGCGGCCGGCCAGGGCACCCTCGTCGTCGCCGACGGTTTCAGCTGCCGCGAGCAGGTGGCGCAGCTCGCGGGACGGCGCGCCGTGCACCTGGCCGAGGTCGTCGCCATGGCGCTGGACGCGGCGCCGCGGGGCTGAGGCGGGTCACTCCGGGCGCTGCAGGGCCCACACGGCGGCGGCCAGCGCGACCGCCGCGTACACGGCGAGCCCCAGCCAGTCGCTCCAGGGCGCGGCGCCGCCCAGGGTCGCCTGGCGCAGCAGGGACATCCCGGACCCGGAGGGCAGCAGGCGCACCGCCCAGGACGCCCAGGCCGGCGCCGCCGACATCGGCACGAGCCCCGCGAAGAGCACGCCCATCATGACCAGGTTCCCGAACAGGCCGGCCAGCCCCTCGCGGGGGGAGAGGAGGCCGATCAGCGCCCCGATCCCGCCCATGGCCACGCCGGCGAGCAGGAGGATCGGGACCATGAGGGCACCGAGATGCAGCGGCAGGCCGTAGAGGACCGCGCCCTCGACCATGATGCAGGCCACGCCGGGCCAGGCGAACACCGTGTAGCAGACGAAGGTCACGGTGAGATAGAGGGGGGCGCTGATCGGCAGCACCAGGTAGTGGTCGAGCGCGTGGCTCTGGCGCAGCCAGGCGGTCTGCTGGGAGAGCATGACGATGGTGCTGATGGCCTCGGCGAGGAGCATGGCCCCCACCACCACCTGGACCTGCTCCGCGCGGGCGATGTCCGGCGCCACCAGGCGGAGCATGAGCACGATGCCGGCGGGCATCACCGCGCTCACGATCACGTAAGGACGCCAGTGCCGGCGCAGCCCGGCGATCTGGAGGCGGGCGAGGAGCGGCGCCATCACCGCGAGGGGGGCGCGCGCCGGGGCGGCGGTCACCGCGAGCCCCCGCCGGCCGCTCGCCGAGCGTCGGCGGTCTCCATCTCGTCGCGGTACGAGAGGTAGAGCTCCTCGAGGGTCGGCTCCCTCAGGTTGATGTCGAGGAGGCGCCGGCGATGACCGTCGTCCAGGAGCGCGGCGAGGCGGCGCTCGGCCTCGGGCCGGGGCAGCCACCAGCGGAGCCGGTGCACGTCCTGCCCGTCCGCCCCGGCGGCGGCGCCGGTGTGCCCGAGAAGCTCCGGACCCCCCGTGTAGCGGATCTCCAGCCAGACTCCGGACCCCCGCTCCCGGCGCAGCGCGCCGGGCGTTCCCTCCGCGAAGACCCGCCCCCGGTGCAGGATGAGGACGCGGTCGACGGCGGCCTCCGCCTCCAGGACGTTGTGGGAGACGAGGAGGATCAGGCGCTCGGGGTGGCGCAGGCCGCCGATGAGCGCCCAGACCCGGCGGCGCATCAGCGGGTCCAGCTCGTTGCTGGGCTCGTCGAGGGCCATGAGCGGGGTGGGAGCCACCACCGCCGCGGCGATCGTGACCAGGCGGTGCTCGCCGCCCGAGAGGTTGGCCACCAGGCGATCGCGGAGATCGGTCAGACCGAGCGCCTCGAGGACCTCCAGCGCGCGCGCCCGGGCCGAGCGAGGCGCGTGCCCGCGCAGCGCCGCGGTCGTCCAGACGGCCTCGAAGACGGTGAGGTCGAGCAGCGCCAGCGGGTGCTGGGGGAGGTAGGCGACCTGCTCGCGGAGCCAGCGGGCACGCGGGGTCACGGAGCGGCCGCGGAGCTCGATGCCCCCCGCGGTGGGGCGCGCCAGCCCGACGATCTGGCGCAGCAGCGTGGACTTGCCGGCGCCGTTGGGGCCGAGGATTCCCACCGTCTGTCCGCCGGCCAGATCGAACGTGATGCCGTCGTTGGCCCTCACCCCGCCGGCGAAGACCTTGGTGAGCCCGTGGACGCGAAGATGGTCGGGTAGCGCCCCTCCGGGTGTCATCCGACGATGGTAGGCGGGCGGCCGGCGGGCGGCGCTGCATGGGCCGGACGGTCCCCGGAACGCGGGACCTCCACCGGCTCCGTCCGGGCCCGCGGCCATCGATGGGCCACCAACGGGACGGTCCTCCTGTCCCTCGCTTCCCTGGCCTTCGGCTCTGGGATCTCCGTTGTGAGAGACGGAGCATGGGACGTGATCAGCCTGGGGGCCACACCACAGGAGAGGTACGCCGCATGACGCTGTCGGCCGGACCGTCGCTCGCCGCGCCCGGGGGGGCACAGCTCGGTGCCGCCACGGCGGCTGCGGTCTCAGCCCCGCGTGCACGGGACCTCCTGGTCTTCGTCAAGCCGCACATCGACGCCACCTTCGCCTTCGTCGGGCTCACCGGTGTCCTGCTCGCCTGGGGGGGCGCGGGAGCCTTCCCCTTCCGTCCCGCGCTCCTGGTGTCGGCCTCGGCGCTGCTGCTCGGCGCGGGCGCCGAGTGCTGGACCAACATCCGCGACCGCGACATCGACGCGCTGATGCCGCGGACCGCGGGGCGGCCGCTCGTCACCGGCCGCATCTCGCTGCGCCAGGCGACGGTCCTCGCGACCGTGCTGACCACCGCCGGGCTCGGCCTCGCCCTCGGGCTGGGAATGATCGCCTTCCTGTTCCTGGTGCTCGCCCTGATCAGCAACGTCGTCGTCTACAGCCTGGTCACCAAGCGCGCCACCCCGTGGAGCATCGTTCTCGGCTCGGGGGTGGGCTCCCTGGTCCTGTGGGCCGGGTACGCCGCCGTGCAGGCGCCCATCTCGGACGCCGCGGGGCTGCTGGGAGCCATGGTCGCGGTCTGGGTGTTTGTCCACATCTGGGTGATCGCCCTCCGCTACCGGGAGGACTACGCCCTGGCGGGGGTGCCCATGGCCCCCCTGGTGTGGACGCGGGGTCAGCTCACCGCCGCGCTGGCGGGCTCGGCGCTGGCCATGGGGGCGCTCGCCGTCGGCGCCCTGCTCGCGCTGGGATCGCCCGCGGGCCGCTGGGTCGCGCTCCCGGTGGGGATCATCTCCGCGCTCATCGTCGCCGCGGCGGCGGCGGCGCCCTCGAGGGAGGGACTCGCCGGACCGCTGATCCGCGTGATCACCGTGTATCTGGTCGTGGTCCTGGGAGGGGCGATCGGCTGTGCTCTATGAGGTCGGCACCGGGCGCGCACGCCGCCCCGGACGCATCGGAGGGTTTGGTCATGGCAACCGCAGCAGCTAGCGACGAGGTTCGGGCTGCCCCGCCCGGCGACTCGGGGTCACCCGATTTCAGCGGGGTGATGGCCAGGCTCCTGATGGCCTGGATCGTCGTGGTGGCGGCGCTCAGCTTCATCACCGTGCCCTGGCTCTCGGCGACCAACGGCGGCGACTTCACCAACTCCCAGGTGTGGTTCTACCACGCCCTCATGCTCCCGGCGGCGCTGCTCTTCCTGATCGCCGCGAGCAACGTCTTCACGCTGCACTCGTGGGTCAGGTACCTGGTCTCGCACAGCGCCCTGATCGCGATCTTCGAGGGCGCCGGGTTCCTGATCCTCGGCTACGGGACGCAGCACAATGTCGCCTCGCTGGTTGATTTCGGCTATTGGGTCATCATGCCCGCGACGCTCGAGCTGTTCGCGGTCACGGTCCTCTTCGTGATCGACCTCGCCTGGTCGGCTCTGATCCCGCCCCGGGGGGCGCGGATGTCCCCCCAGAAGGCGGAGATCACCTGGGTCTTCTTCTTCACCGGGGTGTCGGTGCTGACCTGGGTGGTGTTCGGGCTGGTGGCGGCGGCGAGCCAGGTCGGGATGAGCTGGGACTTCTGGGCCAGGGCCCAGAGCGAGTCGCAGTCGGCCCTCATGGGCAACGTCATCACGGCCCACTCGCACGGCATGCTGCCCAGCTTCATGGCGGCGATCGTGCTGCTCGCGGCGGAGGCCTTCGGTTACTCGCGGCTGGCGGGGATCCGCAAGCAGGTGGCCCGCACCGGTGCCGGGATCATGCTCGCCGGCATCGCGCTCTACTCCGGCATCTACACGGTGTCGGCGCTGGGCACGTTCGCCATCCCGGCCTGGTTCCCCTCCGGCCCCGGGGGCGTGAACGGCCTCGCCATGGACGACACCATGACCGGACTGGTCGGGGTCGGGGCGCTCATCCTCGCGGGCGCGATGGTCCCCGAGCTGCAGGGGTTCTTCGGCCGGGCGGCGGGAGGCGCGACACGCCGGGTGCGGCGGGTCAACCCGGTGCGCATCGGCGTCTATCTCACCTACGTGATGGCCTGCGCGGCGATGTTCTTCTACGGCTACTACATCGAGATGAACGAGGTCGCGTTCGGAGCCGGCAGCACCATGTCGGCGTCCCGGGTGTTCGACGACCAGATCTTCACGCGGGCGCACCTGCTCTTCGTCTTCGGAGCTCTCCCCGTCATCGCGGTCTTCCTCCTCGCCACGGAGCTGATGGGGGCGGGCACGGCCGTCGCGGCCAGGATCAAGCGGTGGATGTCCTCCGCGGTGGTCACCGGCATGGTCGTCACCCTGGTGGGCATGGGCATCTGGGTGTTCTCCACCCCGGGCCACGAGTCCAGCTGGGGACCGGGGAGCGGCGGTGAGGTCCTCTTCGTGATCGGGCAGTGCCTGATGCTGGTCGGGGCCATCGTCGCGCTCTTCGTCCCGCGGCTCACCGGGACGGCCGCGGTCGCCGTACCCGTGCAGCCGGCTCCGCAGGAGCGGCCGCGCCAGGGCGCCGTGCCCGAGCGCGACGGCACCCCGGCGGGCGCGCGGCTCGCCGGCTGAGGACGCTGCCGTGAGCGGGGAGCGGCGCGGCCGGCGCCGAGGGGGTCCGCAGCGGGCCCCCTCCCCGCGCGGACGGCCGCTCTTCCCGGGCGGTGCTATGGTGAGCGCGGATGACACTGGCCTCTGAAGCGGCGGCGCTACCCGCCGAGAGCGCGTGGCGCAACGCCCAGCGGCAGTTCGACCGTGCCGCGGAGCTTCTGGACCTGACCCAGCCCCTGCGGGCCATCCTCCGCGAGGTGCACCGGGAGCTGGTGGTGCACTTCCCGGTGAAGATGGACGACGGGAGGGTGGAGGTGTACACGGGCTTCCGGGTGCAGCACAACCTGGCCCGGGGTCCGGCCAAGGGTGGGCTGCGCTTCCACCCCGACACCGACCTCGACGAGGTCAAGGCGCTGGCGATGTGGATGACCTGGAAGTGCGCCCTCGCCAACATCCCGTTCGGCGGAGCCAAGGGCGGCGTCACCGTCGACCCTCAGGCGCTGAGCCGAGCCGAGCTGGAGCGTCTCACCCGGCGCTTCGCCAGCGAGATCTCGCTGCTCGTCGGCCCGGCATCCGACATCCCCGCCCCGGACGTCAACACCTCGGCGCAGGTGATGGCCTGGATCATGGACACCCTCTCGATGGACGCGGGGTACTCGCGTCCCGCCGTGGTGACGGGGAAGCCGCTCGCCATCGGGGGCTCGCGGGGCCGGCCGGAGGCGACCGGCCGGGGCGTGAGCATCGTCGCCCTGGACGCGTGCCGGCGCCTGGGGATGGACCCCACCACCGCCACGGTGGCCATCCAGGGGTTCGGGAACGTCGGCAGCGTGAGCGCCCGCATGCTCGCCGCGCGCGGCTTCCGGGTCTGCGCCGTCTCGGACGTCAACGGCGGCATCCACAACCCCGGCGGCCTGGAGCTGGAGGAGGTGGAGGCGCACCTGCGCCGCACCGGACGGCTCGCCGGTCTGCCCGGGGCGCGTGAGGTCTCCAATGCGGAGCTTCTCGAGCTCCCCGTGGACGTGCTGGTGCCGGCCGCCCTGGAGAGCGTGATCACGGCGGGCAACGCGGGACGGATCCAGGCCCGCCTGGTGGTCGAGGGCGCCAACGGACCGGTCACGCCCGACGCCGATGCCATCCTGGAGCGTCGCGGCATCACGGTGGTGCCGGACATCCTCGCCAACGCCGGCGGGGTCACGGTCTCGTACTTCGAGTGGGTGCAGGACCTGCAGTCCTTCTTCTGGGACGAGGATGACATCAACATCAAGCTGGAGAGGGTGATGCGCCGCGCCTTCGCGGAGACGGCCGAGCAGGCCGACGCGCGGCGCGTCTCGCTGCGCATGGGCGCGTACCTGGTCGCGGTCCAGCGGGTCGCCGAGGCGACCTCGGTGCGGGGCATCTTCCCCTAACAGGCCGGGTGGCGCCGAGGCGTCCGCCTGCGCGCGCCTCCGCCCCAGGACCTCTGCCATGATCGGCCGAGCCCATGGCCGCCCCGGACCGCCCTGACCCCGGATCCACCGCCCCGGCCCCGGCTCCCCCCGGCGGTGCGGCGCGGCAGCGGCGGGTGGCCTGGCGCACCCGCGACGTCTGGGCCATCTCCCTGTCCGCCTTCTTCTCCGACACCGGCTACCAGGGGGTGCTGGCGGGCTTCCCGCTCTTCCTGGTGCTGGTGCTGCACCAACCGGTGTGGGAGTTCGGCCTGGCGATGGCCATCGCCTACGGGGGCGGCACCCTCATGGCCTTCGCGGGCGCCCTGCTGGGAGATCGGATCGGGCACCGCCGCGTGGCGATCGGCGGCAACGCCCTGATCCCGCTCCTCTCCCTCTCGGCGCTCTGGGCCTCGCCGGCGGCGGCCATCGGCCTGCTCAGCGCCGGGTGGTGGGCGCGCAATCTCCGCACCCCCTCGCGGCGCGTGATGCTGGTCGAGGCCGTGCCGCGTGCGGAGGACCGCAACGCCGTCTTCGGCTTTCTCCACGCCCTCGACATCGGCGGCGGCGCCCTGGCCGGCGCCTACGTGCTGATCGCCGTCCTGGAGCACGTCGCGTTCCGCTGGATCTTCCTGGGGAGCGTGGTGCCGCTGGCGGTCGCGACGCTCACGCTCACGCGCTGCCGCACCGGGCGCGCCGCGCCCGCGCGGCGGGGCTCCGGCGGCGCCGGAGCCCCCCCGTCCCGCCCCCTTCCCGGGGCCATGCCGCTGCTCGCCGCGGCGGCGCTCTTCGGCTTCACCTCGTACAGCGTGGGATTCCCGATCCTCACCACGGCCCAGGGCAGCGGTCAGGCGGGCGTGGGCATCGGCGCCTTCCTCCTCTTCAACGCCGTGTCGGCGGCGACGGGGTATGTCGCCGGTCCGCGGCTGGGGACGCTCATCGCCGACCGCTTCCGCGACCTCGGCCTGCTCGGCTACCTCGTCTCGGTCGCCGGTGCCGTCCTGCTGGCCGTCGGATACGGAGCCCGCCTCAGCGCCGCCGTGCTGATGCTCGGGGTGGTCGCGCTCGGGTTCGCGCTCGGGATCGTGGAGACGGTGGAGCCGTCGCTCATGTCCGTGCTCCGGCCCGGCCGCCGGGCGGGCACCGGGTTCGGAGCCCTGACCGCCGCCCGCAGCGTGGGCCTCTTCCTGGGCAACCTGATCATGGGACTCCTCTACGGCATCGGAGCCGGCTGGGCCTACGGCTACGCGGCCGCGGTGGGCGCGGTCGCGGTGGTCGTCGTCCTCGGCGCCATCCCCGCCGCCGCCCGCGCGGACCGGCAGCTCGGCGCGGGCCTGTCCGCGGCGCCCGGCCCCTCGGCGTAGGCAGCCCCGGCGGCGCGCACCCCCGGTGAGCGCGGGGCGGGGAGCCGTGCCATCCCCTCCCCGCGGGCCGTCCCGCGGCCGGGGGACGGAGCTTTCGACCCGACGTGCTACCGTCCGGGGGCCCCGGCTCCGCCGTCGGCATTCATGTCACAGCGCACGGCTTTTGGAGAGACGCATGGGCAAGGCGAGAGTTGCCAACCCGCTCGTCGAGCTGGACGGCGACGAGATGACCCGCGTGATCTGGCAGATGATCAAGGAGCAGCTGATCCTGCCCCACCTCGACGTCGATCTCCTCTACTACGACCTCGGCATCGAGCACCGCGACGCCACCGACGACCAGGTCACGATCGACGCCGCCCACGCCATCGCCGAGCACGGGGTGGGGGTCAAGTGCGCGACCATCACGCCCGACGAGGCGCGGGTCCGGGAGTTCGGCCTGAAGCGGATGTGGAGGTCGCCCAACGGGACGATCCGCAACATCCTCGGCGGGGTGATCTTCCGCGAGCCGATCGTGATCAGCAGCATCCCCCGCCTGGTGCCCGGGTGGACCAAGCCGATCGTCATCGGCCGCCATGCCCACGCCGACCAGTACCACGCCACCGACTTCGTGGTTCCCGGCCCCGGCCGGGTCTCCATCCGCTACGTCCCGGACGCGGAAGGGGAGCCGATCGAGCTCGAGGTGGCGCGCTTCGAGGGGTCGGGCATCGCCATGGCGATGTACAACTACGACGCCTCCATCCGGGACTTCGCGCGGGCCACCTTCCGCTATGCGCTGGACCGCGGCTACCCGGTGTACCTCTCCACCAAGAACACGATCCTGAAGGTCTACGACGGTCGTTTCAAGGACCTCTTCCAGGAGGTCTTCGACGCGGAGTTCAAGCTCGACTTCGACGCGCGCGGCCTCACGTACGAGCACCGCCTGATCGACGACATGGTGGCGCAGTCGCTCAAGTGGGAGGGGGGATACCTCTGGGCCTGCAAGAACTACGACGGGGACGTCCAGTCGGACACCGTGGCCCAGGGCTTCGGCTCCCTCGGTCTCATGACCAGCGTCCTGCTCACCCCGGACGGCCGGACCATGGAGGCGGAGGCGGCCCACGGCACCGTCACCCGCCACTACCGGCTCCACCAGCGCGGCGAGCCGACGTCCACCAACCCGATCGCCTCCATCTTCGCCTGGACCCGGGGGCTGGCACACCGCGGCAAGCTCGACGGGACGCCCGAGGTGACGCGCTTCGCGGAGACCCTGGAGGAGGTGTGCATCAGCACGGTCGAGTCCGGTCGCATGACCAAGGACCTGGCGCTGCTGAAGGGGGAGAGCAGCGGCTGGCTGACCACCGAGGAGTTCATCGGCGCCCTGGCCGCGGATCTCTCCGCGAGGGTGGCCCAGCCCGCGGCGCGCTGACACCGGCTAGGGTGGCGGTGGCGGCGGCGGGGCCGCCGCGCCGCCAGCGGCCTCCGGCGGGACGTGGAGCTGGCGGATGCTGGCGAGGGCGTCGTCGAGGGCCTGAAGGCCGTGGCGGATGTCCGCCTCGGCGGCCTCGCGGGTCCCCCGGCTGACCTCGTCGATGAGCTGGAGCGCGCTGCCACGCATGCGCAGGGCGTCCGAGACCACCCCGCGCACCCGCCGGGAGAGCTGGGGAAGGGCGGACCGGACCAGGCCCGGGTCCGGCTCACCCTCCCAGAGGATGAGCTGGTGATCGAGCTCGGCCGCCACGCCCCGCAGGCGGGGCAGGAGGTCGATGAGAGCCCCGGGGAGCGCCGCCGCCACCCCTCTGTCGCCGAGCAGCCGCTCGGTCTGCCGGAGGTTCTCGTCGAGGTCCAGGCGCATCCGTGAGATCTCGCCGCGCGGGTCCCACGGCGACGTGGCGGCCCGGAGGGAGGCTCGGATCGCGGCCAGCGCGCCCTCCGCCTCCGTCAGGCCGGTGCCCGCCTGAGCGGCGTCACCGGCTGCCCGCTCGGCGCGCGCGACCGCGGCGGCGAGCGAGTCGCTGAGCGACCGCCAACCGACCTCGACCTCCCGAACCCAGCTGCGCGCCGCCCGGTCCACCGCCTGCACCGCCGCGTAGCGGAGCCGGCCGGCGAGACGGTCCGCCTCCTCCGCCGCCCGGTCACGCCGCGCGCTCTCGCGCCAGCTCCGTCCCAGGGGTCCGGGGAGATGGCGGCGCACCTGGCGGATCCCCATGGCCACGGCGCCCGGCTCGTCCGCCGTCTCGATGCGGATCGCAGGAAGCGTGAGCTCGTCGCGCACGTCGGACGGCGCCGGCAGCGCGACACCATACGCCTCGCCCGCCCGGCGGACGAACCGCTCGACCCGCTCCTGCAGCCGGTCCCCGTGCCGGGCCAGGGCGACCCCGATGCGCCCGGACAGCTCGGTCTGAACGGCGCTCGTCCAGGCCGTGGCGGCACGGGACGAGATCTCCGGCCATTGCTCGTCGGGGTTGCCGAGCAGCTCACCGGGCAGGCTCCGGCGCAGCTCGGCGGCGCGGGGCTCCACGACCTCGCCCTGGGTGCGGCGGCAGGCGGCGAGCAGGAGGGTGACCGCCTCGGCAGCGTCGCGCTCCAGCTCGTCCCGGGCCTCGGCGAACGCCTCGCGAGCGGTGCGGGCCCGCTCCCCGGGCTGGGCGGCAGCGGCCAGTCCCAGGCTCAGCGCCGCCTCCGCGACGCTCAGGACACCCTCCGCGACCCTGCGAGCGCGGGTGCCGACCACCGCCTCGCGCTCGCGGGCCGCGACCTCGGCGAGGAAGCGGCGCACCGCGTCCAGCCCGTTCTCCGACGCAGTCCCGGCCTCGCGCGCCGAGACCGGGAAGACGGGGACCGGCGTGCGCCCGCTCAGCGCAGCGACCTGGGAGCGGACGAAGTCCGTCGCCTCCCGCAGCTCCGCGGGGCTGAGCAGGTCCACCTTGTTGAGGCAGATGGCGGCGCGCGCCACGGTTCCGCCGGCCGCGGTGAGCAGCTCGGCCTCGGCGCCGGAGAGGGGGGCGTCCACGCTCAGGACGAGCAGCGCGACGTCCACCCGGGGGAGGAAGGCGGAGGTCGTCTCCGTGTTGTGCGCGTAGACGCTCCCGGTGCCGGGCGTATCGGCGAGGACCAGGCCGGGGCGGAGCAGGGGCGAGGGGAGCTCGACCACCACCTCGCGAACCCCGCGCCGGTTGCGCGGGTTCCCCCGCTCCGTGATGTAGTCGGAGAGATCGGACGGGGGGATCGGCGTCTCGGTGCCGTCGAGCCGCCGCACCGCGGCCCGGGGCACCTCACCGAAGCGGACCAGCGTCGGCGCCGCCGTCACCGGCGTCACCCCGGTGGGGAGCACCCGATCGCCGAGGAGGGCGTTGATCAGGCTGCTCTTGCCGCGCTTGAACTCGCCGATCACGGCCACGTAGACGACCTCGGCGGCGAGCTTCTCCGCGGCCTCGGCGGCCAGGCGGCGCTGGTCGCCGGCGAGGATGTCCAGCCCCGCCAGGCCACGAAGGCACCCGAGGAGGCCGTCCCGCGATGTCGACATCAACTCGCCCACGCGTGAAACACCGGCAGGGCCCATCAGGCCGGACGGCCGGTGGCGGCGAGACCCATCGCCGGCCCGCCCCGGGCGGGGTGGAGCGAGCATAGCAGCGGCGCCGGCCCCGGCGGCGTCTGGTATAGTCCGCCGCACGGCGATGGGGCTCGCCGCGGCGCCGTGCGCCGGCAGCGCTCCCAGCGAGCTGATGGCCCCTGACCACCAACGTGCTTGGAGGTTGGGGTGCCCGTGCTCACCCTGAGTTGGGGCGTGAACCCGTGCTAGCGGCCGCGCTGGGGCAGTGCGTGGCGGTGGCGGTCGTGCTGCTGATGTCACCGCTCCTCAAGGGGACGATCGACACCCTCAAGGCCAGGGTGCAGTCGCGGCGCGGGCCGTCGCCGCTCCAGCCCTACTTCGACCTCGCCAAGCTCTTCCGCAAGCAGCGCTCGGCGCCGCCCGACGCCTCCTGGGTCTTCCGGCTCGCACCCCACGTGGCCTTCGCCGCCCCGATCGCCTTCGCCATCCTCATCCCGGTGCTCAGCGCCTTCCCACTGAGCTGGGCTTTCATGGCCGACATGGTCGGCAGCGGCTTCGTCATCGGCATCGGCGGGTTCTTCACCAACCTCGCCGCCATGGACGGAGCGAGTCCCTACGGGGGCCTGGGCGCCAGCCGGTCCCGCCTGGTCTCCTCGCTCGCAGAGCCCACCCTCATCCTCATCTTCTTCGCGGTCGGCTTCATCTCCGGCGGCACCGTGCCCTTCGTGGTCGACAACGTGCTGCACACCGCCTCTCCGCTGATCACCCCCAGCCATGCGCTGATCGCAGCGGCCTTCCTGATGGTCGTCCTCGCCGAGGCGGGGCGCATCCCGATCGACAACCCGGCGACCACCCAGGAGCTGTCGATGATCGAGGGCTCGCGGCTCTTCGAGTTCTCGGGCCCCGATCAGGCGCTCATGGAGTGGGGCGGCTGGATGAAGCTCTTCGTGCTGCTCGTGGTGTGGCTCAACGTGCTGATCTGGCCGCAGGGGCTGGCCACCCAGCTCACGGTGGGGGCGTTCGCCATCGCCATCGGGACCCTGGCGGCCAAGATGCTGGGGGCGGCGGTGCTCATCGTCGGCATCGAGTCCGCGCTCGCCAAGATCCGCATCCTGCGCGTGCCGGAGTACCTCGGGGGCACGTTCGTGCTCTCGTTCCTCTCGGTCGTGCTGTTCAGCCTGGGGCGGTGATGGACCTCATCGCCACCACGCTGGCAACGCTCGTCCTGCTCAGCGCCTTCTGGCTCCTGATCGCGCGCCGGGTGGGAGCGACGGTGAACGGGTACGCCGCGCAATCCATCGTGCTGGGCGGGCTGGCGATCGCGCTCTTCGCGGGCTCCGGCCAGACGGACCTCCTCGCGCTCGGGCTCCTCGCGATCCTCATCAAGGGCCTGCTCATCCCCGCGGTGATCGAGCGCCAGGCCCGTCCCGTGTACGGCCTCAGGGAGCTGCAGTACCAGGTGGGCTTCCCCACCGCGCTGCTCCTGGGGGCGGGGCTGACGCTCATCGCCTTCGTGGCGGCGGGGCGTCTGCCCTTCCATCCCGGGCTGCTCTCGGAGCCGGTGCTGGGGATG
Source organism: bacterium (assembly GCA_021847925.1). Taxonomy (GTDB): domain Bacteria; phylum Chloroflexota; class Dormibacteria; order Aeolococcales; family Aeolococcaceae; genus JAJZNI01. The sequence goes on from JAJZNI010000092.1 coordinate 19,436, forward strand.
GCCATCGCGGTCACGCTCCTGGGACTCTTCACCACCATGGCCCGGCGCGATGCCGTGGTCCAGCTCACCGGTCTGCTCGCCGCCGAGAACGGCCTGATCCTGGTGGGGCTCGTGATCAGCTCGGGCCTGGGCCTGCTCATCGAGCTGTCCCTCTTCCTCGACGTGCTCATCGGCGTCGCGGTGATGAGCTTTCTCATCACCCGCATCCACGAGACGGTCGCCAGCACCGACACCTCGGAGCTCAGGAGGCTGCGCGGATGACGGGCGCGGCGCTGATGCTCTGCGTGGTGCTCCTCCCCGCGGCGGGGGCCGCCGCCAGCCTGGTGGTCCCGGAGCGGGCCATGGCGGTCACGGCGCTTCTCGAGGTGGCTGTCCTCGGGGTCGCCCTGGCACTGCTGGCCCTGGCCGTGCAGGGACCGGCGATAGACGCCTTCGACCACTGGCTGCACCTCGACGGTCTGTCGGGAGTCGTGCTGCTGGTGGTGGCGATCGTCTCCGTCCTGGCGGCCGTCTACTCGGCCGCCTACATGCGCCACGAGCTGCACGAGGGGATCGTGCGCGGGAGCGAGGTCCGTCGCTACTTCGCGGTGCTTCACCTCTTCGTCTTCACCATGGTCGCGGTGACCGTGGCCGGAAACCTGGGCCTGCTCTGGACCGCGATCAGCGCCACCACGCTGGCGTCCGCGCCGCTCGTGCACTTCTACGGCTCCCGCGAGCCGCTGGAGGCGGCCTGGAAGTACCTGGTGCTGACCGTTGCCGGGAGCCTGATCGCACTCCTCGGGTTCCTCATCCTCTACCAGGCGGGTGTCGGTCCGCTGGGGCCCACGTACAACTTCTCGGTGGCCGTGGTCGCGGGCGCGGCAGCGCACCTCTCGCCCCTCCTGGCCGGAGCCGCGTTCCTGCTGGTGCTGGTCGGCTTCGGCACCAAGGCCGGGCTCGCGCCCATGCACGCCTGGCTGCCGGACGCTCACAGCCAGGCACCCTCGCCCGTCTGCGCCATGCTCTCGGGGGCGGAGCTCAACTGCGCGCTGCTCGGCATCTTCCGCGTCTACGCGCTGGCCGCGCCGGCCGCGGGCGGCGCCATGCTGCGCACGGGCCTCGTCGTCTTCGGGGTCGCGTCGATGCTGGTGGGCATCGTCTTCCTCATCTCCCAGCGTGACTTCAAGCGGCTCCTGGCCTACTCGTCCATCGAGCAGATGGGCCTGATCTCGCTCGGGGTGGGGCTGGGCACCCCGGTGGCGCTGCTCGGCGCGCTGCTTCTCGTGGTCGCCCACGGGCTCACCAAGAGCCTGCTCTTCTTCGCCACCGGCAACCTGCTGCTCCGCTTTCGCACCACCGCCATCGGCGAGGTCCACGGGGTGATCCGGACCATGCCGTGGACGGCGATCCTGCTGATCGGCGGCGCCCTGGCCATCGCCGGAGCCCCTCCCTTCGGGGTCTTCATCGCGGACCTGTCGATCGTGAGCGGCGCCTTCGCGGGTCACCTCTGGGCCCTCGGGGCGCTGACCGGGGTGCTCATGGTCACCGCCTTCGTACCGCTGGTGCTGCCCTTCCACTCCATGACCTTCAGCCCGGGTGCGCGCACGGGCGGCGAGGTGGGCGCCCTGGCCCTGGCCCCCGCGTTCGCGCTCCTGGGCGCGGTGCTGGTGCTCGGGGTGTGGGTCCCCGGCCCCCTCGAGCAGCTCCTGCACAGCGCCATGACGGTGCTGCCGCGGTGAGCGCCCTGCGCGACCTGGCCGCGGGCCTCGACATGGAGCCCGAGCCCGGAGCAGCGGGCGAGATGCACGCCACGTGCTCCGAGGAGCGCTTCGCCCCACGCGTCGCGGCCCTGGCGGAGGGCGCCATCCTGGCCGACCTCTTCGCGACGACGGGTGAACGGCGGCGCAGGCTGAGCGCCGTCTTCGAGGCGGCCGGCGACCCGGGGTGGCTGGTTCTCCACTGTGACCTCTCCAGCGACAGCTTCACGTCGGTCACGCCCCTGGTCCACTCGGCCGCGTGGTACGAGCGCGAGATCCGCGAGATGCACGGGCTGGAACCGCTCGGGCACCCGATGCCCGCCCGCCTGCGGCTCCTCGACTGGCCCGAGGGGGTTCCCCCGATGCGGGCCGGACCGGGCGCCGCGGCACGAGGCGAGCCGTCGGAGCCCGAGCGTGTCCCGGTCGTCCGGGGGCGCGGTGTCTTCCAGATCCCGCTCGGGCCGGTGCGCAGCGGTCCCCAGGAGTCCGGCGAGTTCCTCTTCAACAGCGGCGGCGAGGATCTGGTGGCGGTGAGCCCGCTGCTCGGCTACAAGCTGCGCGCCGTCGAGCGTCTCGCGGAGGGGCGGAGCCCCGAGGAGGGGCTGGTGCTGGCCGAGCGCCTGGCCGGCGTCTCCGCCTTCGCCAACGGGCTGGCCTACGCCCAGGCGGTGGAGCGCTCGCTGGGGATCCGCGTCGGTCCCCGGCAGCGAGCGGCTCGCTCCCTGCTCAACGAGCTGGAGCGGCTGCACAACCACCTCGGTGACATCGGGCGGCTGGCCGAGGCCACCGGCCTCATGGTGGCGGCCGCGCAGTATGCGGCTCTCAAGGAGGAGGTCCTGCGGGCCGGCGCGGATCTCACCGCGCACCGCTACCTGCGCGGGGCCCTCTCGATCGGAGGTCTGAGCGCACCGCTGCCGAGCTCGGGCCTTCACGGGCTCCGCCGCGCGCTCCCGGGCTGGCATCGCCGGACCGAGCGGATGCGGGTGCTCCTGGAGGCGACCGGGACGTTCACCGACCGCCTCGAGACCACCGCCCGCCTCCGCGCGAGGTATGCCGCCGCCCACAACCTGGTGGGTCCGGTGGGCCGTTCGGCGGCGGTCGACCGCGACTGCCGGCGGGACCATCCCTATGCCGCGTATGAGGAGCTGCGCTTCGAGGTCCCGGTGCGGCCGGAGGGTGATGCCCAGGCCCGCCTCGCCGTCCGGATCGAGGAGGTGCGGCAGTCGCTCGGTATCCTCGACCAGCTGCTGGAGAACGGCTTCGACCGGGAGAGGAGCGGCGGGGGGGAGCCGGAGACCGCCCGGCACGAGGCGCTCGGGTGGTGCGAGGGAGCGGGGGGGCAGACCCTGCACTGGGTGGAGCTCGACGCCGACGCTCGCATCGTCCGCTGGCGGGCCCGGCCGCCCGCCTTCGTGAACTGGCACGTTTACAGCGAGGCCTGCGCCAGCGGCAACAACCTCACCGACCACCCGGTGATCGAGGCGAGCTTCGCTCTCTCGCACGCGGAGTTCGACCGATGAGCCGCTGGATCGCGCTGGGCCTGCGCCGGGGGATGCTGACCACCGGGTACCCGCGCCATCCCGACCCCGGAGCGCCGCCGGCGGCCGTGAGGGTGCGGGCCGAGGCGCTCACGGCGGAGCAGGCGGTGCGCGCCGCGGACCTCTGCCCGACCGGGGCCATCCAGGTGGAGGGGGACGCCGGGACGGGTGCCCTGCGCGTCGACATGGGGCGCTGCGTCATGTGCGGCCGCTGCGTCCGGGCCCTCCCGGATGCGTTCACGTACTCCACGGCCCCGGAGGTGGCGGTGAGGTCACGCGAGCGCCTCACCCTGCGAGCGGTGTGGAGCCGGGGAGAGGGACCGCAGCCGGAGGCGATTGAGGCCGCGGAGGAGCTGCAGCGCCGGTCGCTCTCGCTCTTCCGCCGCTCGCTGCACATCCGCCATGTCGACGCGGGATCCTGCAACGGGTGCGAGTCGGAGCTGCAGATGCTGGGATCGCCCGTCTACGACCTGCACCGTCTCGGGCTCTTCTTCACGCCCACACCGCGCCATGCCGACTGCCTGCTGGTGACGGGGGTGGTGACGCGGCAGATGGAGCAGCCGCTGCGCGACACCTACGACGCGATGCCGGAGCCCAAGCTGGTGGTCGCCGCCGGCGCCTGCGCCATCGCCGGCGGTCCCTTCGAAGGCGGGCTCACCGTTCGCGGCCCGCTCGACCACGTCCTGCCGGTGGACGTGTACGTCCCCGGCTGCCCGCCCTCCCCGCTCGCCCTGCTGCACGCGCTCCTGCTCGCGGTGGGACGGGCGCAGGAGCGGTGTTCCCCCGGGGTCCGCGATGGCTCTTGAGCTCCTGATCGACGGCCTGGTCTGCCTGGTCGCCGGCGCGATCCTGGCTCCCGTGATGCTGTGGCGCGACGGGGCCAGACCCCTCTCGGCGGCCGCGGGGGCCGTGGGGTGTGGGGTGCTGGCCAGCGCCGCGGGAGTCTGGCTCTCGGAGCCGGCGCACACCGTCGCGCTCCCGGCGAGCACGCCGCTGGGCGCCTTCGAGCTGCGCTCCACCCCGCTCGCCGGCGTGTTCCTTCTCCTCACCGGCCTGGTCGGGATCGGGATCTTCGTCTACTCCGCCGCGTACACGGGACATCTGGGCGGAGCGCGGCGGCAGGCGGCGAGCCTGGCCCTGCTGAACCTGAGCGTGGGGGCGGTGGCCCTGGTCCTGGCGGCGGGTACGCCGCTGACCCTGCTGCTGGCGTGGGAGGTGATGTCGATCCTCACGTACCTCCTGGTCACCGTCGAATGGGACCACCCGGGCCGGCCCCGCGCGGCGTTCCTGATGCTGGCCCTCAGCGAGATCGGCTTCGTCGCGATGGCGGTGGCGTTCGCCCTCATCGGGGGACTGGCGCCGGGAGCCGACCTCGCCTCTCTCGCCGCCCACCACGCGACGGGGGCCGTGGCCGACGCGGCCTTCGTCCTCTTCTTCATCGGCTTCGGGGCCAAGAGCGGGCTGGTGCCGCTCCAGGGCTGGCTTCCCGAGGCGCATCCGGCGGCACCGTCCAACGTGTCCTCCCTGCTCTCCGCGGTCGTGGTCAAGGCCGCGATCTACGGCCTGGTGCTGAGCACCTTTGTCCTCCTCGGGCCCCCGCCGGCATGGTGGGGGTACCTGGCCCTGGCGGCGGGGGTGGTGACGGCCGCCTACGGGATCCTCTTCTCCCTGCTCGCACCGGACCTCAAGCGCGCGCTGGCCTTCAGCACCGTGGAGAACCTCGGCTTCATGATCGCCATGCTCGGTGCGGCACTGGTCTTCGCAGCGGCCGGCAAGACCCTGCTGGCCGGGATGGCGCTCCTCGTCCTCTGCCTCCACGCGCTGTACCACGCCCTGCTCAAGGGCGCGCTGTTCCTGGGGGCGGGATCCGTCGACGTGGCGACCGGCACGCGCGACATGGACCTGCTCGGAGGGCTCGCGCGGCGGATGCGCTGGACCACGCCGCTCTTCCTGGTCTCCGCCATGGGTCTGGCCGGCATCCCGCCCATGAACGGGTTCCAGACGGAGTGGCTCGGCCTGCAGACCCTGATCCGCGCCCACGACCTCGCGGCTCCCGGGGACCGCGTCTACCTCGCCGGCGCGGGGGCGCTGCTCACCCTCACCTTCGCGCTCGCGGTCACCACGTACATCCGGATCGTGGGAGGAGCCTTCCTGGGTGCGCCCCGCAGCCACACCGCCCGGCGGGCGCGCGAGGCGCCCCGCGCCATGGTGCTGGGCATGGCCGTCCCCGTCGTGATCGCGGCGGCGATGGCCCTCATCCCGCCCCTCGGGATCGGCGCGGCCGCGGCGGCGGCCCAGAGCGCGAGCGGTGCGCACGGGTTGCTGGGGGCGGTGCTGCCGCCGATCTTCGCCGAGCCGCAGCGGTTCGCGACGGTGGTCAACCTCGGCGCCACCTTCCTCAGCCCGATCGTGCCCGCCAACGGGCTGGTCATCGTGCCCACCAGCATCTCCTTCGCCTTCATCTCGCCGACGTACATCCTGCTCACCCTCGCCGCGGTCATCCTGCTCACGGCCGCGGGGCTGCGCCTCCTCGGCCGGCCCGGCAGGCGGGAGTCGCCGGTCTGGACGGGTGCCATCGCCCACCGGGAGCCGACCATGCAGTACACGGCGACCGGTTTCACCAATCCCTTCCGCTCGATCTTCGGGGGGGTGTACCGCTCGCGGCGCGAGATCGAGGTGGACTACCACGTGGCACCCCACCACGTGCGCGGGATCCATTACCGCCACCGCGTGACGGAGCCGGTGGAGCGCTACCTGTACCGTCCCGTCGTGGCCGGGGCGCGCCGTCTCTCCCGCGCTGTCTCACGCCTGCAGGGGGGAAGCCTGAGCGTCTACCTCCTGTACCTGTTCGCGGTGTTCGTCATCGTGCTGCTCATCCGCTGAGGCGCGTCGGGCCGTGTCAGCTCGTGGATGGTCCCCGGTGGGCGGGCGAGGCACAGGACCGGCGGCGCTCCATGCGGGCGTCGCCGAGCACGGTCGTGATGGAGAGCGCGGCGGTACGGGCGCCCTGGAGGCGACCGTGTGCGAGCTGTACGTGCTCTGGGGCTGGTCGGTGCGCCAGATCGCGGCCCTCCTGGGCATCGACCGGCGCCGCGCCCGGCGGATGCTCGACGATCGCGGCCACCACGTGCCCCCGCATGGCGGCGGACGTCCGCGGCGCGGTCAACGGGTGGCCCCCTCCGACTCGGAGATGTCCGTCATCCGCGCGCTCTATGTGCGAGAGCAGCGGAGCACGGCGCGGATCGGCGAGCAGGTCGGCCTCTCGGCGCACACCGTGCGACGGGTGCTGCGCGAGGCGGGCGTGCGGATCCGGACCCGAGGCGGGGCGAATCGCGAGGACCGGGCCCAGCTCGAGGCCGCGGTGATCGCGGACCTGTACCTGGTGCGCGGGCCTCAGCCGACGAGG
>JAJZNI010000163.1:0-4145 GCA_021847925.1 bacterium
CGCGCCGCCAGGTTGACCGTCTCCAGCGCCTCGCCGATGCGGGCCCGGGGCGAGCGCAGGCCGTAGAGGCCGGCGAAGAGCTCCAGGTTCTCGCGGACGGTGAGGCGCAGGTAGAGGCCCGGGTTCTCGGGCATGATCGAGATCCGCTCCCGGATCTCGCCGCCGCGGGCCGGGGAGAGGGGGATCCCGGCGACCGTCGCGGAGCCCGCGGTGGGCGTGATCAGGGTGCCCAGGGTGCGGACCATCGTGGTCTTGCCCGCACCGTTGGGACCGAGGAATCCGAAGACCTCCCCGCGCGCGACCTCGAAGGAGACGTCCTCGAAGGCGGTCCGCTCGCCGAAGCGCTTGGTCAGGTGGCTGACCGTGAGCGCCACGCCCCTGTCCGCGGCGCTCCGCCCCTCGCGGCCGCCCGTCATCGTCTGCACGTCCCCATGATGCGGCTCATCCCGGGGGTTCGGGGGGAGCCCCGGGGGCGGTGGGACCTCATCCGCCGGGGTGACGTCCGGGGGATGGTGCCCATCGCGGCACGAAGCGCGGCACGCCCGCGAAGGTCTCGTGGTATCCGGGCACGGCCTCGAGGAGGCGCTCCTCGCCGCGGATGCGCGGGACCAGCACCAGCGCGTTGGCGGCGCTGAGCAGCACCGCCTCCCGGTACGCGCCGACCGCGACGGGGAGGCAGGCGAACTCGACCGCGACGGCGACGTAGTTCGGGTGGCGCACCCAGCGGTACGGCCCGCCGTGGACCACCCGCATCCGCTCGGGCACCACGGCGCGCACGTTCCATGCGGTCCCCAGGGTGCCGATCACCCACAGGCGCAGGAGCAGGGCGCCCGCCAGCCCGGTCATCGCCACCGCTTCGAGGCCCGGCTCGACCGCCCCCCGCCGGCGCCCGCCGCCGGCGCCGCCGCCCGCCGCCGCGGCCCGCAGACAGAGCACGAAGAGGGCGGCGTGCACCGCCACCATCGCCGGATAGCTCCGGCGCGCGGCCGCGCGCCCCGGTCCCGCGCGGCGCTCGTTGCGCGCCGACCAGGCCAGCTCTCCGAGCCGCACGGCGCCGAGCCCCGCGACCAGCAGGGTGCGTCCGCGCCGGCTCAGCATCCCCAGCTCAGCTCCAGCAGCTCGACGCCGAGGCCGGGACCGAACCCGATGGCGAGCCCGCGCCCCCGCGGCGCCGGGAGCGATGCCGCCAGGGCGGCGAGGACGCTCAGGATGGCGGCGGCGGAGGTGTTGCCGGTGCGCCGCAGGGTCTCCCAGGAGGCCGCGGTCTGCTCCGGGGCGAGCCCGAGGCAGCGCTCCACCGCGCCGATCACCGTGGGGCCTCCCGGATGCACCGCCACGGCGTCGAGCTCGGGGGCGCGGGCCCCGTCGAGGAACCCGGCGACGACCGCGGGCAGAACCGTCGCGAGCAGCCGGGGCAGACGCCGTGACAGCACCACCTCGAGGCCGGTGTCGGCGAGGCGGAAGCCCAGGGCGGCGGCGCTGCCCGGGACGAGGTGGCTCGCCGTCCGTCCCACCTGGAGGCCGGGGCCCCCGTTCGCCACCGCGACCACGGCCGCCGCGCCGTCGCCGAAGACCAGGGCGCTGAGCAGGTTGTCCACGGAGGTGTCGTCGGGGCGGAAGGTCACCGAGGGCAGCTCCACGGCGACCACCAGGGCCGCCTCGCCGGGGTGACCCCGGGCCCAATCGCAGGCGCGGGCCAGCCCCGCGGCGCCGCCGCCGCACCCGAAGAGGCTGAAGGGCATCCGCGTGACGCCGGCGCGAAGCCCGAGGCGGGGCACCAGCAGGCTGTCGACTCCAGGCAGGACGAACCCGGTGCACGACGCGGTGACCAGGAGCCCGACGTCGGCCGCCCCGGCTCCGGCACCGGCGAGCGCCTGCCGCGCCGCCCGCTCCGCCAGGCCGGCGGCGACACGACGGTAGCGGGCGGTCTGCGCCGAGAGCGAGAGCGGCCGGACGAGGTGCGCGGGCGGGCGGGCGAGGTGACGGCCGATGCCCGCCGATTGGTCCGCCAGGGATGCCGCGCGGCGCCCCAGGTGCGGCCACACCTGGGCGAGCACCGCGGCCAGCTCGGCGGTGGTCGCCCGGTGCTCGGGCACGGCGCCGCCGAAGCCGGCGAGGCGCACCGGGACCGGGGCGGTACCCATCGCCGCCCAGTGTGACGGCCCCGCCCCGCACAATGGTCCCGCCGCACTGATGGAGAAGCCCACCTCCCCGCCGGCCGCCGCCTCGGCGTCCCGTTCCACCCGCCGCCCGCGGACGTCCCCATGGCAGGCGATCGCCCTCGTCCATCCCGGTCCCTCGCTGCTGGTCACCGCCAGCCTCGTGGCCGCGGCCGGGGCGGCCCGGCACGCCGTCCCCGGCCCCGGCGAGTCCCTCCGTCTCGCCGTCACCATGCTGCCGATCCAGCTCGCCATCGGGGCGCTCAACGACCTCTGCGACCAGGGCCTGGACCGGTCTGCCGGGAGGCGGACCAAGCCGCTGGTCTCCGGGGCCGTGCGCCCGCGCACCGCGGCCCTGGTGACCGTGCTGGGGTTCGCGCTGGGCCTGGGTGCGGCGACCACCCTCCCCCTCCCCGCGGTGCTCCTCGCCGCGGTGGCGGCGCTGGCCGGGGCCGGCTACGACCTGGGCCTGAAGCGCGGGGCTCTCTCCTGGGTTCCGTGGTGGGCCGGCTTCACCGCGCTGCCGCTGCTGGGCTGGGCGGCCGCGGGCGTGCCGCTGGGACGGCTGGCCGCCGCGGTGCCGGGGCTGACCCTGGGTCTGGCCCTGAGCCTGCAGCTGGCCAACGCCCTGCCCGACATCGCAGGCGATCGCTCGGGGGGGTCGTCGGGCCTGGGGGTGCGCCTCGGGCCCCGGTGGAGCCGGCGGGCCTCCCTCGGGCTCGCCGCCCTCACCGCCGCCGCCGCGCTGTCCCTCTCCCCGATCCTGGGGCAGGCGCCCTGGCTGGTGGGGGCGGGGGTGGCGCCCCTCATGGCGGGGAGCCTGCTCCTCGCCGTGCGCCCCCGGATCCGCCCCTTCCCGGTGCTGGCGGCCGGTGCCGGGGTGATGGCCACATTCTGGCTGGTGGCTCTGTGAGGGGTGGGGCGCCACCCCGCCCGCGGCCCGGTCACCGGCATGACCCCGACCGCGTCACCCCGCGCCCGCCACCGGGTCACCGGCCGAGAGGGCGGTGGCCGGCCCCGGCGATCCCTGGTACCATCCCCTGCGATGTTCGCGATCACGTCGCGCTTCTACTTCTGGTTCGAGTACCTCACCGGCCACTCGGCCGGTGCGGGTGCTGCCCTCAGGTAGACCTGCGCCGAGATCCGGGTGGCCGAGGAGGCCGGCCCGGATCGCCGCGAACCCGAGCCCGGCCCTCCTCATCCGAGTGACAAGGAGGAACCCATGCTCACCGACCTGCTGAAGCCCGCGACCTCGTCTCCCGCCCGCCGCCGGGTCACCATCGGCGGGGTGGTCTTCGGCGGCCCCGCGGTCCCGGTCATCGCCGGTCCCTGCGCGGTGGAGCCCGGCTACCTCGACCATGCCCAGGCCATGCGGGCGGCCGGAGCCTCGATGCTGCGCGCCAGCATCTTCAAGCCCCGCACCCGTCCCGGGTCCTTCCAGGGGATGGGGGAGGAGGGCTTGGCCCTGGTGCTCAGGGCGCGCGAGCTCACCGGCCTGCCCATCCTCGTGGAGCCGCTGTCCGTGGAGCACGTGGAGCTCCTGGCGGGGAGGGTCGACGCCTTCATGATCGGGGCCCGCTCGATGCAGAACACCCCGCTGCTCCGCGCCGCCGGGGCCTCCGGCCTGCCCGTGGTCCTGAAGCGGGGCATGGCCGCCACCTACGACGAGTGGCTGGCCGCGTCCGAATACGTCCTCGGCGAGGGCAACGAGCAGGTGATCCTCTGCGAGCGGGGGATCCGCACCTTCGAGACCGCGACCCGCAACACGCTGGACGTCTCCGCCGTGCCGGTGCTGCGCGAGCGGACGCCGCTGCCCGTCATCGTGGACCCGAGCCACGCGGCGGGAAGGGCGGACTGGGTGACCCCGCTGGCGCTGGCGGCGGTGTCGGCCGGCGCCGACGGCCTCCTGATCGAATCCCACCCCGTCCCCGCGGAGTCCTACAGCGACGCGGCGCAGGCCATCACCCCTGCGGCCCTGGAGGCGAT
>JAJZNI010000163.1:4155-4462 GCA_021847925.1 bacterium
CACCAGGCGCACGAGCTGGCGGAGCACCGGCGGATCATCGATTCGCTCGACCTGGCGCTGGGGGCGGTGCTGCAGAGCCGGGCCGCCGCCGTCGACGCCGTGCAGCGCGACAAGCGGCGCAGCGGGTTGCCCGTCCGCGACCTGCAGCGCGAGGCCGAGGTGGTGGAGCACGTGGCGGCGCGGGTGCCGCGGCTCGACCCCGAGGCGGTGGCGCGGGTGATGACCGCGGTGATCGACGGCTGCGTGGAGGCGGCGGGGCGCTCCGCCGGGGAGGTCGCGATCGGGCCCGCCGGCTGAGGTCGGCGGG
>JAJZNI010000051.1 GCA_021847925.1 bacterium
CCTGCCCGCGGGTCCTCGCCAGGGCCCGCTCGATGGCGGCCGCGGGAACGGTCGCGAGGTACGGGTGATCGGCGGCCGAGTCGGCCGCCGCGAGCCACCACCCCAGGGGCTCCAGTCCCGCCGCGGCGGCCCGCGCGGCCGACATCAGCAGCACGGCGGAGGCCCCGTCGTTGATCCCGGGCGCGTTGCCGGGGGTGATGCTGCCGCCCTCCACGAACGTCGGCCGCAGGGCGGCCAGCCTCTCCAGGCTGGTGTCGGGCCGAGGCTGCTCGTCGGCGCCCACCACGCCCATCGGGGTGGTGACCGGATGGATCTCCCGCTCCAGGCGGCCGGCGGCGAGCGCCTCCGCGTAGCGGCGTTGCGAGCCGAGCGCCCAGGCGTCCTGCTCCTCACGGCTCACCCCCAGCTCGGCGGCGACGCGGTCGCCGTGCTCCCCCATGTGGACGCCGTCCACCGGGCAGACCAGCCCATCCCGGAGCATGGCGTCGACCGCCACCCGGTCACCCAGGCGGCTGCCGAAGCGCTGGTCCTCGAGCAGATAGGGCGACCGCGACATGGACTCCATGCCGCCCGCCACCACCACCTCGGCCTCCCCCGCCCGGATGAGCAGGGCTCCGAGGTTGATCGCCTTGAGCGACGAGGCGCAGACCTTGTTGACGGTGAACGAGGGGACCTCGGGCGGCAGGCCCGCCCTGAGCCCGGCCTGGCGGGAGGGAACCTGCCCCTGGCCGGCCGCGATGACCGTGCCCATGATCAGCTGGTCGACGTCCCCGGGGGCGGTCCCGGTGCGCTCCAGCACCTCACGGATGACGCTCGCGCCCAGCTCCACGGCGGGCACGGCACTGAGCGCTCCCCCGAGCCGGCCGAAGGGCGTGCGGGCGGCGGCGACGATGGCAACGTCGGCCACCGGAAGATCCTACGACTCCTCGACCGCCGCCCCGAGGAGCGCCCGGGCGATGAGGATGCGCTGCACCTCGCTGGTGCCCTCGCCGATCTCGCCCACCTTGGCGTCGCGATAGTAGCGGGCGACGGGGAGGTCCTCGATGAAGCCGGCGCCACCGTGGATCTGGACGGCCTGGTTGGCACAGGCGGTGGCGACCTCCGAGGCGTGCAGCTTGGCCATCGACGCGTGCACGCCGGGCGGCTTGCCGGCATCGACCAGCGCGGCCGCCCTCCAGGTGAGCAGCCGGGCCGCCTCGATCTGGGTCGCCATGTCGGCGAGCTTGAACTGGGTCGCCTGGAAGCGCGCGATGGGCACTCCGAACTGGCGCCGTTCCGGCACGTAGCGCAGGCACTGGTCGAGGCACGCCTGGGCCAGCCCCACGCTCAGCGCGGCGATCGCCACCCGGCCCCACTCCAGGATGTGCAGGAACTGCTCGAGGCCGCGCCCCTCCGTCCCGATGAGGTTGGCGCGGGGAACGCGGCAGGACTCGAAGGCCAGCTCGCGGGTGTCGGACGCGTGCCAGCCCAGCTTGCGGTACCGGGGGCCGACCGTGTATCCGGGGGTGCCGCGCTCCACCGCCAGCAGGCTGATGCGCTTGCGCGATCCCTCCCAGCCGGTGATGACCGCCACCGTCACCCCCGCCGAGATCTCGGTCCCGGCGTTGGTGATGAACGCCTTGCGGCCGGTGATCACGAGCTCCTCGCCGTCCGGCTCCGCACGGCTCTCGAGGCCGGCCGCGTCGCTGCCGGACCCCGGCTCCGTGAGGCCGTAGGCCCAGAGGCGCTCGCCGGCGAGCAGCGCGGGAAGCCAGCGGCCCCGCTGCTCGGGGGTCGCGTACAGCACCATGGGGGTGATCCCCAGCGAGACCGCCGCCTCCAGGGTGATGGCGCAGGCGGCGTCCGCACGGGCCACCTCCTCCAGGGCGAGGCAGTAGGAGATGAAGTCGCCGCCGGCCCCTCCGACCTCGGGGGCGAACGGCAGCGCGAAGAGTCCCAGCCGCCCCATCGCCGCCACCAGCTCGTAGGGGAACTCCTCGCTGCGATCGAGATGGGCCGCCCGGGGGGCGATCTCCTCCCGGGCGAACTCGCGGCAGAGATCCCGCACGGCCCGCTGCTCGGCGGTCAGCTCGAAGTCCATGTCCGCAACCGTAGCGAGTCTGTCGCACGGCGATCACAACCCGCGATCGTTTCGGGACGGCGGGGGGGCGCGTGCCAGGATGTCCGCAACGATGAGAGATGGGGTGGTGGCCGGGAAGCCAGGGCCGCTCCGCATCGCCGTGCTCGCGCCCCTGCTCGGGGGCAGCCACGCGAGCTCCGTGATCGCGGGTGCCGTCGCCGCCGCCGGGCGGTCGCGGGCGCGGGTGGTGGGCATCCAGACCCTGGACGTGCGCCAGGGCGGCATCGGCGCCGGCCCTGCGCGCTCCGCGCTCCGCATCGGGTGGGACCGGCTCGACGGGTTCGTGGCGCTGGTCGGTGCCGTCGACCGCTCCTACCTCGAGGCGCTGCGCGCCGCGGGCAAGCCGATCGTCACGGTGGCCGACGAGCCCGAGGGATTCGAGTGCCCGGCGGTGCGGGCCGACAACCGCGGCGGGATCCACCAGGCGGTCGCTCACCTGGTGGGGCACGGTCACCGCCGCATCGCCTTCGCCGGCTGCCTGGAGCAGTCCGACGTGCGGGAGCGTCTCGCCGCGTACCGGTCCGCGCTCGTCGCGCACGGGATCGTGCCGGACGCCTCCCTGGTCGTCGAGGTCCCGGACAGCCTGGAGGGGGGTGGTGAGGCCGCGGCCCGCCGGCTCGTGGAGGCGGGCCTTCCCACCACGGCCGTGGTGGCCGCCACGGACTTCACCGCCATGGGCGTGATGAAGGTGCTCACGGACTCGGGCCTTGTGCTCCCCCGCGACCAGGCGGTGGTCGGTTTCGACGACGTGACCCTCGCGGCATCGCTGCGGCCCACGCTGGCCAGCGTCCACCAGAGCTTCGAGACGCTCGGCTCGCAGGCGGCGACCCTGGTGATCCGCATGCTGCGGGGGCACCCGGTGAAACCGGGGTCGCGGCGCGTCCCCACCTCCTTCATCCCGCGCGAGTCCTGCGGCTGCACCACCCGATCCGCGCTGCAGGCGCTCGCCGACCCCGACCCCGACCTGTTCGCGCTGCCGCGGGAGCGGCTGCGCCACCGCCTGGGACGGCTGCTCTTCGGAGCCGAGCGACCCAGCGCCGAGCGGGCCGCGCTCCTCGACGGAGCGGTGGCGCTGATCGCTGCGGGAAGCGAGGGCGGTCCCGTGGCGGCCCCGGACCGGAGCGCCCGGATCCGTGAGGCGGCGGCACGGCTGTACGAGGTGAGCCCGCGCTGGACCACCATCTCCGCGGCCGTCGACTGCCTGCGCGAGTACCACCGCGAGCTGCGCGCCGACGCGGCCTCGGGCGCAACCCCCCCGCAGGCCGGCGGCACCGCTCCGGCCCCCCGCCCGCCGGGTGCGGCGCTGCCGCCCACGGCGGAGGCAGGCGTGGCCGACATGGCGGTGGAGATCTCGCGCGAGCTGGCGGAGGCGCAGTCGGCCGCCAACACCGCACTGCACCAGGCGGGCGGGCGGCAGTTCCGGCTCAGCATGGCGCTCCTGGGCGACAGCGCCGGCGATTGCCGGGCGCTCACCTGGCTGGAGCACACGCCGGCGCGGGCCGCGTGCCTGGGCCTCTGGGCGGCGGACCCCGCGGGCGGGGTCGACCGCCTGCGTCCGCTGCACATCGCCGGCTCGTACGTCCGCGACCCGGGCGTCGCTCTCAGCCTCCCGCGCCGGGCGAGGGTCGAGGAGTTCCCTCCCCTCGCCCTCGTGGAGGGCCTCGACTGGCGCGCCGGCGAGATGCTCGCGGTGCTGCCCGTGTGCACCCCGGGCATGGAGCTGGGCATCCTCGCGGTGCTGACGCCCGCGGAGCGCAACCAGGTCACCGGACGCGACCGGCATTTCGAGACCAGCGCCCTGCTGGGGATCGCTCTCGAGCGCGAGCTGATGGTCGAGTGGCTCCAGAAGCAGACCGAGGACCTGGCCCGCGCCTACAAGCGCGAGCGCGACCTGGTCGGCGAGCTGCGCCTGAGCCAGGAGCGGCTGCGCCACACTGCCCAGCACGACCCCCTCACCGGCCTCGCCAACCGCAGCCTCTTCCTGGAGCGCATGACCCAGGCCCTGGCCCGCTCGCAGCGCAACCCGCACGTCCGGGTGGGGCTGCTCTTCCTCGACCTGGACGGTTTCAAGCAGGTCAACGACCACCTCGGACACCTGGCCGGCGACCGGCTGCTGGTGGAGGTGGCGGAGCGGATCTCCCAGCGGCTGCGCAGGAGCGACACCGCGGCACGCCTCGGCGGTGACGAGTTCGCCATCCTGCTGGAGGACGTCACCGACCTCGGCGCGGTGCAGGCCGTCGCCGGCGAGGTGGCCGAGCGCCTCTCCGCGCCGTACGTGCTGGACGGCGAGCCGGTGACGGCCACCGCCTCGGTGGGCCTGGCGATCAGCACGGGCCGAGGCGAGCGCCCCGACGACCTGCTGCGCGAGGCGGACACCGCCATGTACGCGGCCAAGGTGGGCCGGCGGGGAGGGGACGAGCGCACCCGGGAGCGGGAGGCGCTCGACCGGCTGGCCGCCCGCGCGTAGGCCGCACGGATGGGCGGAAACCGACCCGGGCCGATGGGAGGAGCGGCTCAGCCGGCCCGGGCCGCGAGCCTCTCGCCCGCCAGCCGGACGACGCCCTCGATGGTGTCGGCGATGGACGCGCCCGCCCCGCGCAGGGCATCGATCTTGCCCTGGGCGGTGCCGGTGGTGCCGCTGATGATGGCCCCGGCGTGGCCCATGCGCTTGCCCGGGGGTGCGGTCCTCCCGCTGATGAAGGCGATCACCGGCTTGTCGAAGCCCGTCTCGGCGATCCAGCGCGCCGCCTGCTCCTCGGCGGCCCCGCCGATCTCGCCCACCAGCACCACCGCCTCGGTGTGCGGGTCGGCGGCGAACAGGGGGAGGATGTCGGTGAAGGTCGAGCCCAGCACCGGGTCGCCGCCGATGCCCACCGCGGTGGTCTCCCCGAGCCCCGCCTGGGAGAGGCCCTGGATGACCTCGTACGTGAGGGTCCCGCTGCGCGCCACCACCCCGACCCGGCCGGGGCGCGCGACGTGGTTGGGGATGAAGCCGATCTTGCACTGCCCCGCGGTCATCACCCCCGGGCAGTTGGGGCCGATGAGCCGCATCGACGTGCGCTCCACGAAGGCGACCGCACGCACCATGTCCAGCACCGGGGTGCCCTCGGTGACGCAGACGCCGAGGGGAAGCCCCGCCGCCGCCGCCTCCATCACGGCGTCCGCGGCGAAGGGAGGGGGCACGATGACGAAGCTCGCGTCGGCGCCCGTCGCCTCCACGGCCTCGCGCACGGTGTCGAAGACGGGGACGCCGAGAGTCTCGGATCCACCCTTGCCGGGGACGACGCCGGCCACCACCCGGGTGCCGTAGGCCTGCATCTGCTGGGTGTGAAAGCTGCCCTCGCGGCCGGTGATCCCCTGCACCACCACGCGCGTCGAGCGATCGATCAGGACGCCCACTATGTGCGACCTCCCACGAGCTCGACGATCGCGCGAGCCGCCTCGGGGGCGCTCACCCCGGGGACGATCCCCGCCTCGGTGAGGATGCGGCGGCCCTCCTCCTCGTTGGTCCCGGTCATGCGCACCACGAGCGGCACGGTCATCCCCAGCTCGTCGCGGGCGCGCACCACGCCGCGCGCCACCTCGTCACCCCGCGTGATGCCCCCGAAGATGTTGATGAAGACGCCCCTCACGTCGGGGTCGCGGAGCACCATCTCCAGGGATTCGCGCACCCTGTCGGCGCTCGCGCCGCCGCCCACGTCCAGGAAGTTGTTGGGCCGCCCCCCCACCTGCTGCACCAGGTCGAGGGTGTTCATCACCAGGCCGGCACCGTTGCCGATGCAGCCGATGGTGCCGCCGGGCAGGTGCACGTAGGTGA
This sequence comes from bacterium, assembly GCA_021847925.1. GTDB lineage: Bacteria > Chloroflexota > Dormibacteria > Aeolococcales > Aeolococcaceae > JAJZNI01. The sequence goes on from JAJZNI010000051.1 coordinate 5,937, forward strand.
GACCGCGCCGCTTGGCCTCCGCCTCGTAGGGGTCCTCGCCGGTCACCCCGTCGTCGCCGCTCACATCGCGGGCCAGCTCCGCGACCAGATCCCCGTGCCGGTACTCGGCGTTCTCATCCACCTCCAGCTTCGCGTCGGCGGCGACGAGCCGTCCGTCCCCGGTGAGGACGAGGGGGTTGATCTCGCACGTGAGAGCGTCGGAGGCGATGGCCAGGCGGTGGAGGCTCTGCGCCAGCGGGACCAGGGCGGCCGCGAGGCGGCCGCGCCGGTCGCGCAGAGCCGGGGCGTGCGCCAGGGCCGCGAAGGCCGCCTCGCGAACCTCGAAGGCCTGGGGACCGGCGAAGGGGTCGGGCCACAGCCGCGCGATCTTCTCCGGCGTCTCCGCCGCCACCTGCTCGATCTCCATGCCGCCCGCCGCCGAGAGCATGAGCGCCAGGCGGCGGCGGTCGCGGTCGAGGGCGACGCCGAGGTACAGCTCCTGGTCGATCTCGAGCCCGGTCTCGCACCACAGCGAGCGCACCGGGTAACCGCGGATCTGCAGGGCGAGGATGCGGGCTGCCTCGCGCCGGGCGTCCTCGGGGGTGTCCACCACGGCGATGCCGCCCGCCTTGCCGCGGCCGCCGATCGGGACCTGCGCCTTGACCGCGATGCGGCCGAGCTCGCGAGCCGCCGCGGCCGCCTCCTCGGGGGTCCGCGCCAGCCGGCCCGCCGGCACCTCGATCCCGGCACGGGCGAGCTGACGTTTGGCCTGGTGCTCGAGGAGCTTCACGGAAGGGGAGTGTACGGGGTGGGGCGTCCCGGGCCGGTGCGGGCCGGAGCGGTCGCGCCTACTCCTCCTCACCCGCCGGGCGCAGCGAGGGCGTGATCCCGTCCAGCTCGGCGAGGTCCTCCGGGGTGGGCTGCCACTCGGCGGCGGCCACGTTGGCGAGGACCTGCTCCGGCTGGCTCGCCCCGGCGATGACCGACACCACCCCGGGCTGCGCCGCGAGGCCCCCGATCGCGACACCCAGGAGGTCGGTGCCCTTGCGGCGGGCGAACGCCGAGAGGCTCTCGACGATGTCGAAGTTGGCGTCGCTGAGCAGCTCGTCACCCTGGGGACCCGCCAGGCGGCCGCCCTCGGGCGCCGGCTCGCCGCGCCGGTAGCGCCCCGTGAGGAGGCCCTTGGCGAGCGGGTAGTACGGGAGGATCCCGAGGCCGAAGTGCTCGGCCGCCGGCACCACCTCCGCCTCCGCCCGCCGCTCGAGCAGGCTGTACTCGTTCTGGGCGCTCACGAACCGGTTGAGGCGGTGGTGATACGCGGTCCAATCGGCCTCGGCGATCTGCCAGCCGGCGAAGTTGGAGCAGCCGATGTAGCGCACCTTGCCCTCGCGCACCAGGTCGTCGAGGGTCATGAGGGTCTCCTCGATCGGCGTCCCCGGGTCGGGGAAGTGGATCTGGTAGAGGTCGATCCAGTCGGTGTCGAGGCGGCTCAGGCTCGCCTCCACGGCGGCCCGGATGTGACGCCGCGACGCCCCCGACGTGTACGGCCCCTCCCCCACCTGGCCGCCCACCTTTGTGGCCACGATCGCGTCGTCGCGGCGGCCCCGCAGAGCCGCGCCCAGGAGCCGCTCGGACTCCCCGCGCGTGTAGATGTCGGCGGTGTCGAAGAGGGTGACCCCGGCGTCCAGCGCGGCATGGACGATGCGCGCCGCGCCGGCGGCGTCCACCCGGCTTCCGAACTGGTTGCACCCGACGCCGACCACCGAGACCTCGAGGCCGGACTCGCCAACGCGCCGGAACTCCATCGCCTGCACTCCCCTGTCCGCGGCACTCACCCGCAAGGGTGGTCGACCCCCGGAACCGTGATGGGGGCCCATTCTGACGGCCACAGGCGTCAGGCCGTGCGGGCGCCCCGCCGCCAGGGGGCGTCGCGGCCCGCCTCGCTCCCCCCCTACACTGCCGGGATGGCGGCGGACGCTCCCCCTCCCGGCCCCCTCGCCCTCATCGGGGGCACCGGCAAGCTCGGCCCCGGACTGGCCCTGCGCTGGGCCCGCGCCGGAGTGCCCGTGGTGATCGGCTCGCGGGATGCCGAGCGCGCGGCCGAGCGCGCCGCCTGGCTGGCGGGGAGGGTCGCGGAGGCCGGGGGGGGCGCGGAGGTGCGGGGGATGGCCAACCCGGATGCCGCCGCCGCCGGTGCGCTCGCCTGCGTCACCGTCCCCCACGCCGGGCAGGCGGCCCTGCTGCCCGCCCTGGCCCGTGAGCTGGCCGGGAAGGTGGTGATGAGCACGGCCGTCCCGGTCCGCTTCGACCCGGGGGCGGGGCCGGTCGCCGTCGAGGTCCCGGAGGGCTCGGCCGCCCAGGAGCTGGCGGCCCTGCTCCCCGGCGCCCGCGTGGTCGGAGCGTTCCACACCGTGAGCAGCGCGCACCTCGACCGGCTGGACCGCCCGCTCGACGAGGATGTGCTCCTCTGCGGTGACGACGACCTGGCGAAGGCGGAGGTGCGCCGCCTGGTGGAGCTTATCCCCGGGCTGCGCCCCGTGGACTGCGGCCGGCTCGCGGCCTCGCGGCTCACCGAGCAGCTCACCGTCCTCCTGCTGGGCGTCAACCGCCTGACGCGGCGCAGCGCGGGCATCCGCCTCACGGGCATCTGAGCGGCGCCTGGCTCCCCGGTCCGGGGCGGATGCCTGTTACGGTTGACGCACCGTGGCCCAGATGACCAAGGCGGAGCGCGCGCCGGCGCACCCCGGGCCGACCGGGGCCGCACCGCAACCCCCGCGGGGCGAGCCCGAGCACCGCCCGGTGGTGCGGGTGCGCACCCTGGTGGCGGCGCTGCTGCTCGTCCTCGGGGCGGTGGGCCTGCTCTTCGTGCTCGCCCAGGTCTTCAGCCTGGTGCTCGACCTCCTGATCGCGGTGGTCGTCGCCGAGGGGATCCGGCCCCTGGTGACGCGTGTGCAGCAGCTTCGCCTGCCGCGGATGCTCGCGATCGTTCTCGTCTACATCGGGCTCCTCGCCCTGCTCGCCCTGCTGATCGCGCTCCTGGTGCAGCCGGTCGTGACCGAGGCTCAGAGCCTCGCCTCCCACGTGCCCGAGTATCAGAAGCACGCGATCAGCCTCATCGACGGCGTCGCCAAGCGGCTCGGGATCACCAGCACTCAGATCACGAGCCAGGTGGGCGGCCTGCTCGGCAACGCGGCCTCCTCCCTCGTGACCATCGGAACGACCCTGGCCGGGGCCGTGGGCAGCCTGGTGCTGGTGCTGGTGCTGACCTTCCTCTGGCTCACCACCGCGGGACGGCTGCGCAGCTTCACCATCGACCTCTTCCCGCCGCGCGCGCAGCCGCTGGTCGTGGAGGTGCTCGGCGACATCGCATTCCGCATGGGCGGGTACGTGCGCGCGGTGGCGCTCAACATGGTCGTGGTCGGGGTCGTGACCGGGGTCGCATGCACCCTCCTGCGGCTGCCGAGCCCGGTGCTGCTCGGCATCTTCGCGGGCATCACCGTCGCGATCCCCATGGTCGGGCCGTTCATCGGCGGAATCCCGCCGGTGCTGCTCGGCTTCACGATCTCGCCGCCCTGGGCTCTCCTGGTCCTGGTGGTGATCGTGGTGATCCAGCTCGTGGACGCCAACACCGTGGTGCCGGTCGTGATGGGGCGAGTGCTGGCGCTGCCGGCGCTCGCCGTGGTGGTGGCCCTCATCGTGGGGTTCGCCCTGGCGGGGGTGATCGGCGCGCTGCTCGCCATCCCCATCGCCGCGGCGATCCACGTCCTGGTCAACCGGGTGCTGATCCCCTACATCCACCACCTGCAGGGACGCCCCGACCCCGCGTACGCCGCCGCCTTCGGGCCGGAGCCACCGCCTGCGGAGCCCACGCCCAGGGCCTGACGGCTGATCTGGACGGAGGAGACGGCCGCCGCCCCCGGGTCGCCGGGCAGCTCCAGGAGGTCGAGCAGATCGGGCACGGACAGAGCGGCGAGGCGCCCGCCATCTCCGGTCTGCTCCAGGATGGTCGCCGCCCTCTCCGCGGGGAAATGGCGCTCCACGGCGTCGCGCCACTTGGCCTCGAGGAGGGGCACCGCCTCCTCGCGCCGGCGCCGGTGGCCCAGCGGGTACAGCACCTCGACCCGCTCGGTCGCGCCGCCTCCCGCGAAAAACACCTGCACGGCGTTGGCGATCGCCCGCCTGTCGGGGTCGAGGTAGGCCGCGCTGTAGCGCGGATCCTCGCGCACGACGGTGAGGGCGCGGAGCCGGTCGATGGCGGGATCGGAGGCCGTCTCATCGGCGTAGCTCTGGGCGGTGATCTCGCCGCGCAGCAGGGCGACCGCCACCATGTACTGGAGGCAGTGGTCGCGGTCGGCCGGGTTGCGCAGGGGGCCGCTCTTGTCGATGATGCGCAGCGCCGGCGCCTGGGTGGTGATCTCGACCCTCTCCACCTCGGCGGCGCGCCCGCGCACCTCGGGATGGAGGCGCAGCGCCGCCTCGACCGCGGTCTGACCATGGAACTCCGCGGGAAACGCCACCTTGAAGAGCACGTTCTCCATCACGTAGCTGGCGAGCGGCTGCTCCAGCACCACCCGCGCGCCGCGCATGACGGCATCCTCGAAGCCCCATTCGGGCGCGCCGAGGGGGGTGGCATAACCCGGCTCGCCGGCCAGGGTCAGCAGGGCGAGGCGGAGCCCGCGGCTCGACGCATCCCCCGCGGCCCAGCTCTTGCGGGAGCCGGTGTTGGCCCCGTGGCGGTAGGTGCGGAGGGTGCCACCATCCAGGAACGCCTGGGAGAGCGCGTCGCGGACCTGGGCCTCGCTGCCCCCGAGCAGGGCCGCGCAGATCGCGGCGGAGGCGGCCCGCACCAGCACCACGTGGTCGACGCCGACGGCGTTGAGGCTGGCGCCCAGGGCCAGCACACCCTGGATCTCATACGCCTTCACGGCGGCGACGAGCAGGTCCGCCACGGTGGGCACCGCGCCACCCTCGCGGCGGTGCCGCCGGCCGAGGTGATCGGTGAGCGCGAGCAGGGCCGCGAAGTTGTCCGAGGGGTGACCCCACTCGCGCGCCAGCCAGGTGTCGTTGTAATCGAGCCAGCGGATGCAGGCCCCGATGTCGAAGGCGGCGGTGACGGGATCGAGGACCAGGGCGGTGCCCGGCACGCGCGAGCCGTCGGGCGTGGAGGCGCCCGGGACCGGCGGGCCGAGGACGCGGCGGCAGTCTCCCTGGTCCAGGGCGAGCAGGGCGCAGGCCAGAGCGTCGAGCAGCGCCCGGCGCGCCGTCGCCATCGCCTCGTCACCGGAGGTGAGCGGCGCGGCGGCGTAGCGCGCGATCTCGTCCAGCACCGCGTCGGACGTGGCCACCGGCCCGGTGCGTGCCCTCATGCGGAGCGGTCCCGGTCGGCCAGGGGGACGAAGGGGCGGGGCTCGGGTCCGGTGTAGAGGGCGGCGGGCCGGATCAGCCGATCCGTCGCCCGCTGCTCGACGACGTGCGCCGCCCAGCCCGCGGTCCGCGACACCACGAACAGGGGGGTGAAGTACGGGACCGGAATGCCGCAATCCCGGTAGACGAGCGCGGTGTAGAAGTCCAGGTTGGGGAAGAGGCCGCGCTCGCGCCGCATCACCTCCTCGATCCGCTCGGCGATGCGGAAGGTGCGAGCGTCCCCGCGGCTCTCCTCGAGCCGCCGGGCCCAGGGCTTGATGATGTCGGAGCGCGGGTCGCCGTTGCGGTACACGCGGTGACCGAATCCCATCACCCGCTGCTGGCGCGCGAGCAGGTCCAGCACCCCCCTCTCCGCGTCATCGGGGCCGTCGAAGCGCAGCATCAGCTCCATGGCGGCCTCGTTGGCGCCGCCGTGCAGCGGCCCCTTGAGCGTGCCGATGGCCGCCACCACCGCCGAATGCAGGTCGCTCCGCGTGGAGGCGGCGACGCGCGCCGCGAAGGTGGACGCGTTGAACTCGTGCTCCGCGTAGAGCACCAGGGTTGCGTCCAGCGCGCGCACGAGGAGCGGATCCGGGTCCGCGCCGGAGAAGAGGCGGAGCAGGTGACGGGCCGTGGACCCCTCCTCGGTGGCGGTCGCCGATCGCTCCCCGGAGGCGCTGAAATGACGCCACCACCCGAGCATCGAGGGCAGGAGGGCGAGAAGCCGGTCGGCGACCCGCTCCTGCTCGCGGAACCCGGGCTCCGGCTCGATGGCGCCCAGCGCGGAGACGGCGGTGCGCAGCACGTCCATGACGGACGCGGCGGGCGGGAGCGCGAGGAGCACCGCCTCCAGGGCTGCCGGGAGCTCCCGGGCGCTCGCGAGCGTGGTGCGGTAGGCGTCGAGCTCCCCGGCGGTCGGGAGGGTCCCGTGGACCAGGAGATGGGCGACCTCCTCGAATCCGGCCCGCTCCGCCAGCTCCCTGATGTCGTAGCCGCGATAGGTGAGACCCACGCCCGCCTTGCCCACCGTCGAGATGCCGGTCTCGCCCGCCACCACGCCCGCCAGCCCGCCTGCCGTCTGCGCCGTCACGTGCCTTCCTCCTCCAGCCGCTCGTCGACGCGGCGTTCGGCCGCCTCGTAGTCGACAACCTCGTACAGCTCCGCCCGTGTCTGCATCGTCCCCAGGACCGCGAGCTGGGTCCCGTCCCGGCGGATCGCCGCATAGACCTCCTGGGCGGCACGGGACATGGCGCGGAACGCGGAGAGGGGGTAGAGCACGAGGCGGATGCCCAGCTCGCCCAACCGTTCGGCCGTGAGGAGGGGGGAGACCCCGAACTCCGTCATGTTGGCGAGCACCGGCACCGGCACCGCGCGGGCGACCTCGGCGAAGTCGCCCTCCGAGGTGAGCGCCTCGGCGAAGATCATGTCGGCGCCCGCCGCGACGTAGCGCAGAGCCCGCGCCACGGCCGCGGCGAGGCCCTCGACCGCGGCGGCGTCGGTGCGGGCCATCACCACGAACGAGGGATCCGGCCGGCCGGCGCAGGCGGCCCGGAGCCGCTCCACCATCTCGCCGGCCGCCACCAGCCGCTTGCCGGGCCGGTGGCCGCAGCGCTTCGCGTCCACCTGGTCCTCGAGGTGGACGCCGGCGGCCCCTGCGCCCGCCAGGCGGCGGACGGCCTCGGCCGGGTCGTCCCAGCCGGTGTCGGCGTCCACGAGCAGGGGGAGGGAGGTGGCCGCGGCGATGCGCCGGGTGTCGGTGACCACGTCGTCGAGGGTGGTGAACCCGAGGTCGGGGAGACCGCGTGAGGCGTTGGCGACGCCGGCGCCGGAGAGGTAGGCGGCACGGAACCCGGCGCGCTGGGCCAGCAGCGCCGAGTAGGCGTTGACGGTGCCGACCACCTGGAGGGGCTGCTCCTGGTCCAGCGCGGCGCGGAGCCGGGCGCCCGGTGGGCTCGGAGTCGGCAGGGTCACGGCGTCAGTATGGGCGAGCGGGCTCGCTCCGCCACCGCCCAGAGAGCGCGGTCGGGGCGGGGTCGAACCTGGCGCGACCGCCCCCGGGGAGGTCGCCGGCGCCGCGCCGGGCATGACGTGCCGGCGTGAAGCGGCGGTCACGAGGAGGGTCCGCGGGGCGGGGCGGTGCACGGCCCGGCCCGGGGCTCTGCCCTCACGGCGGCACCGTCCCCCCGGCGGGCCGCCCCCGCACCACGAACAGCAGCACCGCCGCACCCACGATGAGCGCGGGCTCCACGGCCAGGGCTCGCAGCACCCCGAACCGGTCGGAGAGGGCCCCGAGCAGCACCGGGGCGGTCCCGATCGCGATCGCGATCGCGACCTGGGTCCGGGCCATCGCCCGGTCGTTCAGCCCCTGGCTGGCGCGGAAGGCGAGGGCAAGGCTGATGGGGTAGAGGTTGCCCACCCCCGCCCCGGTGGCGTAGAGCGCGACCCCCTGGAGGGGTGCGGTCCGTCCGAGCCAGAGCACGAGGAAGCCGGCCAGGGTGAGCACCAGCGAGACGGCGACGACCGTCTCGCCGCGCCCCGAGCGCCGCGTGAGCCTCGCCCCCGCGAGCCGCCCCGACAGCTCCCCGACCAGGAAGACGCTGAGGATGGCGGCGGCGCGATCGGTGGGGATGCCCGAGCCCGCGCCGAGGAGGGGGACCCCGTAGAAGAGGATGGCGAACTCGATGGCGACGGCGAAGGCGACCAGCAGGCACGCCGGCCAGAAGGAGCGCGGCAGCCGGCGCGCGGAGGCCGCCGGCGCGACCGGGGCGGGGAGCGGCAGGCGGCGGTAGACGGCGAAGAGAGCCGCCAGGGTCACCACCGGCAGCAGCAGGCCGGGCCGCCACCCGGCCGCCGTCCCGGCGAGGAGGCCGAGGAGGGCGGGCACCGCGATCCCGGTCCCGCTCGCCCCGGCGTTGGCCTCGAGGAGGGCGTGGTCGCGCTGCCCGCCGTGCTGGTCGGCGATGAGCGTCGAGCTCACCGCCCCGAGGGTGCTGCTGCCGACCGCGAGGATCGCGGTGGCCGGCAGCGTGAGCGCCACCTCGTGGGCGAGGGTGAAGAGGACGGCGCCCACCGCGGTCACGAGCGCGGAGAGCCAGAGGAGCAGGCGCCGGCCCAGACGGCGGCTCAGGACGTCGAAGCCGAGCCCGGTGGCCACCGCTCCCACCGCCCAGAGCGTCGAGTGCAGGCTGGCCAGCGTGTAGGAGAGGTGCAGCTCGGTGCGCAGCAACGACACCACGGGGCCCAGCGCGTAGACGTAGAACGCGTACGCGGAGATGCTGAAGTACGTGAGCCAGGTGAGCCGGTCGCGACGGAAGGACGGTGAGCTCAGGGCCGCCACGAGGGCTGCCGTGGCGGAGCGATCTCCGGCGCCCCCCGCTTCATCCGCGGTCGCACGGTGAGCCGCTCCTCGCCCTCGGGGTGGCGGGCACCGAAGGCGAGGGTCTGGCGCACCCACTCCACCGGCCGCCCCAGGACGTCGGAGAGCTGATCGTCGTCGAGACGGCGGTAGCGCTTGATCCGGCGCAGCGCCGCCGCAACGTCGGTCGGGTCGGGCTCGTCGGCGGCGATTCCCTCGAGGAGACCGGCGGGCACGGCGGGAACGGGGGCGGCGGAGCGGGCCATCAACCACTCGGTGACGTGGCTGTAGGCGGCCACCGCGCCGCGCAGGGCCTGGTCGCGTCCCGACCCGTACATCGCCGCGTGCTGGCGCACGGTGAGGCGCTGGGCGTTGGCCTCGGAGACGCGCGAGCTGTGCGGGATCAGCACCGGGCAGACGAGGTCACCGTAGCGATCCCGCAGCCACTCGATCATCTGGGCGTCGGCGATGCCGTTGTGCTGGCGCCGCCAGACCGTGATCGCGGAGCGGCTCAACAGGTCGGTGGTGGGCAACCCCAGCTCCACCCGCACCGAGGCCGCCGTCTCCAGCATGTCGCCCGCGTGCTGGGCGTCCGGGGAGCTCGCCGTGGTGGGCATCACCAGCATGTCGGCGGCGGCCACGGCACCGGCGATGATCGCCTCGGAGTGACCGGTGTCGATCACGACCCACTCGTACTCGGCGGCGACCACCTCCAGCGCCTGGCGGAGGTGGAGGGCGGACCCGTCCGGCGGGCAGAGGGCGCGGTCGGCGCGCGAGAGTGCGGCGGAGCTTCCCAGCAGGTCCAGCCGCTCGGCGACCGGACCGATGTAGGGGCGGGGGTCGAGGGAGCGAGGCGGATCCGCGAGCACCGCGTCGAGCCCGAGCCCCGCGATCCGCGGGCCGCGCGCGTAGCGCGTGAGGTCCGCCTGGCGGTCGGCGTCGACCGCGAGCACGCGCGTGCCGCGCCGCGCCAGCTCGGCGGCGAGCTGAAAGGCCAGGGTCGACTTCCCGACCCCACCCTTGTTGGCGACGATGGCGATGACCCTCATCGCCGTGCACCGACGCCGCGCGAGCTTCCCAGCGAAGCGTCAGCCGCCACCGGGCCTGTCACCAGCACCTCCCGCGCGTGCGGAAAAGGACGTTGAGGGAACCGCCGCACGCGACGGTCGCCGGTGACACTACGGCACCCACGGTTGCGCTGTCAACCTGAGCGAAGACGCTGCCGCGAGGCTCATCGGACGCCGGGCTGCGCGTCCATCGCCGCCGCGCGCATCGAGCGCGCCACATACACCGCAACGTCGTCAACGGCAAGCGTGTCCTGCCGGCCGGTGGACGCGATGCCCTCGTCGAACATGGCGAGGCAGAAGGGACATGCCGTCGCGACCGCGCGCGCGCCCGTCTGCGCCGCCTGCTCGACGCGGCGGTGGTTGACCCGGGGCTGCCCCTCCTCCATCCACATCCGGCCCCCGCCGGCTCCGCAGCACATCCCCTCGCGGCGGCTGCGCGCCATCTCCACGAGGCGCATCCCCGGGATGCGCTCGAGGATGGCGCGAGGCGGGGTGAACACCCCGTTCCAGCGGCCCAGATAGCAGGAGTCGTGATAGGTGACGGTGGCGTCGACCGGGCGCTCCAGGGTGATCCGCCCCTCCCGCAGCAGGCTCTCGATCATCTGGGTGTGGTGGACCACCTCATAGCGGCCGCCGAAGTCGGGGTACTCGTTGGCGATCGAGTTGAAGCAGTGCGGGCACGCGGTCACGATCCTGCGCACCCCGTGCCGCTCCAGCACCTCGACGTTCTCGCGCGCACGCTCCTGGAAGAGGTACTCGTTGCCGATGCGGCGCGCCGGATCGCCGGTGCAGCGCTCCTCGGTGCCGAGGATGGCGAAGTCGACGCCCGCCGCCCTGAGGATGGTGACCAGGGCTGCGGCCACCGTCCTCGCCCGCTCGTCGAACGACGCGGCGCACCCCACCCAGTACACCCATTCCGCATCGGGATGCTCGGAGAGGAGGGGGACCCCGAGGCCGGCCGCCCAGTCGGCGCGCGTCTGGTGCGACAGGCCGTAGGGGTTGGCGACGCTCTCGATGGAGCGCAGCGCGGCCTCCGCCTGGCGCGGCATCCGCGACTCGTCGAGCACGAGATGGCGGCGCATCTCCGCGATCTTGGGCACGTGCTCGATCAGCACCGGGCACTGGTCCATGCAGGCTCCGCAGGTGGTGCATGCCCAGAGTGTCTCCTCGGCGATGGCGCCCCCGATGAGGGGCCGCGCCCCGCCCGCGCCGGCCAGGGCCTCGGCAACCCGCTCCGGGCCGAGCCACGAGGGCTGGAAGTCGCCCGGAACGTCCGCCACGGCACCCGGATGACCGCCGCCCGCGGCCCACATCACCGCGGCGCCGTCCTGCGGGCGGCCCAGGGCGTCGGTCCCCTGCACGGGGTGGGCGGCGTGGTGGGCCACGGCGGGCGCGCCGGAGAGGCGCTCCAGCGCGGCGCCGCGCAGGTCGGTGATCAGCGTCTTGGGGGAGAGCGGCTTGCCGGTGAGGTACGCGGGACAGTGGGCCTGGCAGCGTCCGCACTCGGTGCAGGTGTAGAGGTCGAGGACATCCTTCCAGGAGAGGTCCTCGACCGCTGCGGCGCCGAAGTGCGCCGTCTCCTCGGGAGCGGACATGACCGCCTCGATGTCGAGCGGGCGCATCCGGCCCGCCGGCCACCGGGAGCGCAGCACCACGTTGAGGGGCGCCGTGACGATGTGCAGGTGCTTGCTGTACCCGAGGTACACCAGGAAGCCGAAGACCAAGACCAGGTGGGCCCAGAAGAAGAGGCCGTGGAGCGCGACCAGAGCGGCGCTCCCCGGTGCGAGCGCCGTGAACATCCGGCTCATGGCCGACGCGAACGGCCGGTCGAGGGCGAGCGCTTCGGGCGAATGCTCGGCCACGAGGGTGGCGTAGTTGAGGTCCATGCAGAGGACCAGGAGCGCGATCCAGCAGAGGATGAGGAGCGCGTCGCCCTCGTGGCTGCCGCGGAAGCGCGAGGGTCGCACGACCAGGCGGTTGACGAGGGCGAGCGCCACCCCGGTCAGCACCAGCACCGCGAAGACGTCCTGCATCCAGGCCGCGGCGGGGGCCAGGAAGGGGATGGTGTGCAGGGGAGCGCCCACCCAGAGCGCCTCCACCACCGCCTGCGCGATGGCCGAGAGGAGGGCGAGGAAACCCCAGAAGATGAACGCGTGGAGAACGCCCGCGTAGGGCCAGCGGAGCAGCCGCGCCTGGCCGAGCACGACGGCCAGGAAGGACCTGGCCCTTCCCGCGAGGTCGCCGCCCCGGTCATCCGGGCGCCGGGCCTGGCGCATCAGCCGGACCAGCCGGGCCCAGCGCCGGCCGGTCAGCGTCAGCGCCGTGCCGGCGAGGGCCACGAGGGCCACCGGGCTCAGGACCGCCACGAGCATCGTGGAATCATGGGCCAGATGCGGGGTCGCGCGACCTCGGGGCGGCGCCGGCGCCGCCCGGGCCCATCCTCGGGGCCCGCGTCACCCGATCACGCTCCGCGCTCGCCGGGCCCCTGGGCGGCCGCCCCCCGCCACCCGACCGCTCTCAGCGGCCGCTCCAGAGGGGCGGCCTCTTCTCCAGGAACGCGGAGATGCCCTCGGCGGCGTCGGCGGTGGCGAGCAGGCGGGCAAACTCGGCGGCCTCCAGCCGCAGCCCCTCGTCCAGGGTTGCGTCGAGCCCCCCGCGCACGGCGCGCTTGATCGCCGCCACGGCCAGCGGGGGGCGCTCGGCGAGCATCGACGCCACGGCCAGGGCCTCGGTGGCCAGCGCCTCGGGAGCCGCCACCCGGGTCACGAGCCCGAGCTCCAGGGCCCGGGCCGCGCCGACGGGCTCGCCGGTGAGCAGCATCTCGAGGGCGGGCCCGCGACCGACCAGGCGAGGCAGCCGCTGGGTGCCGCCCCAGCCGGGGATGATGCCCAGCCTGATCTCGGGCTGGCCGAAGCGCGCCTCCTCGCTGCAGACGCGCACGTCGCAGGCCAGGGCCAGCTCGCAGCCGCCCCCGTAGGCGATGCCGTTGACCGCCGCCACCACGGGGAGGCGCGAGGCCTCCAGGCGCCGGGTCACCTCGACCGCTCCGGCCAGTGCCTCCGCCCCGCCCCCGAACTCGGTGACGTCGGCCCCCGCCGAGAAGAAGCGGGGCCCCTCGCCCGTGAGCAGGAGTGCCCGGCAGGAGGGATCCGCCTCCGCGGCGGTGAGGCCCTCGAGCAGGCCCGCCACCACCGCCCCGCTGATGGCGTTGACCGGGGGGTGGTCGATGCCGAGCACGGTGACGGCGCCCTCGCGGGCCCGGCGGACGGGGGGGCCGGGATCGGACATGTCTGCTCCATCATGGGGCCATGAGCGTCCCCTCCGCACCCCCTCCCCCGCCCGCGCTCCCCGAGCGGGTCGAGCCCGAGCGCCTGCGCGAGATGGATGGCGCCGCGCTGGAGGCGCAGGAGGAGGAGCTGCGCCGCGCCGAGCGCGCCGCCCGCGCCGCCATGGCCCCGTACGATCGGGTGCTCCGCGAGATTCGTGCGCGCCGCGAGGAGGTGGCGACCGAGCGCCGCCGGCGGGATCGGGCCGAGCGCCACGCCTCGCGGATGGCGGTGCGCGCCGGGGCGGCCAGCGGGACGATGCCGAGCCTCGCGGAGGCCCTGCTGGCCGAGCCGCCGCCGGTTGCGGACGACCGCCCCCTCGGCGGCGTTCGCGCCCACCTCTCGACGGGAGGCGAGGTGGGTTTCGGCTATCCCAGCCGGCCCGGCGCCATCTCCTTCACGGATGGCCGCCAGACCCGGAGCGCGACCACCTGGGGCGAGGCCCGCCGGCTCTACGCCGACGGCTGGGAGCCCGGGGCACCGGGGATCCCCGGCGTCCGCGTCCACCTGGCCGGCACCCTCGTGGAGCGCGTGGTCACCGCCGGCGAGGTGGTGATCGCGCCCGGCTGACGCCGGGTGGTCAGGGACGCGGGGGCGTGCGGCGGCCGGCCAGGCGGCGCAGGGCCATCTCGCAGATCTCGGCGAACACCGCGGTGGGGGAACGCCCGGCGTCGACTTTGACGATGCGCTCCGGGTACGCCGCCGCCAGCTCCTCGAAGGCGGAGCGCACCGCCTCGTGGAAGCCGTTGGCGTCGGCCTCGAAGCGGTCCAGCGGGAGCTGCTGGGAGCGCTGCCGCTCCTCGGCGATGCTGCGCGGCAGGTGGAGCAGGAAGGTGAGGTCGGGCCAGACGTCCCGGCAGGCCTCGCGATGGAGCCAGTGGAGCCCGGAGAGGGGCAGGCCGCGGCCCCCTCCCTGGTAGGCGAGCGTGGAGTCGGCGTAGCGGTCGGCGATCACCACCGCCCCGGTCTTGAGCGCCGGGAGTATCCGCTCGCGGAGGAGCTGCACCCGCCCCGCGTTGAAGAGCAGCGCCTCGGTCCACGAGTCGACGGGCACCTGGTGGTGCTCGAGGAGGTAGCCGCGCACCAGCTCGCCGAGCTCGGTGTCGCTCGGCCGCAGCGTGACCACGTCGTACCCGTGCCGGCTCAGCTCGCCGGCGAGGGCGGCCGCCAGCGTGCTCTTGCCGGCGCCGTCGATCCCCTCCAGGGAGATGAAGTAGCCAGGCCACTCCGACATCGCGCAGCGAGTATGCGGGAGCCGCCTCGGCTCCCGCTACGCGGTGGGAGACCCCAGGATGACCAGGTGGCGGTTGGGCTCCTCACCGCGGCTCAGAGCGCTCATCTCGTGCTGCTCGACGAGCTGGTGCTGGAGCCGCCGCACATACGAGTTCTGCGGCGCCAGCTCCACCTCGCCGCCGAGCTGGCGGGCGCGGGCGATGCCCTCGCGAGCCTCCTGCAGGGCCACCTCGGTCGGATCGGACCCCTCGACGCCGTAGACGCGTGACAGCGCTCCCTTGATCTGCGCCACGCTGTTGCTGCGCAGCACCTGGATGGGGATGCCCGAGGACTCCGCGGCGCGCACCGGCGAGTCCTTGCGCCGGTAGTAGCTCTTCAGGGTGATCACCATGTCGGAGTCCTCGACGTGGTGCTGGATGCGCACCGGCAGCTTCAGCTCGCGAACCGACTGCTCGAGGTAGCTGCGCGACACGCCGTAGGGGAAGATGGCGAGCGGCTGCCCGGGGCGCACGCCGCCCTGGGCCTCGAGCGTGTCGCGGCGAAGGCGCTGCTGGTTGGCGATGTACTCGTCGACGTCGAAGCCGCGCCGGCGACGCTCGCGCTCGCGGCCGCGGCGGCCGTTGCCGAAGGGAGCCGGCTCGAACGCCGCGGCCCGCGCCGTGGTGTCGATGCGGCTGATGATCTGGCCGGACTCGCCGCGCATCCGGATCTGCGGGGGCTTGTAGCGCCCGCGCAGAGCCTCGTCGACGGTCTCGTCGACCGGCATGTGCACCGCCACCCGGTCGCGTTCCTGGATCTCCACCAGCACGTCGAAGGTCGGGGGCGCCTTGCGCTCCAGCACCGACTTCTGGGTCCCGCGGCGGCGCGCCTCCTCGTCGGAGAGCGTCACCGTCTGGATGCCGCCGAGGAGATCGTTGAGCGTGGGGTTGACGAGCAGGTTGTCGAGGGTGAGGCCGTGGGCCGTGCCCACGAGCTGCACACCACGCTCGGCGATGGTGCGAGCCGCCGCCGCCTCGAGCTCGGTGCCGATCTCGTCGATGACGATGACCTGGGGCATGTGGTTCTCCACCGCCTCGATCATCACCGCGTGCTGCTTGGTGGGCGTCTGCACCTGCATCCTTCGCGCCCGGCCGATGCCCGAATGGGGGATGTCCCCGTCACCGCCGATCTCATTCGACGTGTCCACGATGACGACCCGCTTGCCCTGCTCGTCGGCGAGGACGCGCGCGCATTCGCGAAGCATGGTGGTCTTGCCGATGCCGGGAGCGCCGAGCAGGAGGATGGAGCGTCCCTGGACCACGATGTCCTTGATGATGTCCACCGTCCCCGTCACCGCGCGCCCCACCCGGCAGGTGAGGCCGACGATCGTCCCGGCGCGGTTGCGGATGGCGCTGATCCGGTGCAGCGTGCGCTCGATGCCGGCGCGGTTGTCATCGCCGAAGTCACCGACCCGTTCGGTGACGTATTCCAGGTCGTCGCGGGCGACCGGCACCTTGTCGAGGATCACCTCGCCGTCGGCGAAGCGCGCCTCGGGCTCGCGGCCCAGGTCGAGCACGACCTCGAGGAGGTCGCCGCGATGGGCGGCCGCGTGCTGCGCCGCGGCGGCGATGCTCGGCGGCAGCGCGTCGAAGAGCAGCGCCAGCTCCTCCTCCCACGCCGACCCGTACTCGCCGCGCGTCACTGCCGTGGGGGCACCTCCCCGCCCGGGCCCACGATCTGCAGCGAGGGGCGTGAGTGCGGGACCGTCTGGGCCAGATGGGCGTGGATCAGGACCGGCTTCTTGCGCGCCGGAGCGGTGCGCAGCCGCACCCTGCTGGCGAGGTCGCGCACCAGCAGGACCTGGGTGCCGTAGATGGCGAAGCCGCGATTCTGCAGGCTGCGGATCAACTCCGAGTCGTAGTGGCGCAGCACCGAGGACACCGGACCCGCGGGCAGCTCGCGCAGGGCGCCCTCGACCACCCGCTCGCGCAACCGGGGGTCATGGCCGTCGCACATCAGGGAGAGCAGCGTCGGGCGGGTCGCCGACGCCGGGCGGATGGCGGCCCAGCCCACCACGCCGGGCTCCTCGGCGACATAGTGGCGGACGTCGTCGCGGCCGACACGCGCCATGGCCCCGTCGGCGAAGCCGGACTGCCAGCTCTTGAGCGAGGCGCCCTCGAGGCTCGCCACCTGGGAAGGCGTGGCGCGCAGGTAGAGGAGGTAGATCGCCCCCACGTCCTCGCGGCGGGCGGGTCGCAGCCGGGCCGCCCCCGCGGACGCGGCGGGAACGTCGTCGCAGTAGAGGATCTGCTCGGTGGCGAGCTGGACGAAGCCGCTCTCCAGGAAGAGGCCGACCAGCGCGTGGTCCAGGGGGAGGCGCACCAGGAAGCGGTGGACCCCGTGCTCCATGCCGTGGTTGGTCAGATGGACGAGGAGCTGCTCGCGCGCGAAGTGACCGGTGGCGGTGGCCCCCACGCAGAGGTTGAGGATCTGCAGGGTGTCCGACCGGCCCGGTGGCGCCTGGGCCTGGATGAAGCCGACGATGCCCTCGCGCTGGGTCTCGGCGACGAAGAGGGTGTCGCCGCTCGCGCCCGCCGAGAAGGGGACCAGCGAGGAGACGGTCTTGCTGATCGCGTACCAGAGCCGGAGCAGCGTCGCCTGGGGCACGGGGCTGTCGGGAAGGAGCTGCCCGGTCAGCTCGTCGGAGGAGCTCGCCTCGCTGTAGAGCTGCTCGATGCGGGCGAGGTCGCGGAAGGAGGCGGGCCGGACGTTCATGCGGCGCCCTCCACCACCCGCTCGAGACCCTCGACGAAGAGGCGATGGAGGCGGTGATCGGCGGTCATCTCCGGGTGGAAGGTCAGGCTGAGGTGGCGCCCCTGGCGCACCGCGACCGGCCGCCCCCCCTGGACGGCGAGCACCTCGACGCCGGGACCCACGGCCTCGATCACCGGGGCGCGGATGAAGACGGCTCGGAAGGCCGGCGCCCCGATCTCGGGGATCTCCAGGTCGAATTCGAAGGAGTCGAGCTGCCGCCCGTAGCCGTTGCGACGGGTGGTCAGGTGGAGCACGCCGAGGGCGAGCTGGTCGCCGGTGCCGTCGCGGATCTCGCGGCTCAGCAGGATGGTCCCGGCACAGGTGGAGAGGGTGGGCATCCCGTCGGCGAGGCGGCGGCGCAGCGGCGCCTCGAGACCGAAGGCGCGGATCAACCGGCTCATGGTCGTCGACTCCCCCCCCGGGATGGCGAGCGCGTCCACCGCCTCGAGCTCGGCCGCGGTCCGCACCGCGATCGCGTCGCAGTGCGCCGCGCGGAGCGCCGCGAGGTGCTCACGCACGTCCCCCTGCAGGGCCAGCGCTCCTACCCGGACGATGGCCTCAGTCCCCCCCGGCACGCGGGCCGCCCCCTCGGGACGGCGCCGGCAGCGTATCGACCACTGCCGTCAGTGTACCCACAGCAGCGCCCATCGGCCCCGGTCACCAGCCGCGGGTGGCGAGGAGCTCCTCCCGGGGCATGGAGGCGACGTCCAGGCCGCGCATCGCCGGACCGAGGCCGGCGCTGACCTCGGCGATGACCTCGGGCTTGTCGTAGTAGGTGGTGGCGGCCACGATCGCCCTGGCGTACCCGAGGGGGTCCTCGCTCTTGAAGATGCCGCTCCCCACGAAGTTGCCGTCGGCGCCGAGCTGCATCATCAGGGCGGCGTCGGCGGGAGTGGCGATGCCGCCGGCGGAGAAGTTCACCACCGGCAGCCTGCCGGTCTCGGCCACCTCGCGCAGCAGCTCGTAGGGGGCTCCGAGCCGCTTCGCCTCGGCCATCAGCTCATCCGCGCGCAGCGAGCGCAGGTGGCGGATGCCGCCCTGGACGGCGCGCATGTGGCGGACCGCCTCGACGACGTTGCCGGTGCCGGCCTCCCCCTTGGTCCGGACCATCGCCGCCCCCTCGCCGATGCGGCGGAGCGCCTCGCCCAGGTCGCGCGCCCCGCAGACGAAGGGAACGGTGAAGGCCCACTTGTCGATGTGGTGCTCCTCGTCGGCGGGGGTCAGGACCTCGGACTCGTCGACGTAGTCGATGCCCAGAGCCTGCAGCACCTGGGCCTCCACGAAGTGGCCGATGCGCGCCTTGGCCATCACCGGGATGGTGACCGCGGCCATGATCTCCTTGATCAGGGTGACGCTGCTCATCCGCGCGACGCCGCCCTCCCGGCGGATGTCCGCGGGCACCCGCTCCAGGGCCATCACCGCGACCGCGCCGGCCTCCTCGGCGACCCTGGCCTGCTCGGCGGTGACCACGTCCATGATCACGCCGCCCTTCAGCATCTCGGCGAGACCGCGCTTGACGCGCAGACCTCCGCGCTGCTCCCCACCGGCCGGCGCCGCGGTCGTTCCGTTGGCCCCGGCGGCGCCCGGGCCGCTCACCTCGCTCATCGCGCCCTCATTCTAGGCTTCCGCCCGCTGGCCAAGCCTCGGAGGAGGCCCGTGTGCCAGCATGGGCGGGGACGGCGGCGCGGGGCCGCGGTCAAGGGGAGATGAGCATGGCCGACACAGCCATCGAGCGACCGGCGACGGCAAGTGGCACGTTCGCGATCGGGGGGCAGGTGGTGGTGCACCGTCTCGGCTTCGGGGCGATGCGGCTGACCGGACCCGGC
>JAJZNI010000046.1 GCA_021847925.1 bacterium
AAGTGCGCCTCGATGACCTCCAACCCCTTGTTCATCAGCGTGGCGGAGTCGATCGTCACCTTGGGCCCCATGCTCCAGTTGGGGTGCCGAAGCGCCTCCTCGGGGGTCGCCGCGGCGAGGGTGGCGGGGTCGCGGTCGCGGAAGGCGCCGCCGCTCGCGGTGAGGATCAACCGGCTCACGCTGGCGGGGTCCTCGCCGCGCAGGCACTGCCACAGCGCGGAGTGCTCGCTGTCGATGGGGAGGATCCGGGCGCCGGAGGCCCGGGCGCGGGCGCGCACCACCTCTCCGGCCATCACCAGCACCTCCTTGGTGGCGGTGGCGACCGCGGTCCCCGCCTGCAGCGCCGCCAGGGTGGGTCGCAGCGCGGCCGCCCCGGTGATGGCGACGCAGACGATGTCGGCGGGCAGCGCCGCGATCTCGCAGGCCGCCTGCATCCCCACCCCCAAGCCCGCAGGCACCTCGGCGCCAGCGGGCGGCGCCACCACCGCCGCGTGCGCGACGCCCATCTCCTCGCTGAGGCGACGCAGGGCGGCCACGTCGTGCCCGCCCACCACCCCGACCAGCCGGAAGCGGTCCGGGAACCGGGAGATCACGTCCACCGCCTGGCGGCCGATGGAGCCGGTCGCCCCCAGCAGGATCACGCGGCGTGGGGCCATGGAGCACAGCTTGCCCTACGCGGCGCCCGGCGTGGCGCTTCCGGGTTGTGGGCCCGGCGGCGATCGGGCGCGCCGGGTGCCGGGAGGGGCCCGGCCGGAGCGCCCGCCCCGTTGCTAATGGAACCCGGCGAGGATGAGGAGCACGTAGGCCGCGGCCCCGGCCAGGAGCAGGCTGTCGATGCGGTCCAGGAGGCCCCCGTGCCCGGGGATGAGCCGGCCCGAGTCCTTGACCCCCGCCTGCCGCTTGAGGGCCGACTCCGCGAGGTCGCCGGCCTCCGCGGCGATCCCGACCGCGAGGCCGAGCCCGACGGCCAGAGCCGCCCCGAGACCGAGCCACAGGGTGCCCGCGACGCCCGCCACCGCGACCGCCCCCAGCACCCCCCCGATGGCGCCCTCGCGCGATTTCCGCGGGGACAGCGCCGGGAAGAAGGGGTGGCGGTGGCGACCGACCGCCATGCCGGTGAAGTACGCCAGGGTATCGGTGGCGATCACCGCCCCGATGACGACGGCGAGGATGCGGACCCCCTCGTCGGGGCCCGCCCCCGGCCAGTGGTCGAGGGCGAGCAGGCTGCCCAGCCCGATGCCCAGGTAGACGCCGCCGGCGATCCCCGCCGCCCACCCCGACCAGGGGACGCGGAGGAGCACCCCGGCGACCACCCCGCCCAGCACGGCCGCCGCCAGGATCAGCCCCGTGTTCCCACCCGGCCCCGGCAGCACCGGCCGCTCGGCGAGCCACACGGCGAGCCCGCCGACGAGCCAGAGCGGCGCCTCGGCCGGCAGCCGCTGGAGGAGGGCGCGCAGCTCCCAGGCGGCGAGCGCGGCCGCCACCCCGACCAGGACGGCGAGCGGCACCCCGCCCGCCAGCAGGACCAGTGCGACGACAACCAGCAGGACGGCAGCCGAGGCGGTCCGCACCGGGAGGCCGCGAAGCGGACCGGGGGCGGGCCCCGGCCCGGGGTGCGCCGGTGGCGGGGCCGCGGGGTCCCTCGGCGCGACCTCGGAGGCGGGGGGCAGCGGTGGGTTCACCGGCCGATCATCGGACAGCGCGGCATCGGTCGGTGCGCGCGACCCGCGACCGCCGGGCGCTCAGACCGCTCGCGAGGCCACGCCGTGGGGCCCGCCGGGCTCCACCACCTGGCCGAACCTCCGCTGCCGGGAGCCGAAGTCGCTCAGGGCCGCCGCGACCTCCGCGGAGCCGAAGTCGGGCCAGAGGGCGTCCGTCACGTGCAGCTCCGCGTACGCCCCCTGCCAGAGCAGGAAGTTGCTGACGCGCAGCTCCCCGGCCGTGCGGATGATCAGGTCGGGATCGGGAAGCCCGGACGTGTAGAGCGCGGAGGAGAGGGTCGCCTCGTCCAGGGCGCGAAGGTCGGCCCCGCGCTCGGCCAGCTCCCGGATGGCCTCCACCAGCTCGCTCCTCCCCCCGTAGTTGATGGCGACGTTCAGCAGGTTGGACCGGTTGTGCGACGTCCGCGCCTCGCACTCCTCCACCTTCTGGCGCAGGCGGGACGAGAGACGCTCCCGGTCGCCGATGATGCGGAGCTGGACCCCCTTGGCATCCAGCTCATCCACCTCCGTGTCCAGGGTGTCCTGGAAGAGCCGCATCAGCGAGCTGACCTCCCCGCGCGGGCGCTGCCAGTTCTCGGTGCTGAAGGCGTAGAGGGTGAGGATGTGGACTCCGGCCTCGTTGAAGGCCTCCATCACCCTGCGGATCGCGCGCACGCCCGCGCGGTGGCCGGCCGCGCGCGGCAGGTGCCGGCGCCGCGCCCACCGACCGTTGCCATCCATGATGATCCCCACGTGGCGGGGGAGGTCCGGCCCGCTGGGCGCGGGGACGGCGGTGGGTGGAGGGGGGCGGAGCATGGTCTCCCGGGGAACGCGGGCGGAGGGCGGCCCGTTTCGCGGCACCGCGGACGGGCCACCGCGTGGCCGCCCCATAGTCTCCCACGCCGGAGCGCCACCGGCCGGCGCTCGAAGCGGGATGACGCTCCGGCGCGGTGGCGATGGGGGCCGGCCCGGGCGCCCGCCCGCCGGCCCGCGGCGGGGTGGGAGACGCCGGGCGCCGGGCGGGCTCTCAGACCTCGAGGATCTCGGCCTCCTTGCGCTTCGCGACCTCGTCGACCCTCGCCACGAACTGGTCGGTGATGCGCTGCACCTCGGTGAGCGAGCGGTCCACGTCGTCGCGGCTGATGTGTCCCTCCTTCTCGACCCGCTTGAGGTAGTCGTTCTCGTCGCGACGGATGTTGCGGATCGCGATCTTGGCCTCCTCGGCGTGGCGGGCGCAGAGACGGACCATCTCGTGGCGCCGCTCCTCGGTGAGCTGGGGGATGCTGATCCGGATCACCTCGCCGTCGTTGCTCGGGGTGAGGCTCAGCTCGGAGCGGAGGATGGCCTTCTCGATCGGGCCGATCATGCCGCGCTCGTAGGGGCGGATGACCAGAAGCCGCGCCTCGGGTGTGGAGATGGAGGCGATGGTCTGGAGCGGGGTGGCGGTACCGTAGTACTCCACCTGCAGCCGTTCCACCAGGGTCGGGCTGGCCCGCCCGGTCCGGATGGTGCTGAGCTCCTTGTGGAGCGCCTCGATGCTCTTCTCCATGCGGACCTCGGCGTCGACCAGCCGCTCCTCGATCTGGGCGAGCGCCTCCGCCGCCTTCCCCGGGTCGCTCACGCCTCCGCCTCCGCCTCCGCGTCCACCCGCGTCCCCACCGGCTCACCCAGGATCACCTTCTCCAGGCTCCCCTCCGCGAGCAGGTCGAAGACCACGATCGGCATGTGGTTGTCCATGCACAGGGTGAGCGCCGTGTTGTCCATCACCGTGAGGCCGCGGTTCAGCACCTCCAGGTAGGAGAGGTGGGCCAGGCGCCGCGCGGAGGGATCGATGAGGGGGTCGGCCGTGTAGATCCCGTCGACCTTGGTGGCCTTGAGGAGCACCTGCGCCCCGATCTCCGCGGCGCGCAGCGCGGCCGTGGTGTCGGTGGTGAAGAACGGGCTCCCATGCCCCCCCGCGAGGATCACCACGCGCCCCTTCTCGAGGTGTCGGACGGCGCGCAGCGGGATGAAGGGCTCGCACACCTGCTGCATGGCGATGGCGCTCTGGACGCGGCACTGCATCCCCAGCCCCTGGATGGCGTCGCGGAGGGCCAGGGCGTTGATCACCGTGGCCAGCATCCCCATGTAGTCGCCGGTCACCCGGTCGATGCCGTCGCGCCGGCTGAGGTCGAGCCCGCGCACGATGTTGCCCCCCCCCACCACGATGGCCAGCTCCACGCCTCGGGCCACCACGCGGCGCACCTGCTGGGCGATGAGCCGCACGGTGTCCATGTCGAATCCCGAGGGGGCGCCGCCCAGCAGCGCCTCGCCCGAGAACTTGAGGAGCACCCGCGAGTAGACCGCCGGTCGCGGGCCCGGGCCGGCATGCGCGGTCACGTCCACGCCCGCCGTGTCCAC